>NZ_QGKS01000131.1 GCF_003172935.1 Micromonospora sicca | reverse complement strand
ACCTGACCCCGCCCGCGCGGGGCGGGCGGGGTCAGGTACTCGATGCCGATGTCGCCGGGGTAGCGCTGGCCCGGGAACTGGGGGTGCCACTCGGTGGTCGGTTCGGCGACCCAGGCCGGCTCCGCCGGGTCGCGCCAGCGGTCGTAGCCGCCGCTCATCGGGGCACCGGGTCGCCGCCCGCGCGGCGCGGCCCCGGGGCCGGCTCGCGTCGCTCGCTCACGGCGATGTCACCTCGTTGGAAATTGTCGCGCTGGGCACCCCACGTGCCGGTAGAGTCGCCCGGTCCAGCACGTCGTGGCTGCGGAAGGAGGGTAGCGGCGTGGGCTCTGTCACCGCCACTGTGGCGCCGCCCACGGGCTCAAACGTTACCCGATGGTTTCGGACATTTGGCGCCATAGTAGTAGCGGGCTTCCGACGCCACGCCACCTACCGGCAGGCCGCCCTCGCCGGCGTGGTCACCAACACGGTCTTCGGCTTCCTGCGCTGCTACATCTTCCTCGCGGTGGCCGGCACGGCCGGCTCCGTCGCCGGGTACGACCGGGCGCAGCTCGCCACCTTCGTCTGGGCCGGGCAGGGCCTGCTGGCGGTGATTCTGCTCTGGGGCTGGACCGACCTGGCGGACCGGATCCGGACCGGGGAGATCGCCAGCGACCTGCTCCGGCCGGTGCACCCGGTGACCAGCTACCTGGCCGCCGACCTGGGCCGCGCGGGGTTCGCCTCGCTCTCCCGGCTGCTGCCGCCGGTGCTGATCGGTCCGCTCTTCTTCGACGTGTACCTGCCCCGGCGGTGGGCCACCGTGCCGCTCTTCGCGCTCTCCGTACTGGTCGCGGTGGTGCTCTGCTTCGGCTGCCGGTTCCTGGTCAACGCCACCGCGTACTGGCTGCAGGACGTCCGGGGCGCGGTGATCCTCTGGACGCTCTGCTCCGGGGTGCTCGCCGGGCTCTACTTCCCGCTGCGCTTCCTGCCCGGGTGGCTCCAGCTCCCGCTCTGGTACGCCACCCCGTTCCCCAGCCTGTTCCAGACCCCGCTCGACGTGCTGGTCGAGCGGGATCCGGCCCCGACGCAGCTCGGGCTGGTGGGGCTCCAGGTCGCCTGGGCGGTGCTGATCCTCGCCGCCTGCCGGCTGGTGCAGCGCCGGGCCGAACGCCGGCTGGTGGTGCAGGGTGGCTGAGCGGCTGGCCGCGTACCGGGCGCTGCTGGGGGCGCAGGCCCGGTCGCAGGCCGCGTACCGGACCTCGTTCGTGGTGGACCTGGTCGGCAACGTGGGGGCGACCGTCTTCGACGTGGTGACCGTGCTGGTGCTCTTCGGGGTGACCCGGGAGCTGGGCGGGTTCACGCTGCGCGAGGCGCTGGTCATCGTCGGACTGTCGTCGTTCGCGTTCGCCACCGCCGACCTGCTGGTCGGCAACATCGAGCGGCTGCCCCGGTACGTCCGGACCGGCCTGTTCGACGCCGTGCTGGTCCGTCCGTTGGGTGCGCTGCCCCAGCTGCTGCTGATGGACCTGCCGCTGCGCAAGGTGTCCCGCGCGCTCTTCGGCCTCGCCGTGCTGGTGGTGGCGGTCACCTCGGCCGGGATCGACTGGACACCGGCCCGGTTGGTGCTGGTGCTGGTCGCCCCGCTCGCCGCGGTGGTCTTCTTCGGCGCGGTCTTCGTGACCACGGCGACGGTGTCGTTCTACTGGATCGACTCCGGCGAGCTGGCCAACTCGGTCACCTACGGCGGGCGCGACTTCACGTCGTACCCGGTCACCGTCTACGGCGGCTGGTTCCGGACGCTCTTCGCGTACGGGATGGGCTTCGCCTTCGTCAGTTACCACCCGGCGCTGGCGCTGCTGGGCCGGGCCGACCCGCTCGGCCTGCCGGCCTGGGCCGGCTGGGCGTCGCCGGTCGTCGCGCTGGTGGCCGCCGCCGTCGCGGCGACGGCCTGGCGCGTCGGGGTCCGCCACTACCGGAGCACGGGGTCATGAGCCAGGTCATCGACGTACGCGGGCTGCGCAAGGAGTTCACCGTCCGGGTGAAGGCCGGCCGGCTGCGCCGGGAGAAGCGGGTGGTCACCGCCGTCGACGGGGTCGACCTGCGGGTGGAGCGCGGCGAGATGCTCGGCTACATCGGCCCCAACGGCGCCGGCAAGTCGACCACCCTGAAGATGCTCACCGGCGTGCTGATGCCGTCGGCGGGGGAGGTGCGGGTCTGCGGCCTGCGGCCGGTGGCCGAGCGGACCCGGCTGGCGCTGCGCATCGGGGTGGTCTTCGGCCAGCGCTCCCAGCTCTGGTGGGACCTGCCGCTGCGCGACTCGTTCGACCTGCTGCGGCACGTCTACCGGGTGCCGGCGGCCGAGCACGCGACCCGGCTGCGGCGCTGTCGTGACCTGCTCGACCTCGACGAGTTCCTGGACACCCCGGTCCGGCAGCTCTCGCTGGGCCAGCGGATGCGGGGCGAGCTGACCGCCGCCCTCCTGCACGGCCCGGAGGTGCTCTTTCTGGACGAGCCGACCATCGGACTGGACGTGGTCAGCAAGCAGGCCGTCCGGGGCTTCCTGGCGGAGCTGGGCCGGGCCAGCGACACCACCCTGGTGCTCACCACCCACGACCTGGCCGACATCGAGCGGCTCTGCCGCCGGCTCGTGGTGATCGACCACGGCCGGGTGGTGCACGACGGCTCGATCGCCGCCCTGCACAGCCGGTACGGCTCCCGCCGCCTGGTCGTCGCCGAGCTGGACACGGCCCTTCCCGCGCCGCCGACGCTGCCGGGCGCGCCGCTGCACCGGGTGGAGGCGGACGGGCACCGGCTGGTCTTCGCGCTGGAGTCGGCGGGCGTCGCCGAGGTGGTCGCCGGGCTGGCCGGGCTGGCCGCGCTGCGCGACATCTCGATCGTCGAGCCGGACATCGAGGAGGTCGTGGCCCGGCTGTACCGCAGCCCGGCCCAGGTGTGACGAAGGCCCCGGGTGGGCGCCCGGGGCCTTCGTCGACGTGCGTGGGGTCAGATCTTGTCGCCGATGTTCACCTGCGGCTGGGGGGCGCGCATCCGGCGGAAGGTGATCGACCGCATGATCGCGTAGAGGTAGAGCGAGCCGAGCTTCTCGTTGCTCTTCGGGAACCGCTCCCGCATCAGCTTCTTGATCTTGCGGGAGATCAGCACCGAGTCGACCACCACGCCGAGCGCGAGCGCGCCCCACAGCACGTTGGAGATCAGCCGGACGATCGGCGGCATGGCCTGGTTGGAGCCGACCAGCACGATCAGCGCGCCGCCGAAGAACCAGGTGCCGACCGTACGCCGGGAGTCGACCACGTTCCGGGCGAGCAGCCGCTCGGGGCCCCGGTCGCGCGGCCCGCCCTCGCGGCGGAACTCCGAGGCCGCCTCGGCCCGGGACGCGCGGCGCTGCTCCCGCGCCTCCTCCTTGGTCAGCGGCCGGCTCGGCGCGCTCAGTCGCCGGCCGGCGGTCGGCCGCTTCGGCGTGACCTGGCCCAGCTCCTTCTTGCTCGGGGTGTAGCCCCGGGGGCGGGCGTTGACGGACTCCTCGTCGGTCGTCACCGAGGTGACGGACTCATCGACGAGGTCGGCGGGCTTGCGGCGAAACAGCGACGGCACGTGGTGAAGGGTAGCCAAACAGCCGCGCCCGGTGCACATCGCGGGTGCACCGGGCGCGGGAAGAGCGGTGTGACGTCACGGACGCTCGACGTGCGCGCCCAGGTCGGCCAGCTTCTTCTCGAAGTCCTCGTAGCCCCGGTTGATCAGGTCGACGCCGTACACCCGGGAGGTGCCCTCGGCGGCGAGCGCCGCGATCAGGTGGCTGAAACCGGCCCGCAGGTCCGGGATGACCAGGTCGGCGGCGTGCAGCTTGCTCGGACCGGCGATCACCGCGGAGTGCTTGAAGTTGCGCCGGCCGAAGCGGCACGGGGTGCCGCCCAGGCAGTCCCGGTAGACCTGGATGTTCGCGCCCATCGTGTTCAGCGCCTCGGTGTAGCCCAGCCGCTGCTCGTAGACCGTCTCGTGGACGATCGACAGGCCCCGGGCCTGGGTCAGCGCCACCACGAGCGGCTGCTGCCAGTCGGTCATGAAGCCGGGGTGCACGTCGGTCTCCAGGGCCACCGCGTTCAGCTCGCCGCCGGGGTGCCAGAAGCGGATGCCGCCCTCCTGGCCCGGGTCGCCCAGCTTCGGCGGCCGGGCGTCGGTCACCTCGTACTCGCCGCCGACCGAGCGGAAGACGTTGAGGAAGGTCATCATGTCGGCCTGCTGCGCGCCCAGCACCTCGACGTCGCCCCGGGTGGCCAGCGCCGCCGCCGCCCAGCTCGCCGCCTCGATCCGGTCCGGGATCGGCCGGTGGGTGTAGCCGTGCAGCTTCTTCACGCCCTGGATCTCGATCACCCGGTCGGTGTGCACCTTGATGATCGCGCCCATCTTCTGCAGGATGCAGATCAGGTCGATGATCTCGGGCTCCACCGCCGCGTTGCGCAGCTCGGTGACGCCCTCGGCCATCACCGCGGTCAGCAGCACCTGCTCGGTGGCGCCCACACTCGGGTACGGCAGGGCGAACTTCGTGCCGTGCAGCCCGTTCGGCGCGGACAGGTGCAGCCCCTCCGGGGTCTTGTCGACGGTCGCGCCGAACTCGCGCAGCGCCTGGAGGTGGAAGTCGATCGGGCGCGGCCCGATGTGACAGCCGCCCAGGTCCGGGATGAAGGCGTGGCCGAGCCGGTGCAGCAGCGGCCCGCAGAACAGGATCGGGATCCGGCTGGAGCCGGCGTGCACGTTGATCTGGTCGGTGCTGGCGCTCTCGACGTTGGACGGGTCGAAGACCAGCTCGCCGTCCTCGTCGCCGTCGGTCACCTTCACCCCGTGCAGGCCGAGCAGCCCGCGGACCACCTCGACGTCGCGGATCCGCGGCACGTCGAACAGCCGGCTGGGGGAGTCACCCAGCAGGGCGGCGACCATGGCCTTGGAAACGAGGTTCTTCGCGCCGCGCACGCGGATCCGCCCTTCGAGCGGAGTGCCTCCGTGTACGACCAGGACGTCGTCGGTCAACGCAACCTCCAGCGCGTTGGTGCTGCCGTGTAGATGGTTGGGGCCCACGATCTGCATCGCTACCCGAAACGCGGCCAGGTGAAAACGGCCCGCATATTGTCGCCCCGGCAGCA
Organism: Micromonospora sicca; assembly: GCF_003172935.1. Lineage (GTDB taxonomy): Bacteria > Actinomycetota > Actinomycetes > Mycobacteriales > Micromonosporaceae > Micromonospora > Micromonospora sicca. The sequence continues at coordinate 15,416 of NZ_QGKS01000131.1, read as the reverse complement.
TAGCCGTCCGTGAGGAAATTGGAATCGGTCACATCGCCAGCGAGGGCACGAACCGGGGTGTCCGGCGCGTTTCCGTACCAGCGATGTGACCCAGGGTGATCAGGCGCCCGGCAGGGCCAGCATCTGGTCCAGCGCCACCCGGGCGTGGTGCGCGGTGTCCGGGTCCACGGTGATCTGGTTGACCACCCGGCCGGCGACCAGCTCTTCGAGGGCCCAGACCAGGTGCGGCAGGTCGATCCGGTTCATCGTCGAGCAGTAGCAGACCGCCTTGTCCAGGAACATGATCTGCTTGTCGGGGTGGGCCAGCGCCAGCCGGCGGACCAGGTTCAGCTCGGTGCCGACCGCCCAGGCCGAGCCGGCCGGGGCCGCCTCGATGGTCTTGATGATGTACTCGGTGGAGCCGACCTGGTCGGCGGCGGTGACCACCTCGTGCCGGCACTCCGGGTGGACCAGCACGTTCACCCCCGGCACCCGCTCCCGGACGTCGTTGACGCTGTCCAGGGTGAACCGGCCGTGCACGGAGCAGTGCCCGCGCCACAGGATCATCTTCGCGTCGCGCAGCTGCTCCGCGGTCAGCCCGCCGTTCGGCTTGTGCGGGTCGTAGAGCACGCAGTCGTCCAGCGAGAAGCCCATCTCCAGCACCGCCGTGTTGCGGCCCAGGTGCTGGTCGGGCAGGAAGAGCACCTTCGACCCCTGCTCGAACGCCCAGTCCAGCGCCCGCTTCGCGTTCGACGAGGTGCAGACCACCCCGCCGTTGCGCCCCACGAAGCCCTTGATGTCCGCCGAGGAGTTCATGTACGTCACCGGGACGGTGTCGGCCGCGACGCCCAGCTCGGTCAGCACGTCCCAGGCGGTCTCGACCTGCGACAGCACCGCCATGTCGGCCATCGAGCAGCCGGCGGCCAGGTCCGGCAGGATCACCTTCTGCGCGTCCGAGGTGAGGATGTCCGCGCTCTCGGCCATGAAGTGCACGCCGCAGAAGACGATGTACTCCGCGTCGGGTCGGGCCGCCGCCTCGCGGGCGAGCTTGAACGAGTCGCCGGTCACGTCGGCGAACTGGATCACCTCGTCGCGCTGGTAGTGGTGGCCCAGCACGAACACCTTCGTGCCGAGCGCGGCCTTGGCCGCCGCCGCCCGGGCCACCAGGTCCGGGTCGCTCGGCGCGGGGAGGTCACCCGGACACTCCACGCCACGCTCGGTGGCGGGGTCGCTGCCGCGGCCGAGGAGCAGCAGCGCAGTGGCGGTGTTGGAGGGTTCAACCCAGGTCGAAGTCACGCCTCCCATGGTCCCACAGCGGGACCGGCGCGCAGCCGCTCCAGGTGTGGGCTGCCACACTGCTGGGCATGCGCGTGCTGCTCTGCCCGGACAAGTTCGCCGGCACGCTGCCGGCTCAGGAGGTGGCCGCCGCGGTGGCCGACGGCTGGCGGGAGGTGGCCGCCGGCGACGACCTGCTGATCCGGCCGCTCGCCGACGGCGGGCCCGGCTTCGTCGCCGTCCTCGCCGAGGCGCTCGGCGGCCGGCGGCTGCCGGTGCCGACCGTGGACCCGCTCGGCCGGCCCGCCGCCGGTGAGATCCTGCTCACCGACGACGGCGTGGCCTACCTGGAGAGCGCCCAGGCGTGCGGGCTGCACCTGCTCACCGCCGCCGAGCGGGACCCGAAGGCCACCACCTCGTACGGGCTGGGGCTGCTGGTGGCCGCCGCCGTCGAGGCCGGGGCCCGGACCGTGGTGGTCGGGCTGGGTGGCTCCGCCACCAACGACGGGGGCGCCGGCATGCTCACCGCGCTCGGCGTCACCCCCCTCGACCAGGCCGGCCACGCCCTGCCGTACGGGGGAGCGGCGCTCGCCGCGGTGGCCGCGCTGGACGGCGCGCCCCGGCTGCGCGGGGCGGACCTGGTGGCCGCCACCGACGTGGACAACCCGCTGCTCGGGCTGCACGGCGCCAGCAACGTCTACGGCCCGCAGAAGGGCGCCACCCGGGCGGACGTGCTACTCCTCGACGCCGCGCTGGAACGCTTCGCGGCCGTGCTGGAACGCGAGCTGCCCGGTTGCCCGCCGGGGCTGGGCGCGCTGCCCGGCGGCGGCGCGGCCGGCGGGCTGGGCGCGGCGATCCTGGCGCTCGGCGGCCGGTGCGAGTCCGGCATCGGCCTGGTCACCCGGGCCATCGGGTTGGACGCCGCGCTCGACCGCGCCGACCTGGTGATCACCGGGGAGGGCTCCTTCGACCACCAGTCGTTGCGCGGCAAGGTGGTGGCCGGGGTGGCCGGGGCCGCCCGGGACCGCGGCGTGCCCTGCGTGGTGCTGGCGGGACGGGTGAGCACGGGCCGCCGGGAGGCCGCCGCGGCCGGGGTCACCGAGGCGTACAGCCTGGTGGAGCACTTCGGCGGCGAGGAACGCGGCGGGGTGGAGGCGGCGATGGGCCGGCCCGCCGAGGGGCTGCGGGCGCTCGGCGCCCGGCTGGCCCGGCAGTGGAGCCGCTGAGCGGCCGCTGCCTGCGGCGCGGCTCACCCGCCCCGGAGCACGCCACCGGAGGTGACGCCCGCCGGGGCGGCGTACGATCGGATCTGGACCACACCGGGAATCACTGGCGGACGCGCGACGTTGGCCAGTGCGTCCGGACCCATACCGCGCAGGGAGATTTCCACGTGACCACGCCAGCGCAGACCGAGTCGACCGAGGCCAAGGCCCCTACTTCCGTCGTCCTCACCGACGTCGCGGCGCAGAAGGTCAAGGCCCTGATCGAGCAGGAGGGCCGCGACGACCTGCGGCTCCGGATCGCGGTGCAGCCGGGCGGCTGCTCCGGCCTGCGGTACCAGCTCTTCTTCGACGAGCGGTCGCTCGACGGTGACATCGTCACCGACTACGACGGTGTCGAGGTCGTCGTCGACCGGATGAGCGCCCCCTACCTGGCCGGCGCGACGATCGACTTCGCCGACCGGATCGACGCCCAGGGCTTCACCATCGACAACCCGAACGCCGGCAACTCCTGCGCCTGCGGCGACTCCTTCAGCTGAGTCGACGCCGGCCGGCCCGTACCGGTCGACGGTGACGTGACGAAAACGGCGGGACCACCCTTCGCGGGTGGTCCCGCCGTTTCTTCGTGTCTCCCGGGTGTCCGGGCGGGTGGCGTCCGGGTATGCGTGGGTCGACCGGTTCTCGACCGACCCGCGACCGGCGTGCCGAACGGGCCGGTAGGCTGACCGGCGCCGTGCTGCCGACCCCGAGGGCTGACATGAAGATCGCCGTGACCGGCTCGATCGCCACCGACCACCTGATGAGCTTCCCCGGTCGCTTCGCCGACCAGCTCCTCGCCGACCAGCTGCACAAGGTGTCGCTGTCCTTCCTGGTGGACGACCTGGTGCTGCGCCGGGGCGGGGTGGCGGCCAACATCGCCTTCGGCATGGCACAGCTCGGGCTGCGCCCGGTGCTGCTGGGCGCCGTCGGGGCCGACTTCGCCGACTACCGCTCCTGGCTGGAGCGGCACGGGGTCGACTGCGACTCGGTGCACGTCAGCGAGGTGGCCCACACCGCCCGCTTCGTCTGCACCACGGACACCGACATGTGCCAGATCGCCTCCTTCTACGCGGGGGCGATGAGCGAGGCCCGCAACATCGAGCTGGCCCCGGTGGCCCAGCGGCTCGGCGGCCTCGACCTGGTGCTGGTCGGTGCCAACGACCCCGAGGCGATGATCCGGCACTCGGCCGAGTGCCGGGAGCGCGGGTACGCCTTCGTCGCCGACCCGTCCCAGCAGCTGGCCCGGATGGACGGCGCGGACGTGCTCGGCCTGATCGACGGCGCCGAGTACCTGATGACCAACGACTACGAGAAGTCGCTGCTGCAGAGCAAGGCGGGTCTCAGCGACGCGCAGCTGCTGGAGCGGGTCAAGGTCCGGGTCACCACGCTGGGCAAGGACGGCGCGGAGATCGCCGGCCGGGACTTCGACACCATCCACGTCCCGATCGCCCGGGAGATCCAGGCCGTCGACCCGACCGGCGTCGGGGACGGGTTCCGGGCGGGCTTCTTCACCGCCCTGTCCTGGGGGCTGGGCCTGGAGCGGGCCGCCCAGGTCGGCTCGCTGCTCGCCACCCTGGTCCTGGAGACCGTCGGCACCCAGGAGTACGAGGTCCGCCGCGACCTGTTCGTGAAGCGCCTCGCCGAGTCGTACGGCGACGCGGCCGCCGAGGACGTCCGGCCGCACCTGCTCCCATGACCTCCGCGGTACCCGACCGCGACCAGCCCGGCGTCTCCGGCCGGGTGGATCCGGGTGCCGTCCGCCCCGGTGCGGCCGCCGCCGTCGGTCCGGTGCTGGTGGCGTTCGCCGGCCTGCCCGGGGTGGGCAAGAGCACGCTGGCCGTCCGGCTCGGCGCGGCGCTGCACGCCCCGGTCCTGCCGGTGGACCCGGTCGAGCGGGCCATGGGCCGGTACGGGCTGGTCGGCGACGTGCCCGGGATGGCCGCCTACGGCGCGGTCGCCGATCTCGCCGAGGTGCAGCTCGGGCTGGGGCTGAGCGTGGTGGTCGACGCGGTCAACCCGGTGGCCAGCGCTCGGGGCCTCTGGCACGACCTGGCGGAGCGGGCCGGCGTGCCGCTACGGGTGATCGAGGTGCACTGCGGGGACGAGGCGGAGCACCGCCGCCGGGTCGAGGCGCGGCTGCCCGCCGAGCCCGACCCGCACCTGCCCACCTGGGAACAGACCCTGCTCCGCCGGGCCGAGTACGAGCCGATCATCGGCCCCCGCCTGGTGGTCGACACCACGGTCGCCACCGACCCCCTCCCCGCCATCCTCAGCTATCTCGCCTGACCCGTCACCGGCTCCGCCGGACGTCGTAGCTGGATCCGCCCGCTACGGCGCCGAGGAACTCCTGGGCGCGCATGCGGCACCAGGCGGGGATGTCCACCGCCGCGGCGGGGTCGTCGGCGAGGACGCGGAGCACCGCGCCGACCGGCAGCTGGGGGAGTCGGCGGGCCAGGGCGATCACCGGCAGCGGGCAGCGCTGACCCCGGCAGTCCAGCACCTCGTCCGGCTCGCTCACAGCCCCACCACCCCCGCCTCGGCGCGCAGGTCGGCGACGATGCCGGGCAGCTCGGCGAGGAACCGCTCGACGTCCGCCTCGGTGGTCTCCCGGTGCAGCGACACCCGGACGTTGCCGTGCGAGAGCACCCCCATCGCCTCCAGCACGTGCGACGGCCGCAGCGTCGACGAGGTGCACGAGGAGCCGGAGGAGACGGCGAAGCCCCGCCGGTCCAGCGCGTGCAGCAGCGCCTCGCCGTCCACATAGAGGCAGGAGAAGGTGACCAGGTGGGGGAGCCGGTCGACCGGGTCGCCGACCACCTCCACGTCCGGCACCTCGGCCGCCACCCGGTGCCGGATCCGGTCCACCAGCGGCGCCAGCCGGGTCGTCTCGGCCGCCGCGTCGGCCGCCGCCGCGCGCAGGCTCGCCGCCGCCGCCACCACCGCCGGCAGGTTCAACACTCCGGGGGTACGCCCCGACTCCCGCTCGTCGGCCGGGAACGGCGACTCCCAGCGGGTGCCCTTGCGGACCACCAGCAGACCGACGCCGGGTGGCCCGCCCCACTTGTGCGCGCTGGCGCTGAGCACCGACCAGCCGGCCGGCACCGGCGCCCGGCCGATCAACTGCGCGGCGTCGACATACAGCGGTACCCCGGCGTCGGCGCACCCGGCGGCCGCCGCCGGCACCGGCTGCACGGTGCCCACCTCGTGACTGGCGCCGATCAGCGCGGCGAACGCCACCCCGGGCGCCCGGACCGCCGCCGACCAGGCGTCCAGGTCGAGCCGGCCGGCCCGGTCCACCGGTACGGAGACGGCGCTGCCGCCGCCGGCCACGTGTCGCTCGGCGGCGTGCAGCACCGCGGAGTGCTCGATCGCGGAGTGCACCAGGATCGCCCCCACCCGCCGCCGGCCGATCAGCCCGCCGAGCACGGCGGCGTGCGCCGCCGTCGTACCGCTGGGGGTGAAGGAGAGTTCGTCGGCGCGGACGCCGAGCGTGGCCGCGGTGGCCTCGCGGGCGGCGTCGAGCAGTTGCCGGGCGCGGCGGGCCTGGGTGTAGAGCCTGCCGGGGTCGGCCCAGCCGTCCTCGAGGGCGGCCAGCATCGCCTGCCGGGCGACCGGGTGCAGCGGCGCGGCGGTGGCCGCGTCCAGGTAGACCGGGGATGCGCTCACGAACACCCACGCTATCGCGCCGGTACGCGCATGATCCCCCCGATGGGGGCGGACAGTGACCCCAACACGGTCAGGCCCGTCATGGTCGAGTAATCTGCGACCGTCGGTGACGCCTTTGCCGTCGGTGCTGATGGAAAGAACCACCGCGGCGCGCTAGGGAGGCAGGACCAGGTGGTCGCAAGGAGTTCGGAGGTACGGCCGACGGCCGTACGGCACAGCGCTTCCCCAGGAGCCGGTGGGCGCCGGCGGCGTGGTGCTGGTCGACTCGCCGGGCTCGGGCTCGGCGGAGCGGCGCTGCTGGTTCTGCTCACCGGCTGCGACGTCGGCCGGACGTTCGGCGGCTTCGGCTGGCCGCAGGGCGGCATCAGCCCCGAGTCCCACCGGATGTACGACCTGTGGATCGCGTCCTGCATCGCGGCGCTCGCGGTCGGCGTGTTCGTCTGGGGCCTCATCTTCTGGTGCGTGATCCGCTACCGGAAGCGGGGCAACGACCTGCCGGTGCAGACCCGCTACAACATGCCGATGGAGTTCCTCTACACCATCGCGCCGATCCTGATCGTCTCCGTGCTCTTCTACTACACGGCGATCGTGCAGACGAACGTGAACAAGACGACGAAGAACCCCGACGTCACCGTCGAGGTCGTCGCCTTCAAGTGGAACTGGCAGTTCAACTACCGCGACGGCCAGGGCCGCGACGCGAACACCGTCGCCTCGGTCCTCGGCACCAGCGAGGTCATCCCGGTGCTGGTCCTGCCGACCGGCAAGTCGATCCGGTTCGAGGAGCAGAGCCGCGATGTCATCCACTCCTTCTGGGTGCCGGAGCTGCTGTTCAAGCGGGACGTCATGCCGGGCAACATCCGCAACGTCTTCGAGATCTCCAGCCTCGACCGGGAGGGCGCGTACGTCGGTCGCTGCGCCGAGCTGTGCGGCAGCTACCACGCCTTCATGAACTTCGAGGTGCGGGTCGTCTCGCCGGAGAAGTACGAGCAGTTCCTGGCGGCCAAGAAGGCCGGCAAGTCGACGCAGGAGGCGCTCAAGGCGATCGGCGGGCCCGAGTACGCCACGAAGACGGAGCCGTTCAACACCCGGCGCGACAAGAACAACTTCAACCCGAGCGACGCCTCGGCCGGCGCGGGAAGCTGAGGGATCCGGCATGAAGACCGAGTGGAAAATCTTCCTGATCGTCGGGACGTTCCTTTTCGGCATCGCGATCCTCTACGGCGCCTGGACGTACGGCGAGGGCAGCCGGGTCGAGTGGGTCGGCACGGTGGCGCTGCTGCTGGCCTTCCTGCTCTGCGCGATGTGCGGTGGTTTCTTCTGGTTCGTCTCCCGGCGCATCGACCTGCGCCCGGAGGACCGGGCGGACGCCGAGATCGCCGACGGCGCGGGCGAGGTCGGCTTCTTCAGCCCGGGCAGCTACTGGCCGTTCGGGCTGGCGCTGGCCGCCGCGGTCGCCGGTCTGGGGCTGGTCTTCTGGCAGTTCTGGCTGCTGGGCCTGGGCCTGGTGACGGTCATCTTCGCCGCCTGTGGCCTGCTCTTCGAGTACTACACCGGCACCCGCCGCACCGCCGAGCACTGAGCTGACGGCTTTCGAACGGCCCGCGTCCTGGCAGGACGCGGGCCGTTCGCCGTCAGGGCGGCTTCGGACGGCGGACATCGCCGATGTGGCGGTGTCGGACGGGCCTCGTTCGCGCCAGCTCGGCGAGGTGACGTGGAAGCCGGACTGGGACGGGCCGGGCCGACGGTGCCGGCGAGGGCGTGGGTCAGGCGGCGCGGCGGTGGGGCGTGACGCGGCGGCGGCTGGCCAGCCGCGGGGCGCGGAAGGTGAACGTGGCGATCAGCACGGCCGCGCCGCAGCCGGTGCAGACCAGCTCGGGACAGTCGACGCCGTGGCCGTCGGCGCAGGGCGGGGCCTCGAACGGCACAACGCCCTCGCAGCTGTCGCAGTAGAGCTCGCGGTCCGACACGGGCGTCTCCTCTCGCTCCGGTGCCCGCCGACGGGCAGGGCCGCCATCGGCGGAAAGCGGAAAATTACTCCCATGTAGTTTGGCACGCGGGTCCGACACTTCCGTTTCGGACCCGCCCGACCGGAACCGGACCGGCGCATGCCGGCCGCGCCCCGGATGCGGACGGGTGCGCCGCGGCGGCGGTCAGAGCGTGCCGGCGACCTCGAGCCAGCGGTCGAGCGCGCCGGCGGCGGCGCCGGAGTCGATGGACTCGGCGGCGGCGGCCATCCCGGCCCGCAGCGCCTCGATCAGGTCACCGTCCAGCGGCCCCTGGGTGGCCAGCGCCGCCGCGGCGTTCACCAGCACGGCGTCGCGGACCGGGCCGGTCTCGCCGGCCAGCAGCCGCCGCGCCACCCCGGCGTTGTACGCCGCGTCTCCCCCCCGCAGGTCCGCCAGGGTGGCCCGGGACACGCCGAGGTCGGCCGCGTCCAGCAGCGACTCCCTCACCGTGCCCTGCTGGGCCACCCAGACCCGGGTCGGCGCGGCGGTGGTGAACTCGTCCAGCCCGTCCTCGCCGCGCATCACGATCACCGAGTCGCCGCGGTCGGCGAAGACGGCGGCCATCACCGGCGCCATCCGCAGGTCGAAGCAGCCGACCGCGCCGGCCCGGGGGCGGGCCGGGTTGGTCAGCGGGCCGAGGAAGTTGAACGCGGTGGGCACGCCGATCTCCCGGCGCACCGGGCCGGCGTGCCGCATGCCGGGGTGGAACCGGGCCGCGAAGCAGAAGCCGATGCCCGCCTCGTCGACGCACCGGGCCACCTGCTCGGGGGTCAGGTCCAGCGGGACGCCCAGGTACTCCAGCAGGTCCGCGGTGCCGCAGGAGGACGAGGCGGCCCGGTTGCCGTGCTTGACCACGCGTACCCCGGCACCGGCCACCACGAGCGCGGTCATGGTGGAGATGTTGACCGTGTGCGCGAGGTCACCGCCGGTGCCGACCACGTCCAGGGCGGTGCGGCGCAGTTCCTCGGGCAGCACCACCTCGACGGAGCGGCCGAGCATCGCCTCCACCAGGCCTGCCAGCTCGGCCGGGGTCTCACCCTTGGCGCGCAGCGCCACGGCGAAGCCGGCGACCTGGGCCGGGGTGGCCGCACCCGTCATGATCTCGTCCATCGCCCAGGCGGTGTCGGCGGTGGTGAGCTCCTCGCCGCGCAGCAGCGCGTTGAGCAGCAGCGGCCAGGTCCGTTCGCCCATGGCGGGCCTCCCGAGCGGGCGTGGAGATGCGGGTGAGGAACGACGTCGGCGCCACGGCCGCGATGCCGTGGCGCCGAGGGGGTGGCTCAGGCCGCGGCGGGCGTACGCCGCAGCAGCTCGGCGACGGTGGTGCCGGTGGTCACCGGGTCCAGCGGGTGCACCAGCGTCGCGTCGACCTCGGCGTACGCGGCCAGCCAGCGGTCGGCCGCCCGGGCGATCACCACGCAGGTCGGCGGGGCGTCGTCCCGGTCGTCCTTGATCTGCCGGGCGATGCCGATGCCGCCGCCCGGGGTGGCCTCGCCGTCGAGCAGGAGCAGGTGGATCTCGTAGTCGTCGACCAGCCGGACGCACTCGGCGTAGTCGGAGGCCTCGACGAACTCGATCTCGAGCCCCGGCGCGGGCCGGGTGCCGACGGCCAGCCGCATCCGGTCGCGGACCTCGGGGTCGTCGCTGTAGAGCAGGACGGTGCAAAGACGATCGCTCATGCCGGCACTCCGCTTCGCTCCGTGCCGTCATGAGGACCCATCGCACTGGGCCTGATGATTCGTTCGCTGCGCTCACTCATGGCTGGCTTGGCTCCCACCTCGTAGCTGCCCGCTGATGGTAGCGGTCGTCACATCGGGCTGGACGGCCCGCCCTGGCCGGCCGGTGGGCGTACCCTCCGGGACCGGTCAGGCGGCCGACTCGGCGGCGCGTTGCCGGGCCTCCTGGCGGTCCAGCTCGCGGTCCACCCGGCGGGCCTCCCGCTCGGACTGCTTCACCCACTGGACGACCAGTACGGCCAGCATGGTGACGCTGACGAACTCGCCGCCGGCCCAGAGCACGCCACCGGCCACCACCTGGTCGTCCCACGGGTTCGACCAGCTCAGGTGCAGCGACGGGTACCAGTCGCCGCCGAAGAGCGTGGTGCTCTGCATGATGGTCAGCCCGAGCACGGTGTGGAACGGCACGGAGAGCACCATCAGCAGCGCCCGGGCCGGGTAAGGCCAGCGCCCCGGCAGCGGGTCCAGGCCGACCAGCGGCCAGAAGAACACGCAGCCGGTCATGATGAAGTGCGCGTGCACCAGCTCGTGCGCCCAGGCGTGCTCGAGGGTGTAGTGGTACAGGTCGCTGAAGTAGAGCACGAACGGGTTGGCCACGAAGATGGCGAACGCCACCAGCGGGAAGGTGTAGACCCGGGCGACCCGGCTGTGCACGATCGCGAGCAGCCGCTTGCGCGGGCGGACCGGCAGGGTGCGCAGGGCGAGCGTCACCGGCGCGCCGAGGGCCAGGAAGATCGGCGCCACCATGGACAGCACCATATGCTGGATCATGTGCACCGACAGCAGCGCGGTGTCGTACGCGTGCAGCCCGCTGACCGTGACCGAGGCGATGCCGCCCAGCCCCGGGCCGAGGAAGCAGACGGTGCGGCCGACCGCCCAGCGGTCGCCGCGCAGCCGCAGCCGGTAGACGCCGTAGAGGTAGAGCCCGGCGGCGACGACCAGCCCGAGGGCGAGCCAGCTGTCCAGCCGGGTCTCGGTGAACACCCGGGCCACGGTGAAGGGCGGCGGGACGGCCTCGCCCCCCGCCGTGAGGGTCGACGGGGCGACCGAGGTCGCGGCGAAGATCGGATCGACGTGCAGCACGCTTTTCAGGGTAGGTCAGGCGAACCGGACCAGCCCTATCGGGCCACGGAAGGCGCAGGTTTGCCACCCCGCTGATCGCCGGTCCCGGCCAAGGGCAATAATGACCGCGTGACTGCGGCCCCAGCCATTGACAAGAGCCGGATCCACTCCCTGACCCGACCCAACATGGTCAGCGTCGGGACGATCGTGTGGCTCTCCAGCGAACTCATGTTCTTCGCGGCGCTGTTCGCGATGTACTTCTCCATCCGCGCGGCGGCGCCGGAGCAGTGGGAGAAGCACACCGAGATCCTGAAGATCCCGTACGCGACCACCTTCACGGTGATCCTGGTGCTGTCCTCGGTGACCTGCCAGCTCGGTGTCTTCGCGGCGGAGAAGGGTGACGTCCACGCCCTGCGGCGCTGGTTCACGATCACCTTCGTGATGGGTCTGATCTTCGTGCTCGGCCAGGCGAACGAGTACCGCAACCTGGTGGAAGAGGGCGTCAAGATCAACGGAGACGGTTACGGGTCGATGTTCTACCTGACCACCGGCTTCCACGGTCTGCACGTGACCGGCGGTCTGATCGCCTTCATCATCTTCATGATCCGCACCACCATGGGCCGGTTCACCCCGGCGCAGGCCACGTCGGCGATCGTCGTGTCGTACTACTGGCACTTCGTCGACGTCGTGTGGATCGGCCTCTACGCCATGATCTACTGGCTCCAGTGATCTTGGCGCGTCACGAACCGCGCCGCTGCCCCGTCCCCCTGAGACAAGGTCCAACCGGTTAAGGACACAGGTCATGACTTCTGACAACGACCGCCGACGCGGTCTGCTCGCGCGCCTGCGCGGGCGGCCCGTAGCGCGCAGCAGGGGCCGCCGCCGGCTGGGCGCCGCGGTCCGGCTGATCGCCGCGCTGACGCTGGCCGGCGGCGCCTACACCGTCTTCGCCCCCGGCGTGCAGGCGCAGGAAAACCCGCCGATGAGCGCGGCCGCCGGCGAGGGCAAGGCGCTGTTCGACGTGAGCTGTGTGACCTGTCACGGTCGCAACGCCCAGGGTGTCGAGGGACGCGGGCCGAGCCTGATCGGAGTCGGCTCGGCCTCGGTCGAGTTCCAGGTCGGCAGCGGTCGGATGCCGCTGGCCCGGCAGGAAGCCCAGGCCATGCGGAAGCCCCCGCAGTTCACCGACGAGCAGGTGCGCCAGCTCGGCCAGTACATCCAGGAGCTGGGTGGCGGTCCGCAGGTGCCCGCGGGCAACAACCTGCACGAGGGCGCGAACATCTCCGCCGGTGGTGAGCTGTTCCGGATCAACTGCTCGCAGTGCCACGCCTTCGGCGGTCGCGGCGGCGCCCTCTCCTCCGGCAAGTACGCTCCGAACCTGAAGCCGGCGAGCGACCGGCAGATCTACGCCGCCATGCTGAGCGGCCCGCAGAACATGCCGGTGTTCGGCGACAACCAGCTGCGGCCGGAGCAGAAGGCGCAGATCATCGCCTACATCCAGGAGAACCTGAAGCACAACCAGGACCAGGGCGGCTTCAGCCTCGGCCGGTACGGGCCGTCCACCGAGGGTCTGGCGGCTTTCCTGATCGGCATCGTCGCGCTGGTCTTCGCGAGCCTGTGGATTGCGGGCAAGTCGTGACCGAGCGGATCATTCGTTTCAGTGCTGCGGTGCCGGGCTCCGGCGCCGCCCGTAGCGAGGTGACGGCATGAGCACCCACACCGAGCACCAGGCCCCGCAGGGCCGGGAGCCGCTCGACGTGAACGACCCCCGGCTCTCCCGGTTCGACATCGTCGAGGAGGGCGCCCGGCGGGACGACATCGAGATCGTCCACTACGAGCCGCAGGTCGTCCCCGGCACCAGGGCCGAGCGCCGGCTGACCCGGCTGGTCTCCGGGATGTTCCTGCTGACCGGCCTGGCCTCGACCGCCTTCCTGGTCATCTACATCTGGTGGCCGTGGGAGTGGAAGGCCGGCCGCGGCGGGGACAAGTACTACACCCCGCTGCTCGGCCTCACCCTGGGCGTCGCGCTCCTCGGCATCGGTTTCGGCATCCTCACCTGGGGCAAGAAGCTGCTGCCCAAGGAGGTCTCGATCCAGGACCGGCACGACCAGCCGAGTTCCCCGGACGATCGCAAGATCACCGGTGCGACCATGCTGTACCTGGCCGACGAGATGGGCGTACGGCGCCGGCCGCTGCTCGGCATCTCGCTGCTCGCCGGTCTCGCGCCGGTCGGCGCGGTCGTCGCGGCGCCGCTGGTCGGCGGCCTGATCTCCGACCCGCACAAGGACAACCAGATGTTCACCACCGGCTTCGCGCCGGCCGAGGGCGGCAAGCAGATCCGGCTGGTCCGCGAGGACGGCCGGCCGGTCCGCCCGGCGGACATCAGCGCCGGCGGCCAGATCACGGTGTTCCCGGGCATCGAGCACGGCGTGAGCAACAAGCACGCCGATTCGCCGACCCTGCTGATCCACATGCGCGAGGACGACGCGCGAGACTCGCGCGCCAACAACGCGCGGGTCGGCCACGGCGACTACATGTGGGGCAACTACGCGGCGTTCTCCAAGATCTGCACGCACGCCGGCTGCCCGGCCAGCCTGTACGAGCAGCAGACCAACCGCCTGCTCTGCCCGTGCCACCAGTCACAGTTCCAAATCACCGACAACGCCCGACCCATCTTCGGCCCGGCCAGCCGGCGGCTCCCGCAGCTGCCGATCGAGGTGGACGCAGAGGGCTTCTTCGTGGCGAAGTCGGACTACACCGAAACCATCGGCCCCGACTTCTGGGAGCGGCCATGAAGCGCAGAAAACTTGACATGGCAACGGTGCCGGGCAAGACCGCCGGTGCGTTGGACGACCGCTTCCAGGCGGCCACCCCGCTGCGCGCGCTGCTGAACAAGGTCTTCCCGGACCACTGGTCCTTCCTGCTCGGCGAGATCGCGCTCTTCTCGTTCATCGTGCTGCTGCTGACCGGTGTCTTCCTGACCTTCTTCTTCGATCCGTCGATGAACGAGGTCGTCTACAACGGCAGCTACGCCCCGCTGCGCGGCACCCCGATGTCGGCCGCGTACGCCTCCAGCCTGAACCTGTCGTTCGAGGTCCGGGGCGGTCTGATCATGCGGCAGATGCACCACTGGGCGGCGCTGCTGTTCATGGCCGCGATCGTGGTGCACATGCTGCGGGTCTTCTTCACCGGCGCGTTCCGCAAGCCGCGTGAGGCGAACTGGATCATCGGCTCGCTGCTGTTCTGGGTCGGCTTCCTGGCCGGCTTCACCGGCTACTCGCTGCCGGACGACGGCCTCTCCGGCACCGGCCTGCGGATCGCCTCCGCGATCATTCTCTCCATCCCGGTGATCGGCTCCTGGATCAGCTCGTCGATCTTCGGCGGCGAGTTCCCGGGCGAGATCATCATCAGCCGGTTCTTCATCGTCCACGTGCTGCTCATCCCGGCTCTGCTGGTGGCGCTGATCACCGCCCACCTCGGTCTGGTCTTCAAGCAGAAGCACACCCAGTGGCCCGGCCCCGGCCGGACCAACGAGAACGTGGTCGGCGAGCGGTTCTACCCGCGCTACACGCTCAAGCAGGCCGGCTTCTTCATGGTCGTGTTCGGCGTGATCGCGCTGATGGGCGGCCTCTTCCAGATCAACCCGATCTGGTACTTCGGCCCGTACGAGGCGTGGGTGGTGTCCGCCGCCAGCCAGCCCGACTGGTACGTCATGTTCCTCGACGGCTCGACCCGGCTCATGCCGGCCTGGGAGATCACCATCCCGATCGGCGACGGGTACGTCATCCCGCCGATCTTCTGGCCGACGGTGGTGCTGCCCGGCATCCTGGTCGGGATCTCCCTGCTCTACCCGTTCCTGGAGGCGCGGCAGCTCAAGGACTACAAGCACCACAACCTGCTCCAGCGCCCCCGGGACGTGCCGGCCCGGACCGCCGCGGGCTCGATGGCCGTGGCATTCTGGCTGGTGTTGACCCTCTCCGGCGCCAACGACGTGATCGCGGACACGTTCCAAGTCAGCCTGAACGCGATGACCTGGGCGGGCCGGGTCGGTCTGCTGATCGTCCCGCCGCTGGCCTACTACTTCACCTACCGGATCTGCCTGGGTCTTCAGCAGCACGACCGGGAGGTGCTGGCCCACGGCGTGGAGACCGGCATCATCAAGCGGCTGCCGGACGGCCGGTTCGTCGAGGTCCACCAGCCGCTCACCGCGGCCGACGGCCACGACGGGCACGCCGAGCTGGACTACGTCGGCTGGGTGGTGCCGAAGAAGATGAACCGGCTCGGTGCCCTCGGCCCGGCGATCCGGGGCTTCTTCTACCCGATCGAGAGGCCGGCCGAGGCGCCGGTCTCCCCGGGGCACCCGCCGGTCCAGGCCCGACCGGAGCGGGAGGAGATCGGCAGCGGCGAGAGCCGTCGCTGCCGATCTCCTCCCGCTC
>NZ_QGKS01000361.1 GCF_003172935.1 Micromonospora sicca | reverse complement strand
GGCTGGCGCTGATCGGCTGGTTCCTGATCGGCGCGGCCGGCATGGAGGAACGGCAGGCCCGAACGGGCAGCGCGCTGCGCGGGGTCCGGGTCGGCGAGGTGATGACGCCGCAGCCGCAGACCGCGTCCGGGGACATGACGGTCGCCGACTTCGTGGACCACTACCTCTTCGCGTACCGGCACTCGACGCTGCCGCTGACCGAGGACGGCCGGCCGGTCGGGCTGGTCACCCTGGACCGGGTCCGCGGCATCCCCGCCGATCGGCGGGCCACCACCACGCTGGCCGAGGTGTCCTGCCGGGCCGACGAGCTGGTGCTCGCCGCCCCGGACGAGGCGCTCAACGACCTGCTTCCCCGGCTCAGCGAGTGCGCCGACGGCCGGGCGCTGGTGGTGACCGACCAGCGGCTGGTGGGGATCGTCTCGCCGAGCGACATCAGCCGGGCGGTGCAGCGCGGCAGCATGCGCGAGCAGATGACGACGGGCCGCCGTTAGGCAGGTGCCGGGGCAAGCCGGGCGGTGAGGTCGGGGGCGCCGGGGCCGGAGAGCTCCGGGAGGACCGCGTAGCGGCCGGTGAGCAGGAGCAGGATCGCCCCGGTCGGTCCCTCGACCTGCGGGCCGCGCCCGACGGACCAGGCGTGGTCGACGGCGACGAGTTCGAACCCGTCCAGCCGGCGGCGGGCGTGGAACGGCCAGCTGCGTGCCCGGCTCGACGAGGAACGTCCGGTAGAAGCTCTCCCGGTCGGCCCGGTCGGTGTCGGCCGCCCACAGGGTCACGTCCCGCAGCCGCTGCTTCAACAGCGGGATGTCCGCCTCGTCGAGACCCAGGTCCCGCCGCAGCGCGTCGAGGTTGAAGCCGCGCAACTGCAGCAGGAAGCGGTGGAGCTCCTCGAACATCAGCCGCTGCGTGCACTCGTCGTTCTCGGTGTCGTCCCAGCTCAGGCGGAGGCACCGGATGGCGTCCAGGTCGCCGAGGAGGTCCCGCCACGCCGACCAGCCGACCTGGTCGACCGTGAACCGCGGCTCGTCGGCGGGCGACCTCTCCCGGAGCAGGAAGGGCACCAGCACGCTCTCGTCCAGCAGCGCCCGGAAGGCGTCCCGCTGCGGCCCACGGTCGACGAAGTCCTGGTAGACGACCGGATTGTTGAAGAAGTAGGCCCGGTTGACGATCACCTGCTCGGCGTTGAGCAACGACCGCAGATACTCGGCCCGGGCGTCCTGCCGGCGACGCCGCTCGACATCCTCGTAGGACAGCCGGCGGATCAGCATGTGTTCCAGCAGGTCCCTGGTGACCCACTGGTTGTCCAGGCACTGGGCGACGACGCTGATCCTGGACAGGTCCCGGTTGTCGACCCGCACCAGGCCGTCGGGGCCGGGAAGCTCCGGTGCCATCACGCTCCTCGAGAATCCACGATGGACGATCGGGTCTCCAGGCTAGTCAGCGCCACGGCATCGTGGTTCCGCTGACCGGTCCGACGTCCGGCGCGGACGGTCCCCGTGCGGACGGCTAGCGGCGGGGGAAGTAGCGGTCCAGCAGCTCCGTGCGGAACTTCCCCGCCGGGTCGAGGTCGGTCGCCAGGGCCAGGAAGTCGGCGTGCCGGGGGTACGCGGCGGCCACCGCCGCCGGGTCCAGCCCGAAGACCTTGCCCCAGTGCGGTCGGGGTGCGAACGGCGCCAGCCGCTCCTCCACCGCGGCCACCACCGGCGTCACCGCCGCCGCGTCACCGATCCAGGTGAAGTGGATGGCGAGGCTGTCCCGCCCGTGGTTCGGGCTGAGCCAGAGCGGATCGGCGGCGACCGTACGCAGCTCGCAGATCTGCAGCACGGCGGCGATCCGGTCGGCCACCCCGTCCAGGGCGGCGAGTGCCTCGGCGGCCACCTCGCGCGCCACGTGGTACTCCGACTGGAGCTCGTCGCCGCTGCTCGGGGTGAAGCCGAGCCGGAAGTGCGGCAGCCGTTCGTGCCACGGCCCGGGCACGCCGAGCTGCGGGGTGCAGTTCTCCGCCGGCATGCCGGGCACCGGGTGCCGCTGCGCCGGGGCCGCCGTCGTACCGAGCCAGTCGGCCGGGGGCGGCGCCTGGTCGACGCGTTGCTTGCGCCACACCTGGTCGAGCCGCGCGGAGCGCCAGTCGGTGAAGGCGCTGACGCTGTACGCCGAGGCGAAGGCGGCGTCGAGGGCGTCGCGCGGCAGGCCGAGCCGGACGTACTGCCGGACGTCGAAGGTGGGCACCACGTCCAGGGTCACCCGGGTGACCACGCCGAGCGCGCCGAGGTTGACCACCATGCCGGCGAACCGCTCGTCGGCGCGGTCCACGGTCAGCAGGTCACCGTCGGCGGTGACCAGTTCCAGGGCGGCGACCGCGGTGGCCAGGTTGCCGTGGGTGTCGCCCGAGCCGTGGGTGCCGGTGGCGACCGCGCCGGCCACCGAGATGTGCGGAAGGGAGGCCAGGTTGGCCAGGGCGTACCCGTGGGCGTGCAGCCGGGTGGCGAGGTCGCCGTAGCGCAGGGCGGCGGCGACGGTGACGGTGCCGCGCTCCGGGTCCAGCTCGACGGCGGGTGGCAGCCTGGCCAGCGAGACCAGGTCCCCGGTGGTGTCGCCGAGCCGGTTGAAGGAGTGCCCGGTGCCGACGGCCCGGATCCGCTCGCTGCCGGCGACCAGCCGGCGCAGCTCGTCCATGCTGGACGGGGTGTGCCGGCGGCGGGCGGCGTAGCGGACGTTGCCGGCCCAGTTGCAGGCGGCGGGGCCGTCGCTCACGAGGTCGTCCTCCGGTCCCTCGCCGGCTGGTCGTTCACCGGCCCGTCGCTCGCCGCCCGATCGCTCCCGTCGCTCGCGGGGCGGTCGGGCGACGCGTCGGCGGGACGGGCCCGGGCGTCGATGAAGCGGTCGCCGGCGTACCGGGCCAGCGCCGCCGCCACCTCGTCGGGCGCCTGGCGCACCTGCGCCAGGTCGAGCAGCTCGATCGCGGCCCGCCCGTCGGCCGGGTGGTACGCGGTGGCCGGCGGGCCGGGTGGCAGCGCGGTGCCCGGCACCCCGAGCAGCCGGGACGAGCCGGACCGCGAGCCCGGTCGGGGTGCGTCGTCGAGCACCAGGGCGTCGAACTGGTCCCACCGGTACGTGCCGCGCAGTCCCGGCCGCCGCACGTCCAGCCCGTCCGGTCCGATGACGAAGCGGAACGGTCGCAGCGCGCCGAGCAGCACCACGCCGCCGAGGATGACGGCGCCCAGGGCGGCCAGCGTCCGCAGCACCCGGTCGCCGCCGACGATCAGCACCGTCACGCCGCCGACCACGCAGACGGTGGCCAGCACCAGCGGGCCCCGGTCCCGGCGCAGTTCCATGTGGTCGTACCCCCGTTCGCGGCCCATCGTCGGGTGCATCATCCGTCGCCTTGTCAAGGGGTGGACACCGGACGATCGGGCACGGTTGCGGCGGCGTGGACGGGGAACCCTACCCGGATGAGCAGCTACCACGATCCGACCCTGCGCGGCGACGTGTACCCCTCCGAGGAGGAGATCGACCCGACCGGCGTGGGCCCCGACCCGGCCGGCGCGCCGTCGGCGTACCCGACCGCTCCGGTGCCGGCACCCACCCCGGAGCCCGAGCCCGACCCCGCGCCCGGACCGAAGCCGGCGCCCCGGGCGGCCGGTCCGGGCGGGCTCAGCGCTGCGGCATGACTTCGCGGCGCGGTCCCGGGGGCGTCGGGACCAGCGTGTATTACTTGACAGGCATATGAGCGAGAGGGCATATTGGGCTGGTGTCCGTCGACGCCTTCGCCGTGCTGGCCGAGCCGAGCCGGCGCCGCATCCTGGAACGGCTGCGCCGTGCCGAGAGCAGCGTCGGCGACCTGGCCGACGCGCTTGGGATGAGTCAGCCGACCGTCTCCAAGCACCTCAGGGTGCTCCGCGAGGCCGGCTTCGTGACCGTCCGCACGGCGGCCCAGCAGCGCATCTACCGGCTCGACGTACGCCCGCTGCGGGCCGTGGACGACTGGCTGGGGCCGTACCGCCGGCTCTGGGCGGACCACCTCGACGCCCTCGAACGCCATCTGGAGAGTCAGGAGTGACCATGGACCGCGACCACTTCCGACCCGGCCCGCTCGCCGAGGTGGCCCGGGTGCCCGCCGACGACCGCTGGGAGCTGGTCTTCGTCCGGGACCTCCGGCACCCGCCGGAGAAGGTGTGGGCCGCCCTCACCGAGCCGGACCGGCTCGCCCAGTGGGCGCCGTTCCTGGCCAGCCGCAACCTCGACACCCCGGGCGAGGCCACGCTCAGCACGGTCGACGGCGAGGAGAGCTTCCCCCAGCCGGCCACCGTGCTCCGCGCCGAGCCGCCGACCCTGCTCGAGTACACCTGGGGTGACGGCCTGCTCCGCTGGGAGCTGAGCCCGTCGGCCACCGGCACCCGGCTGACCCTGCGGCACACCATCGACAAGCCCGAACTGGCGCCGATGATGGCCGCCGGCTGGCACCTCTGCCTGGACGTCGCCGACCATCTGCTCGACGGCGACCCGGTCGGCCCGATCCGCGGGGCCGAGGCGATGGACTTCGGCTGGGACGAGCTGCGCGACGCGTACGCCGAACGGCTGGACGCCGAACCGCCGGCGCACTGACCGGCGGACCTCACGCCCGGCGCGGCGCCGGGGTGTCCGGGAGGGTGATCGCGGTGGCGGCCCGGCGGATCGGCTCGGTCACCCGGCGGATCATCCGCTCCCGGCCGGGCAGGTGCGGCATCAGGCGCAGCATCAGCGTCTGGAACCGGATCTGCGCGGCCGAGCCCAGCACCATGCCCTTGAGGTTGCGCGCGGCGAGCCCCTGGTTCGCCGCGACGAAGGGGCGCATCCGCCGCTCGTAGTCGGCGAAGCCGGCCCCCGGGTCGTCGGGCGCTGCCGCGAGCGAGGTGGCCAGCACGTACGCCCCGACCAGGCTGAGACTCGTGCCCTGCCCGGACGCCGGCGACGGCCCGTACGCCGCGTCCCCGACCAGGGCGATCCGCCCGGTCGACCAGCGGTCCATCCGGACCTGGCTCATCGAGTCGAAGTAGAAGTCGGAGGCCGCCCACATCGCGTCGAGCAGGCGCGGCACCTGCCATCCCAGGCCGGCGAACGCCTCCGCCAGCAGCGCCTTCCGGCCGGCGCCGTCCAGGTTCCCGGCGGCGCCCTCGGGCGAGGGGAAGATGAACATCGCCCTGGCGTCCGGTGAGCCCGCGGTGCGGTAGACCCCGACGCTGCGCCCCGGCGCCGGGTGCATCAGCTCGACGCGCTCCTCGCCGAACTCCGCCGGCACCGTGAAGATCGCGATGTGGTGCCCCAGCGGCCGCAGGTGGGCCGATTCGGGACCGAAGGCCAGCCCCCGCACGTTCGAGTGCAGCCCGTCCGCGCCGATCACTAGGTCGAACGTCCGGTTCGGGCCACGCTCGAAGGTCACCTCGACCCCCTCGGGCGACGGGGTCAGGGTGGCGATCGAGTCGTCGAAGACGTACTCCACGTCGCGGGTGGCGTCGGCGAGGATGCGGGCCAGGTCGCCGCGCATGATCTCGGCGTCGTCGCCCTCCCGGCCGCCGAAGAGCGCGGCGTCCATGGTGGCGAGCTGCGCGCCGGCCGAGTCCACGAAGCGGGCCGACCGCATCCCGGTGTCGTGCCGCTCGACCTGCCCGCGCAGGCCCATCCGGTCGATCACCTCCAGGGCGGCGCCCCGGATGTCCACCTTGTAGCCGCCGTCGCGCAGCGCCGGGGCGCGCTCCACGACGGT
Source organism: Micromonospora sicca (assembly GCF_003172935.1). Classification (GTDB taxonomy): domain Bacteria; phylum Actinomycetota; class Actinomycetes; order Mycobacteriales; family Micromonosporaceae; genus Micromonospora; species Micromonospora sicca. The sequence continues at coordinate 63,410 of NZ_QGKS01000361.1, read as the reverse complement.
CGGACGGAAGCCGTGGCGGCGCAGCCACCAGGCGAGCGCGGGGCCGGCGACGCTGGCGCCGGAGATCAGAACGGTCGTCATGCCGCTCACTGTACGGATGTTTCAGACGTTTGTGCAAGACATTTGTCCCAGGAATCGGCTAGGCTGCCGACATGGGAAATCGGGAAGACCTGCTCGCCGGCGCCAAGCGCTGCCTGATCGAGAAGGGGTACGCGGGCACCACCGCCCGGGACATCGCCGCCGCCTCCGGCACCAGCCTGGCCGCCATCGGCTACCACTTCCGCACCACGAAGGCGCTGCTCAACGAGGCCCTGTTCGAGGCGATGGCGGAGTGGGGCGAGGAGCTGCAACGGGCCCTCGCGGTCGACGCCGGCCCCGACGCCACCCCGGAGCAGCGGTTCGAGGCGGCCTGGACCCGGATCATCGAGTCCTTCGCCCGGCTGCGGCCGCTCTGGGCCATCCAGTTCGAGCTGATCGCCCAGATGGACCGGACCCCCGAGCTGCGCGAGGCGTTCGCCACCGCCAACCGGCAGGCCCGGCTGGGGCTGGCCGAGATCTTCCACCACCTCGACCCGGCGACGGACGAGGCGGGGGCCCTGGCGCTCGGCGCCTTCCACCAGGCGCTGCTGGCTGGGCTGGCGACCCAGTCGCTGGTCGACCCGGACAGTGTCCCCACCGCGCGGGACCTGATCCGGACGATGCGCACGGTCACCGCCAGGTTCAGCGGCTGACCGGGGCGGAGGGGGCAGCGCGGAACCACACCGATGTGATCTGATCCCTGCCGATGACGACACCGAACGCCCCCGCCACCGAGCCCGCCGGCACGGCCACGCCGCCGCACGTACGCCGCATTATCGTGCTGATGCTCGCCAACCTGGCCCTGAGCGCCCTGCTCGCCGGCCTGATGCTGATCTTCCAGGAACAGCTGGTGAACTATCAGCTCGCCCATCAGGCGCTGCCCGCCGGTACGGACCTCGCCGCCGCCCGGGAAACGCTGCACTCCTCGGCGTGGTCCCGCATCCTGCCGGTCGCCCTGATCTCGGTCGCCTACCTGGCGGTGATCCACGGGCTGCGGCTCGGCCGGCGCAAGGCGTATCGGCAGGTCATCTTCATCTCGGTGATCGTGCTAGCCGCCACCGGTCTGACCCTCACCCAGCCGCTGCGGTGGTGGGTGCGGGCGGTCAACGTCGCGAAGGCGCTGGTCGCGGCCGCGCTGCTCGTCCTGGCCAGCCGTCGACAGGTCCGCGAGCGGTTCGCCGCGACCCGCCGACCCGACCTGGTCGACGGCTTCCCGTCCTGAACGTCGCCGTAGTAGGCCGGGTCGGTGTGGTCGGTGAGGTTGTCGGCGCCGGAGGAATGTGCCGCCGCTGCACTTTCACCGTGTTCGAGTGACCGCTCAGCGAGGGGCGGGTCCGTCCAGCAGGCACATATGCAGCGAGCGTTATGACTGAGGGGCATATATATTTATGACTCTCAGGTATCGCCCTCGCGGGAGTCGTCCTCCCCGGACCGACCACGCGGGCGGCAGCGCGGGCCCGCAAATCACGCCAGCCCCGGCCCGGTGCATGCCGGTGCGGCGGAAGAACCGGGGGTCGAGCCGCAGACCGGCCCAGTCGACGCCGGCGAGCGGCGCTCCAGTCCGCCATGATCAACCGGGCGAAGAGGCGACGCGCGGTCAGCCGGCTGACCTTCCCGTACGGCCTCGACGGATCAGCCAGGCGCCGCCGCTGACCACGGTGGTGCCGAGAGCCGCCCCGACCAGGACCAGGAGCGCTCCGACCGCCCAGAGGCCGGTGTCGTCGGTCGCGGCGGCGTGCGCCGCCCAGGCGATGGTGAAGGCGATCGTCATCACCGGGGCCACCACCCACGGACTGAGCAGCCAGCCACCGACGGCGGCGATCAGGGCCAGGGTGAGGACGCAGCCGGCCACCTGCCACGGGGCGTACGGGCCGCTGGTCGCGCCGGTCTCCGGGTCCACCGTGTACCCGGTCTCCCAGCCCAGCCAGGCCCACCATGCCCCGACCGTCGCCGCCGCGAGGGTCAGGCCGCCGAGCAGGGTACGCGTCCACGTCGTCGAGTTCACGGCCTGATCCTTCCGGTCGGGGTCGATATCCGGATGAGCACGCGTACTCACGATTCTCGTACGGCGGATCCCGCGCAGCCGCCGGTGCTCAGGCCGGCGCCGTACCGCCGACCGCCCAGGCCCGGGCCGCCAGCCGGATCGACCCGTCCGGGTCGACGGGCACCCGGGTGGACAACGCTCGCGCAGCGCGGCACGCGACGACCGCGTCGCAGAAGTGCCGCATCATCGCCGGCGCTACTCCTCCACCGGCAAGTCGTGAAACCACCGCCGGGACGATGCGGGCACCAGCAACAGGCCGACGACGACTGACGCACCAACGCTCTGCAGCAGCCCTGACGCATCAGCCCCGGCGAACGCGACGACGCCATACACAACGCTGGCGGTCGAGAAGACGGTTGTCCAAAAGCGGGCCCGCCCGCTACCACGCCACAGGCCGAAAGCCAACGCCAGGACAAGAAGCCCCGCTATCAACCCACTGGCCCTGGATGGACCACTCGTCAACATCTTCCCCGCCGGGATCGCGGTCGCCACGAGCAAAATCACCACGGCGGCGGTGACCGGCACGGGGACGCGTCGCTCACTCTGCTCGATCACCGGCTCATGGTAGGTGTCGTTCGCCCGGTCCACCAGCGCCACCGCCACCCACGGGGCCTCCCGCAAACATGCGCGCTTTGACGCCCAGTGCCCCGTTCATGGCCGTCCGTTTTCCCGATCCGTGCGTCCTCGCCACTCGTATCGTGACGATGACCCCTGTCGGCCACGGACGCTGAGGTGCATGGACGACAGAGAACGCGAGCAGGCGCTGCTCACCGCCCTGACCACCGAGCATTTCGTGCTTCAGACCTCGCGCAGCGCGACCGTCACCGAGTCGGTGGGCCGGGCGACCGTCTTCCTGACCATGCTCTCCGCCGCGCTGATCGGGCTCGGTTTCGTCGCCAGCAACGCGGCGCTCGTCCGGCCGTACCTCGGGGCGGTGCTGCCGACGCTGGTGATCACCGGACTGCTCACATTCCTGCGGCTGGTCCAGAACATGGTGGAGAACGAGCTGGATCTCGCGCGAATCCAGCGCATCCGGGCGTACTACCACCGTCGGCTGGCCGGCGAGCACGACTTCTTCGCCGACGCGGTGCAGGGCGAGGGCATCATGCGGGCCACCTGGGCGGCGGTCGGCAACGCGCCCCGGCGGGCGCAGCTGTTGCTGACCACGGCGGCGATGGTGGGCGCGGTGAACGCGCTGCTGGTGGGGCTCGCGGTCACGCTGCTGACCGGGCTCGCGGGGCTGTCGTCCGGGTTCGCGATCGGCCTCGGCAGCGTGTTGGCTCTGCTGGCCTTCGCCGCCCAGGTCGCCTACATCAACCGTGAGTCGATCTCCCAGCCCGGGTAGGGGTTACCTGGACTGTGGCACCTGCCCGGCTACCAGGGTTTTCGCGTGGTGGGGCGGGCGGGACTCGAACCCGCGACCGAGGGATTATGAGATCAAACTGCCGGCTCCGGCGACCTGGGCACATGGGGGTTTAGCAGCGGAAATACCTCTCGACATCTCGCACCACTCCCCCGCCGTCCGTCGACCTCTTGCGGACTAGATGCGGACCGCTCACCTCGGGCTCGTGGTGCGCGTAGCGGGGGGCGGGTCGCGGTGTCCGATATTCAGTCCCGGGATCACTCCGGGGACCTACCAGTGCCCGCCCCCCGTAGCCGCGCTGTCCCACACGGGGTTGCTCTGACCGGCCAACTGCGGCGCACCGTAGCAGGGGGGTACGACATCGCGCCCCGGTCCCTCATCGCCGTCGACATGGTCACGGTGACCGGTGATCCGAGCGCAAGCTGTCAGCTTGGGAATCGCACAAGATCGGATCGACCTGCAGGGTGGCCGCTGTTCGGTTCGGTCCTGGATGGCCTGACTTGGCCCCCGGTGACACCCGCTTGTGGCCCGTGGGGTGGCCCGGCAGCTTCGACTGTCAGTGGAGGCAGCGGCTCAGCGACGGCTACGAGATCGGCGGACCGCCCAGACCCCGCCAACGATCGCCGCAGCAGTCGGCAAGAGAACGCAGAGCGCCAGGATCAACAGCTGCCACGGCCTAATAGCTACCATGGCCGAGAGGATAGCCACCGTTCCCCCAACACCGCTGTCCCTGCTGGTTGGCCGGAGCACGCAGGCGTCGGCCGCCGCGCCGGGGGCCATCCGCGCCTCCGCTCCGCAATCCTCGGCACCCAGATCGGCTTGACCGGCTTCCCGCCCTACATCTATGTCGAGGAATTGGTCCGGCTACGAGCGCGGAGAATCGCCGGTCTACCGCACCTTGCAGGGCGTCTTCCACCAGAGCAGTCGTTAGCCAGGGCAACCCGGGGCCGCTGCGCGATGGGCGGCGCCGGGACTCGGCGGACTAAGTGCGGACCGCCACGGCTGGGCGGCGGCCTTGGGATTAGAAGAAGATCGCGGATGGCTGGTCGGGTGGGATATCCCTGGCCAGGCCGTCCGTCGTCGTCCGTTGGTGTCGGCGGTTGGCGGCGGTCTTGGCTGTATCGGTGGCTGTACAGTTGATCTATGACAGCAGCCGAGGAAGGGAACGCGGGACGCTTCCGCGATCCGAAGTCCTGGCTGCGCGGCTTGTCTGCTGGCGAGATCTTCGTCCGTTGCCCGCGCTGTGCCGGCCGGGCTTCGGTCCGTCCTGACCCTGAATCGGCCGACAGTTCCCGGCATGATTTCTGGCTTCGCCGTCGGCTCAGTTGTCTGGGGTGCGCGTACACGGATCTCTGGGAGGCTCCTCGCCTCGCAAACAACGCGCGGGCATTGCCTGAGCTCTCGGGCCCGAACGACCCGTACTTCGGCCTACCCCTCTGGCTTTCGATCGAGTGCCGTGGGCGAGTGCTCTGGGCATACAACGCCGAGCACCTGGACCTGCTGGAGGCGTACGTGTCCGCTCGGTTGCGGGAACGCGGCCAGTACATGGGAAGCCAGACCCTGGTTGAGCGCTTGCCCGCGTGGATCAAGGATGGCAAGCACCGCGCCGAGGTGCTGGACGCAATAGGGCAGCTTCGGGCGCTACTTGCCTGACCGCCGACAAACCGGCCGAAGTTGCAACAGCGATGGCGCGGGCGGTGGTGGAGCGGATCTCCTCGTCGGGCAGTCGTAGACCGTCCAGCCTCCCCGGACGGGGACAAGGTGGAGCGCCCTGCCGGACGAACGACCTTGGCCCCGTCCGGGGAGGCTGGTAGCCCTTGTGGTGGCCGGCGAGGTGATCTGCGGCGGCATCTCTGAGGAGGGTCGGGGTTCGGGGCGGAGCCCTGAGGTCTTCGGATCGTGTCGTCCCCAAGCGTGGCCGGCCGGCCCGGCCGATGCCGGCCGGAGGTCGCCAGCAGGCCGGGGCCGGGCCGGCGCGGCCCGCTTTGCGGGCCGCCTTGATCCTAAAGAGGCCAATTCGGCAAACCCGTCGTCTAGTCTCCGTCGTCTAGTCTCCGTTCCCGTCACGGGACCTGCTTGACACTCGCGTCCCACCACATGCGTGACGGACGGGGCGATGCTCAATTACTGCGGCCGGTACCCTGCGGCGATGCCGGTTCCCCGTAGTCTTCGTGAGCGATTTGATGATCCGGCTTTCTGGCAGACGTTCTTCTTGGACGCGGAGGGTGCCGCGCGGGTCCCGGATGCCACCGTCGAGTTGCCCGTAGGTGGCGGTTGCCAGGTCGTGCTTGAGGTGCAGGGCCGGTACGACTCCTACGAGCTCGGTATCCGCACCCCGACCTCGGACGGCGTTCGCAGCATCGGCTGGGACGACATGGCTCACTGGCATCCGTTCGCGTTCCGGTGGTGGGAACTTGACTTCATCTGCCGTGCGGTAGCTGCCCTCGACCCGCTGATGCCGCACCCGGGTCCCACGCTGGTCCTGCTGTGCCGCTTCGTCAGCGTGCACGACGACGATGACGTCGAGCAGATCGCGTCGACCATGCACAAGGTGTTCGAGTCACTGCGCCCCGCTGGCTGGGCTCGTTACTGGCCGAACGTCACCGACTGGCTTTCACGCCGCGACTTCCGCGGACGCGGCGTCTCCTGGACCCGCGACCAGCCGGGCAACCTTTACGCCGTCCAGGAGGCCGACAACGACTACCCCTTCTACAGCATGCGCGCCCAGCCCACAGACGACCCGGCAGGCTTCCCGTACGACGAATGGCGCCACCTGCTTCTAGCAGCGGGCAACACACTCGGCGTCTAGGGCCAAACGTCAAGCATCAGCTGGGACGGATCTGGGCGGGTTCAAGGGGTGAGACTAGACAGTCGTCTAGTCTCCGCTCGCCGAGAAGGCTGCTCTACGGCGTCCAACCCAAGAAGCCCGGCCCGGTTTGAAGCCGGGGAACTGCAAGAACAAGGTCCACAAGCGGGAAACCCTGGGCATCGGCGGCCGACGTGTCCTGATCTCTCGGCAGTGGTCGGGGAAGACTCTGGCCGACCACCGGGCCGACCGGCGGGAGTGGGTCAAGGCCCTGCTCGGCGTCACCACCGACGCGGCCACCGCGCCGGCCGGCGGCGAACAACGGCACGCTTGGGAACTCGCCGAGCCGACCGATCCGGACGTGCCGCCCCTCGGCCACCGGGTCCTGCGCGCGAGCTCCGAGCGCATCCAGTGGCGTGCCCAACTCGATGCCGCGAGACGTGATCAGGCACCACCCGATGTTTCGGCAACTGCCACGAATGAGGAGGGAGCGGCATGAGGGCCCGGACGATCGAACCGCTGTGGACGGCTGAAGACGTGTCGACCTTCCTCGGCGTACCGGTGAGCACCCTCTATCAGTGGCGCTACCGGCGGATCGGGCCGCGGGCGTCTCGGGTCGGCCGGCACCTGCGCTATAACCCCGCCGACGTGCGTGCCTGGTTGGACGAGGCGGCCGAGCGATGAGCGTGGTCAGGCGCCCCGACGGTAAGTGGCGCGCGCCCGGTACCGGGATGCCTCCGGCAAGGAGTATGCTGGGTACTTTGACCGCAAGGTTGACGCCGACCGGTGGCTCGCCTCGGTGAAGACGGCACTCGCCCGCGGTGAATGGGTCGACCCGGCTCTGACGCGCGTCACGGTCGGCGATTGGGCCGCCCGGTGGTTGGACAATCAGGTGCAGCTCAAGCCGTCGACCCGCCAGCGGTACGCCAGCCTGCTCCGGATGCAGGTCCTGCCGGTGTGGGGCCGCGTTCCGCTTTCGGCAGTGACGCACGCCGACGTTGGGGAATGGGTGCGCCGCATGACCGAGGCGGGGCTTGCGCCCTCCACGGTTCGGCAAGCGCATCGGGTGTTCTCGTTGTTGCTGGCGCTGGCGGTTCGTGATGGCCGGCTGACCCGCAACGTTGCAACGGGTGTGCGCCTGCCACGGGTGGGACGGGCGGAGAAGGTCTTCCTGACGCACACCCAGGTCGGCGAGCTCGCCGCGGCGGCAGAGCCGCACGGGCTGATCGTCCGCGTGCTGGCCTACACGGGGTTGCGCTGGGGTGAGCTGGCCGCCCTCCGGGTGCGACGGGTGGACCTTGTGCGGCGGCGGCTCCTGGTGGCGGAGTCGGTGACCGAGGTCAACGGGAGGGCGATATTCGGTACGCCGAAGACGCACCATCGCCGGTCCGTACCGCTCCCCCGCTTCCTGGTCGAGCCGATGGCCGCGCAGGTGGCGGGCCGCGCCCGTGACGAGCTGGTATTCACGTCCCCGGGTGGCGAGGTGCTGCGGAACAACAACTTCCGGCGCCGGGTCTTCGACCGCGATGCGGCGTCGATCGGTCTCGCCGGCCTCACACCGCACGAGCTGCGGCACACGGCGGCCAGTCTCGCGGTGGCCGAGGGAGCGAATGTGAAGGCGGTCCAGCGGATGCTCGGGCACGCTTCGGCGGCGATGACTCTGGACGTCTACGCGAACCTGTTCGAGGACGACCTGGACCAGGTCGCCGACCGCCTCGACCGTGCTGCGGCTCGTGCTGCTGCGGACTCAGTGCGGACCGACGGCGTTGGTCCGGATCTTGACGCGGTTCACCCGGGTCGCCGTCACCATGGCTGACCAGGGCTTTCGCGTGGTGGGGCGGGCGGGACTCGAACCCGCGACCGAGGGATTATGAGTCCCCTGCTCTAACCCGCTGAGCTACCGCCCCGTTACCGCGCCGGATCGTAACCCGCCCGGTCGATCACCGGCCACCACCGAAACGGGCGGTCTCTCAGTGTCTCCGCCGCCGCAACAGCACGATGGGCAACGCGAGGATAACAGTGAGCAGCCAGCCCACCCCGACCATGCCCCACAGCCAGCCGATGTCACCGTCCGACTCGTCGGCGACGAAGAGACCGAAGGTGAGCAGCAGGGTGATCCCGCCGACGCCGAGGGTGGCGAGGCCGCTGAGCACCATCAGCGGGATCTCCCACCAGGACCGCTGCACCGGGGCCGGGCGCTGCTGCGGGTGCGGCCGGTTGGCGGCCGCGTACGGCTGGGGGATCTTCTCCGGCGGGCGGGCCGGCATGGGGACCCGCCGGTCGGCGGGGATCTGCTGGTCGATCACGCCGATGGCGGCGGGGTGCAGGTCGAACAGGGTCGGCTCGATGTGCATCGAGATGGCGTCGTGACCGATCAGCCGGCGGGCGCCGTCCGGCCAGGCGAGCAGGGCGGCGCACTCGGCGTACCGGACGGTGAGCGGGCCGCCGGGGCCGACGTAGCTGACGCCGTCCACGCCGACCCGCAGCTCGCCGTCGCCCTCCCGTTCCCGGTAGGCGGTGCCGGGCAGGGTGTGGGTGGAGCGGGTGGGCGCCTCGGCGAAGCCGGCCCAGTCGGCGGTGGTGCCGTCGGGCACCATCAGCAGCGCGGTGGCGGTGACCTCCTGGGCCACCTGGTGCAGGTCGGGGAGGGTGACGGTCTTGAGTTCCGCGCGGAGTTCGTCGACGGTGACGGTGGGTTGGCCGGTGAGCAGGTCCACCGCCTGGCCGGGCAGCCGCGCGGCGTCCACCTCGGCGGTGCCGAGGGTGTCCTCCCGCTTGGCCACGGTGGCGTCCAGGTCGGCCTGCTCGATCCGGCCGACCCGCAGCTTGGCCAGCACGTCGATGAAGCCGCCGAGCACCGCGTCCTGCTTCTCGGGCAGCGCGTCGGCGAGGGCGCGCAGCGTGGCGTGGCCGTCGCCGCGCGGCTCGTACCCGGTGTTGATGGTGTAGGAGAGCCCGTCCTCCTGGCGCAGCGAGCGGTACATCTCGCGCTCCAGCACCCCGGCGAAGACGCCCGCGGCGGTCCGGCGCCGCACGACCGAGTCCAGCACCACGGCCCGCGAGCCGTTGACGAAGTACGCGGGGGTGCGCGGCAGCGCCGACGACACCGGCGGCACCGGCTGCCGTACGCCGGCGGGCAGCGCCAGCCGCAGCCCGGCGGGTACCCGGTCGCCGGCGATCCAGAGCACCGCGTTCTCGCGGGTGAACCAGCGGGCCGCCCAGTACCGCAGGTCGTGCTCGGTCAGGGCGTACAGCCCGAACTCCGGGTAGCTGCTCAGGCCGTGGTCGCGGGCGCCGTGCCGCCACAACGGCAGCGCGTCGACGGCCGTGTTGCCGCGGCTGCTCCACTCGGTGCGCAGGATCTCCTTCTCCACCTCCAGCCGGGCCATCGGCAGGTCGTGGATGGTGTGGCAGACGGCGGTGAGGAAACCGGCGATATCGGACTCGGAGCCCTGCATGTAGAAGGAGGTGAAGGTCGGCGCGGTGGCGCCGTTGAAGTGGTAGTCGGTCAGCCCGAGCGGGGCGAGCGCCAGGTGTTCCAGCAGGTGGGTGATGCCGCTGCGGGCCAGGGTCTCGTCGGCGGTGCCGACCCGGAAGGTCAGCCCGGCGCGCATCGGCCCGGCGGTGGGTGCCATCAGCGTGGGCACCCCGTCCACGTCCAGCTGCCGGATCAACGAAACACACCCTTCGCGTACGCCTCGGCGCGGATGTTGTCAAGCACCTCAGTGCCGCCCACGTACGACCACGGGTGCTGGCTGCCCAGGTGGCCCAGGGCGGCGAGCTGCGCCCCGGCCGCGGCCCACTGCCCGGTCAGCCCGAACCAGAGGACGAAGACCGATCGGGTGGAGACCCAACCGGGCTCGTGCCGGAAGTTCGGGTGCAGCACGGAGCGCTGCGCCGCCGCCCAGATGTCCTGCATCACCCGCGGGTCCTGCAGGTACGCGCCCTGCTCGCCGTCGCTGTCGGAGGTGACGAACCGTTCGAGGTGCGCCTCGGCGAGCAGGACGGCGTTTTGCGCGCCCTCCGGGGCGGAGAGCATGCACTCCCGGGCGAAGTCGAACGCCTTCTCCCAGCTGCCGCCCCACTTGGGGCAGAGCTGCTGGAACAACCGGGACTGGGCCGACATCTGGTGCGGGGCGTACCGGGCGAGCCGGTCGTAGCGGCGGCGGGCCTCCGCCTGGCCCAGTCCCAGGCCCATCGCGGTGGTCAGCCGTTCCTCCCAGGCGATGACGTTGCCCGGTTCCCGGGCGCAGACGTCGATGAGGATCTGCTCGGCTTGCCGCAGGTGGTCGTGGAGCTGGGCGAACTGCTCCCGGCTGACGTACTTCGCCAGCTTGTCGGTCCGGATCTTCCAGCCGACCTGGACGAGGTGCGCGGCGAGCATGGTGGCGGCGACGGTATCGCCGGGCTGCTGGGCGAGGACCTGGCGGAGCCAGGTCCCGGTCGCGGCGTCGTCCTCGGCGAACCCCATCAGGAACGCCCTGCCCGCCCAGTCGCGGACGTCGAGCAGCTGCCGGACTCGGGGCCAGTCGCGCCCGGCGAGGGCCGCGCGCATGTCGTTGACCTCGGGAAAGGCGGCGGCCGGGTCGAAGGTGATCGCCGGGAGGGGTGTGGGCATGGCGGCGATCATAGGTGATCACGAGGGGGCCTCGGGTCACCCGTCCAGCTCGGACGGGGCCCCCTGCCCGGGGCGGAGCGCGGCGAGGACGGCACCGGCGGTGCGCCACCCGCTGGCGAGCGCCCCCTGGACGGAGGGGCTGTCGCGGTGGTCGCCGGCCACGAAGAGCCCGTCGCCGAGCGCCACGGGCTTGCGCAGCCGGCCCTGCGGCGGCGGCGCGGCGGGCAGCGCGTCCGGGATCGACACGGTGGTCAGGTGGGTCCAGTCGGCGGTGGACCGCCCGTAGAGCCGGTCCAGCTCCCGCCGGATCACCGGCTCGGGCGGGGCCTGCGGGCCGACCACGGAGGTGGCCACCAGGTGCCGCCCGGCCGGGGCGTACGTCGGCGCGGCGTTGCTGGGCACCACCGTGTTGGCGACCAGTTCCCGCCGGTCGCCGTCGACCAGCAGGATCGGCTCGTCCAGCGGCGCCGACTCGGCGGCGTGATCTTAGGTGGTGTAGCGGTGCATCCGTACCCGCACGAGCCGCGGCAGCAGCGTGGCCGCCGCCGGCGGGTCCACCGCGACCACGACGGCGCGGCAGGCGATGTCGCCGGCCTGGGTGCGGACTCGGCCGGGCGCGACCTCGGCGACCGGGGTGTCCAGCTCGATCAGGTCGGCGGGCAGCGGGTCGGCGACGGCGCGGGGCAGCGCCCCCATGCCGTGCGCGGGGAGGCCGATCCGACCGCGGGCGAAGGAGCGCAGCACCATGGCCAGCACGTGACTGGAGGTCTCCAGCTCCCGGTCGATGAGGACGCCCGACAGGAACGGTCGGAGCAGCTCCTCGATGATCGCGTCGGAGAGGCCGGCCCGGCGCAGGGCGGCCTCGCTGGTCGTCTCCGCGGCGGCGAGCAGCCGGCTCACCGGCAGGGTGGCGCAGCCGATGGCGAGCGCGGCGAGGCGCAGCCGGTCCACCAGGGACCCGGCCCCGGCGGTGGCGGTCCGCGCCGCCCCGGTGGGTTCGCGCAGCGGGTTGACCAGCCGGTCGAGGCGGTCGCCGCGGCGGACCAGCACGCCGGAGGTGAACCAGCCCAGGTCGAGCGCGGCCAGGTCGAGCAGGGTGCCCAGCCGGGGGTAGGCGGTGTTGAGCACCTGGAAGCCGCGGTCGAGCAGGTAGCCGTCGACCTGGTCGGTGGCGACCCGGCCGCCGAGCCGGTCGCCGGCCTCCAGCAGCAGCCAGGGCACGCCGGCGCGGTGCAACCGGCGGGCGGCGGCGAGGCCGGCCAGGCGTCCGCCGACGATGACCACGTCGGTCTCAGCGAGCATGTTCGACCTCCGCGCCGGCCCGGTCGCCGTTGCGGTTCGTCCGGGACAGCCGGCTCGGCCACCAGACCTTCGGCCCGATGTCGTACGCCAGGGCGGGCACCAGCAGCGACCGTACGACGATGGTGTCGAGCAGCACCCCGACGGCGACCGCCACGCCCAACTCGACCAGCACCACCAGCGGCAGCACGGCGAGCGCGGAGAAGGTCGCGGCGAGCACGATGCCGGCGGAGGTGATCACGCCACCGGTGACCGCGAGGCCGCCCAGCACCCCGGCGCGGGTGCCGCGCTTGACCGACTCCTCGCGGACCCGGCTCATCAGGAAGATGTTGTAGTCGATGCCGAGCGCGACCAGGAAGACGAACGCGAAGAGCGGGAAGGACTGGTCGACGCCGGGGAAGTCCAGCACGTACTTGAAGATCAGCGCGCAGAGCCCCAGGGTGGCCAGGAACGACAGCACCACGGTGGCGATGAGCAGCACCGGGGCGAGCAGGGCGCGCAGCAGCAGGGCCAGGATGACCGCGATGACCACGAGCACCACCGGGATGATGACGTTGCGGTCCCGGGTGGAGGCGGCGGCGGTGTCCACGTTGATGGCGGTGAAGCCGCCGACCACGGAGTCGGAGCCGGGCACCCGGTGCACCGCCTCGCGCAGGTCGCGGATGGTCCGTTCGGCGCCGTCGCTGTCCGGCGGGTCGGCCAGCGTCACCTGCAGCTCCACCCGGCCGTCGACCACCTTGGGTGGCGCGTTCGGGTCGGGCGGGCCGGCCTGGCCCCGCTCGGTGACCGGGCGGACCGAGGCCACCCCGGGCACGCCCTGGGCGACCTGGGCCACCTGCTGCGCGGTCGCCTGGGTGGTGAAGATGGTGGCCGGGCTGCCGGTGCCCGCCGGGTAGTGCCGGGCGATCACCTCCTGGCCGGCCACCGAGTCGGTGCGGCTGGTGAACAGGTCGGACTGGCCGAGGGTGGTGGCGCCGAGCTGGCTGAGGCCGAGGGTGAGCGCGGCCAGGGCGACGGCGGTGACCAGCCACACGGCGCGGGACCGGCGGGCGACGAAGCCGGCGATCCGGCTCCAGATGCCGTCGGCCTGCGGGTCCGCCTGGTCCTCGCGGGGCGTACGCGGCCAGAACGCCCAGCGTCCGCCGAGCACCAGCAGCGCGGGCAGGAAGGTGAGCATCACCAGCAGCGTGACGGCGATGCCGAGGGCGGCGACCGGACCGAGTGCCCGGTTGGAGTTGAGGCTGGACAGCAGCAGGCAGAGCAGGCTGACGATGACGGTGGTGCCGGAGGCGATGACGGCCGGGGCGGCGCCCCGCCAGGCGGTCTTCATCGCGTCCCACGGCCGGTGGTGCCGGTGCAGCTCCTCCCGGTACCGGGCGATCAGCAGCAGGGCGTAGTCGGTGCCGGCGCCGAAGACCAGCACGGTGAGGATGCCCTGCGCCTGCCCGTTGAGCTTGATCACGTCGTGCTTGGCCAGGTGGTAGACGAAGACCGACGCCAGCGAGTAGGACATCCCGGCGGCGAGCAGCGGAAGGATCCAGAGCACCGGGCTGCGGTAGACGATCAGCAGGATGACCAGGACGACGACCAGGGTGACCAGCAGCAGCGGCCCGTCGATGGCGGTGAAGACCTCGATCAGGTCGCCGAGCAGGCCGGCGGGTCCGGCCACGTTGACGGTGAGCCCGTCCCGGTCCGGGCCGGCGATGTCGCGCAGCTCGTCGACGACCTGCCGGATCTGCTCGCCCTCGGCAGCGTCGATCGGCACGATCACCTGGACGGCCTGCCGGTCCTGGCTGACGATCGACGGCGGGAGCGGGCCCAGCACGCCGGGCAGTTGGGCGAACCGGGCGGCGTCGGCCTGCACCCGCTGCTGGTCGGCGGGGGTGATCCCGGAGGGGCGCTCGTAGACGACGAGCGCCGGCGTCGTCTCCTTCGCCACGAAGCCGGCGGAGAGGTCCTGGGCCCGGGTGGCCTCGGCGTCGGTGGGCAGGAACGCGGCGTTGTCGTTGGTGGCGACGTCGCCCAGCTTCCCGGAGTACGGCCCGGCGACGCCCCCGACGACCAGCCAGCCGACCACGACCGCCACCGCGATCAGGGTGGCCGTCCAGCGGCCTCGTCCTCCGGTCATCTCCACCCCTCATGATCGACGCACCAATCGACGCAGCGGGAGTCCAAGTCGACATCGACCATCCTGCCGGGCAACCCGACCCTGCGGGGCGAAAACCTCCCGCCGGCGGCTGGGGGCCGGCTGGAGGTTCGCTGGAGCTGGCGCACCGGGAAACGAGAAACGCCCGCCGGCGGGGCCGACGGGCGTGCTGTGGAGCGAAGCTCCCCCGTTTGGACTCGAACCAAAAACCTGCCGGTTAACAGCCGGCTGCTCTGCCAATTGAGCTACGGGGGACCGTGCACCGCCGGGTCGCGGATCTCTCCGCGCCGTGCGACGGGGACAAGAGTACAGGACATCGGGGGGTGGCGCGCCAGGGGGTTACCGCATCGCCGTCCGCTCTCCCGCCGGGATTCGGACGCGCCGGAATTCGGACAAATCGTCATCTCGGCGCATGGAGGCATGGGCGCGGAGCAGGATGGGTAGTTAGCCGCCGACAGAGGACGTAGGCGCGAGTGGGTCGCCCCCGGTCGGGGACGACAGCGCGTCAGGTACGAGAGGAGCCGCCATGCGCGGAAAGATCATGTTTCTTGGCGGGCTGGCTGCGGGATTCGTCCTGGGCGCCCGTGCCGGCCGAGAGAAGTACGAGGAACTGGTGGTCCGGGGCCGCAAGGTGCTCGACCACCCGACCGTCCAGGAGGCGGCGGGCGTCGCGCAGGCTCAGGCGACCCGGCTCTACAGCGAGGGCAAGGACAAGCTCGGGCAGACCAAGCTCGGCGAGAAGCTCAGCGGCAACGGCAACACGCAGCAGCTGACCGCGGCCGACAAGCCGTTCGCCGGCACGCCGGCCACGGTGGGCGCCAAGGCCGGTTCATCCAGCACGGGCTCGGCCGGCTCGACCTCCGGGTCGTCGGGCACCACCAGCCCGCGTACCAAGCCGTCCGGCACGGGCAGCAACGCCAGCACCCTCTGACCGCACCGACGACAGCGGGCCGGCACCTTCGGGTGACCGGCCCGCTGTCGTCTGTCCGAACGACACCGAGCCGCCCCACTTTTGCTGATCCTGAACAAAAGTGGGAGAGGTTCGTTCAAAACTTTTGCCTCCAACCTCTTCTCTTTGCTGGCGTACGCAAATATCGTCCTGCGTAGAACCTGGCCAGGCTCTCGTCACCTCCCCAGCGACCTCCTCAGCCTCGTCCCGGCTGAGGCGGACCCGCCCGACCAGAGCGAGGTTCGATGCGCAGACCAATCGGCCGCAGGGCCGCCACCCACCTGAGCCTGCTCGCCCTCGTCGGCGCGACGCTCGTCGCGACGGCGCAGCAGCAACCGACCCCGGCGCAGGCAGCGCCGGCACTCACCGCACCGGCACCCGTCAGCAACGGCATCGAGTACAAGGTGCTCGTCTTCACCCGCTCGGCCAGCGGCAGCAACGGCGCCACCGCGGCCGGGGTGCAGGCCATCCAGCAGCTCGGGCGCGACCGGCGCTTCACCGTCGAGGTCACCGACGACGCCCGCAAGTTCGACGCGCCACACCTGAAGCAGTTCCGGGCGGTGGTCTTCCTCAACACCGCCGGCGACGTGCTCAACGACGCCCAGCAGGCCGCCTTCGAGGAGTACTACCGCGACGGCGGCGGGTTCGTCGGCGTCCACTCCGCGATCGAGGCCGAGCCGGGGTGGTCGTTCCTCACCAACGTGCTCGGCACCCGGGCCAACGGCGCCCCCTCCGCGGTGAGCAAGGCGACCGTGACCGTCGCCGACCGGGTCCACCCCGCATCCGAGACGCTGCCGCAGCGCTGGAGCACCACCGACCGGTGGTACAACTTCGCGGCCAACGTCCGGGGCGTCTCGCACGTGCTGGCCACCGTGGACGAGAAGTCGTACAGCGGCGGCAGCATGGGCTTCGACCACCCGGTGACCTGGTGCAAGGACTACCAGGGCGGCCGGTCGTTCTACACCGGACTCGGCGCCACCGCGGAGAGCTACGGCAGCGCCGACCTGCGCGCCCACCTCGGCGGCGCGATCCAGTGGGCGGCCGGCGTGACCGACGGCGACTGCGGCGCCACCGTGCTGGCCAACTACCAGATGACGGTGGTCGGGGCGCAGCCCAACGTCAACGAGCCGATCGGCTTCGACGTGCTCCCCGACGGCCGGGTGATCCAGACCGACCGGCGCGGCGGCGTACGCCTGCACGACCCGGCGAGCAACGAGACCACCGTGCTGGCGCAGATCCCGGTCTACACCCACAGCGAGGACGGGATGTACGGCCCGGCGATCGACCACGACTTCGCCACCAACAAGTGGGTCTACCTCTACTACGCACCGCCGCTGGACACCCCGACCGGGGGCGCGCCCACCACCAGCACCGACCCGGCCGCCTGGGACCAGTGGAAGGGCTACTTCCAGCTGTCCCGGTTCAAGTTCGTCGACGGGGACACCCCGTCGCTGGACCTGAGCACCGAGCAGAAGATCCTCCAGGTGCCGGTGGACCGGGGAGCCTGCTGCCACGTGGCCGGCGACATCGCGTTCGACTCGAAGAACAACCTCTGGCTGGTTACCGGGGACGACACCCCGGCCGGCGGCGGTGGCTCCGGCGGCTTCTCGCCGCACAACGACTCGGTCAGCGCCACCGGGGTCTACCAGGCGCCCTTCGTGGACGCCCGGCGCAGCTCGGCGAACACCAACGACCTGCGCGGCAAGGTCCTGCGCATCACGGTCGGGGCGGACGGGTCGTACAGGGTGCCGGCGGGCAACATGTTCCCGGCGGGCACCGCGAAGACCCGGCCGGAGATCTACGCGATGGGATTCCGGAACCCGTTCCGGATCACCCTCGACAAGAACGACGTCGCCTACGTCACCGACTACTCCCCCGACTCCTCGACGGCGCAGGTCGGTCGTGGACCGGCGGGCACCGGCCGGATGATGGTGGTCGACAAGCCGGCGAACTACGGCTGGCCGATGTGCGTGCAGCCGAACCTGCCGTACATCGAGATGAACTGGACCACCAACCCGATCTCGCCGGTCGCGCCGTTCGACTGCGCGGCGCCGAAGAACACCTCCCGGCACAACACCGGCCTGACCGACCTGCCGGCGGTGGAGAAGTCCGAGCTGTGGTACTCGTTCCAGGCGCCGACCCCGTGCCCGGAGTCGTACCTGTCGACGCCCACGCAGACCTGTCCGGTGCTCTTCCCCGAGCTCGGCACGGGTGGCGTCGGCCCGCACGGTGCGGCGAAGTACGACTTCGACCCGGAGCTGAGGTCGGAGACGAAGTTCCCCGAGTACTACGACGGCGCGATCTTCTTCGGCGAGTTCACCCGGGACACCCTCAAGGAGGTCCGGCTGGACGACAAGGGTGACATCCTGAAGATCAACAATGTGCTGAACTGCGGCCAGGCGCCGACCACGCCGGCCAAGCCGTTCCTGTGCGACAACCCGATGGACATGCGTTGGGGCGCCGACGGCAACTTCTACCTGCTGACGTACGGCGACGGGTTCTTCAACGTCAACCCGGACGCGGCGATGCTGAAGTTCAGCTACGTCAAGGGCCTGCGGGCACCCACCGCCACGCTGACCGCGACCCCGACCAACGGCATCGCGCCGCTGACCGTGGCGTTCTCCAGCGAGGGCTCGAAGGACCCGGACCCGGCCGACTCCATCTCGTTCGCCTGGGACTTCGACGGCAACGGCACCACCGACTCCATCGACCCGAACCCGACGCACACCTACACCGCCAACGGCGTCTACACCGCCCGGCTGACGGTGACGGACTCCAGCGGCAAGACCGCGTCGGCGAACACCACCATCACCGTCGGCAACACCGCGCCGACCGTCACCGTCGTCACCCCGCTCGAGGGCGGCTTCTTCAGCTGGGGCGACGACATCCCGTGGTCGGTCACCGTCACCGACCCGGAGGACGGGCCGGTCGACTGCAGCAAGGTCGAGGTGACCTTCGTCCTCGGCCACGACCAGCACGGTCACGGTGAGGCCAACCAGTTCGGCTGCTCCGGGGTGCTGCCCACCGAGCCGGACGACGCCTCGCACGGCGGCTACATCTACGGCGTGGTCAGCGCGTCGTACACCGACCAGGGCGCCAACGGGCAGCCGGCGCTGACCACGGTGGACCAGCAGATCGTCCAGGCCAAGCGGCAGGAGGTGGAGTTCGCCACCGACGAGACCGGCACCACGGTGGGCGCCAGCGCCGACACCGGCGGCGGGCAGCAGCGCGGCAGCCTCGACCCGGGCGACTGGATCGCGATCAACAACACCGTGAACCTGAAGAACATGCAGTCGGTGACGCTGCGTACCTCCGGTGGCAGCGCGGCCACCGCCGGGCAGCCCCGGTTCGGCGTTCAGTTCCGGCTGGACTCGCCCACCGGCCCGCTGCTGACCACCGCCACGGTCAACGCGACCAGCGGCAACAACGCCTTCACCAGCACCACCGTGCCGCTGACCGACCCGGGCGGCTCGCACAAGCTCTACCTGGTCTTCACCACCGTTCCCGGCGGTGCGGCCAGCGGTTTCGGCAACGTCAACTGGGTCGAGTTCGCCGGTCAGGGCATCGGCGTCACCCCGTGACCACCGGGTGGGGCCGCCACCGGCGGCCCCACCCGGACACCGCAGCACCAGTCCCCCAGCACCAGTCAGCACGGAAAGGCAGCCAGGACATGAACGACACACAGCACGGAATGAGCCGTCGCCGGGTGCTCGGCACCATCGCCGGGGCCGCCGGCGCGGTCGCCGTCGGCGCCGCCGGCTGGGCCCCCTCGGCCGCCGCCGAGGGCAACGGCCTGCTCATCCCCACCGGCAAGCGCGGCATCATCCTCTACAGCGTCCGCGACCGGATCAGCGCCGCACCGGACACCTCCGGCGTCCCGTATGGGTTCGAGCGGGTGCTCGGCCGGCTCGCCGAGATCGGCTACCAGGAGGTCGAGTTCGCCGGGTACACCCAGAACACCGGGATCCTCGGCCGGCAGATCACCCCCGAAGAGATCCGCAAGATCCTGGACGACAACGGGCTGCGGGCCAACGGTTCGCACGCCTCCGTCCCGAGCACGGTCACCCCGGACACCATCGCCGCGTTCGAGCAGACGCTGGACACCGCCGAGATCCTCGGCATGACGCACATCGGCACCGGCAACGACCCGACCGGCAGCAACTACAAGGCCGACTGGGACGCCGCGGCCGACCGGTGGAACACCTTCGGCGAGATGGCCGCCGCGCGCGGGCTGAAGCTCTACACGCACAACCACGACGCGGCGTACAACTTCCTGCTGGACAGCGGCCCACTGGACGGGCTGGGCCGGCCGACCCGGTCCTCCGGCGTACGGAAGCTGGAGTACTTCTTCGGGCTGACCAACCCGGAGTGGGTCTGGTTCGAGATGGACATCTACTGGGCGCACGTGGCGCAGTACCGGTACCGCAGCTACGTCGACCCGGACGGCGTGACCCAGACGAACGTCTTCGACCCGCTGGCCACGGTGGCGGTCCGGACCACCCGCTTCCCGCTGTTCCACGCCAAGGACGGGGCGTTCAACCCGGCCAGCTCCGCCGGTTACGACATGGTGCCGCTCGGCCAGGGCGACATCGACTACGGCACCTTCTTCGCCAACATGGGCGCGAAGGGGTACCACAACCCGATGTGGGAGCAGGACAACGCGCCGGGCGGCAGCGCCGACCCGGGCCGGTCGCTGCGCTTCGCGGAGATCAGCTACGAGCACATGTCGGGTCTGCGGGGCTGACGGACCCGACCGGCACCACCGAGGGCCGCGCCCGGGAGAACCCGGGCGCGGCCCCCTCGCGTCACGCCTCGTGACGCCGATATGGCACATTCCGGAGGGAGGTGATCGCGATGACGCTGATCGGACCGGAGAACCCGGACCAGGCGCGGCTGCTGCGCCTGCTGCGCGACGACGGCCCCCGCTCCCGGGTCGAGCTGGCCGACGCGCTGGGCCTGAACCGGAACCGGTTCATCGCGGAGGTGGACCGGCTGACCGCCCAGGGCCTGGTGGAGACGGCCGGGCCGGCCGCGTCCCGGGGCGGTCGCCGCTCGTCCCTGCTCCGGGTCGCCGGGCAGGTCCGCTTCGGCGCGGTGGCCGTCGGCGCCGGGCGGCTCGACGTCGCGCTGACCGACGGCGGGCTGACCCCGCTCTCCCGTCTCGGCGAGCCGATCGACCTCCGGGACGGCCCCGAGGCGGTCGTCGGCCGCGCCGTAGAGCTGCTCGGCAAGCTCCGCGCCGAGGCGGGGCTGTCCCGGTTGGCCGGGGTGGGCGTGGCGCTGCCCGCGCCGGTCGCGGTGCGGGAGGGATCCCCGGTCTCGTCGCCCGCCCTGCCGGGCTGGCACCAGTTCCCGGTGCGCGACGCGATCGCCGCCGAGCTGGGCTGTCCCGTGCAGGTGGACAACGACGCCAACGTGATGGCGCTGGGTGAGCTGCACGCCGGCACCGGCCGGGCGTTCGACGACTTCCTGTACGTCAAGCTCGGCAGCGCCATCGGGTGCGGACTGGTGCTGGGCGGCACGCTCTACCGGGGCGCGACCAGCGGGGCCGGCGATATCGGGCACCTGCGGCTGGCCGACGACGGCCCGCTCTGCGACTGCGGCAACACCGGCTGTGTGGAGGCGTACTGCGGGGACGGCGCCCTGGTCCGGGAGGCGCTGGCCGCCGCGCACGGCGGCCGGGCGGCGGCGCTCGCCGACCGCCTGGCGGAGGCTGGGACGCTGACCGCGGCGGACGTCGCGCGGGCGGCGACGGCCGGGGACCGCACCGCGCAGACCCTGGTGCGCGACGGCGCCCGCCGGCTGGGGCAGGTGCTGGTCGGCCTGGTCAGCTTCTTCAACCCGGCCATCGTGATCATCGGTGGGGCGGCCCCCGGCATCGGGCCCGTGCTGCTCGCCGAGATCCGCGGAGTGGTCTACCGGCGCTCCACGCCGCTCGCCGCCGGCAGCATGCCGATCGTCCTGTCCGACCTGGACGACCGGGCCGCCCTGGTCGGCGCGGCCCGCCTGATCAGCGACCAGGTCTTCGCGGCCCGCTGACCCGGGGTGGGGCGGGGCTGCGCGGCTCGGTCCGGCCGCGCTCATGTCCGGGCAGCGGGGGCCGGCCGCCGTCGGGGATCACCCTCCGGCGCAGACGCTATGAAGCTGATAACGCAAGTGAATCACCGTGCCGGGCAGGCCCATCCCGCCAGGCGGCGGTTCGTCGTTGGCCGGCGAGCCCACAGTGAATCGTTTACGTCATCAGCTTCGTAGCCCCCGACGGGGCATCTGCCGACAGCCGCGCCACGCCCGTGCCGGCTCCGGCGACACGACTGAAATGCTCGCCCGCCCGGGGCCGACGCGGCCGGCCCCGGGCGGCGCGGGTCAGTCGCGGTTGCTGCTGAACGCGGCGTCGAAGGCGGCCGCCGGGGCGTCGAAGGCGAGCCGGCGGACGAACTGGAGCGCCTCGGGCGCGCCGACCAGCCGGTCCATGCCGGCGTCCTCCCACTCGATGGAGATCGGGCCGGTGTACCCGATCGCGTTCAGCGCCCGGAAGCAGTCCTCCCAGGGCACGTCCCCGTGGCCGGTGGAGACGAAGTCCCAGCCCCGGCGCAGATCCGCCCAGGGCAGGTGGGAGGAGAGCCGGCCGCGCCGGCCGTCGCCGGTGCGGACCTTCGCGTCCTTGCAGTCCACGTGGTAGATCCGGTCGGCGAAGTCGAAGATGAAGTTGACCGGGTCCAGCTCCTGCCAGACGAAGTGCGACGGATCCCAGTTCAGCCCGAACGCCGGGCGGTGGCCGATCGCCTCCAGGGCCCGCTTGGTGGTCCAGTAGTCGTACGCGATCTCGCTGGGGTGCACCTCGTGGGCGAAGCGGACCCCCACCTCGTCGAAGACGTCCAGGATCGGGTTCCACCGGTCGGCGAAGTCCTGGTAACCGCGTTCGATCATCGCCGGGGGCACCGGCGGGAACATCGCCAGGGTGTGCCAGATCGACGAGCCGGTGAAGCCGACCACCGTCTTGACGCCCAGCTTCGCCGCCGCCCGGGCGGTGGCCTGCATCTCCTCGGCGGCGCGCCGGCGGACCCCCTCGGGCTCGCCGTCGCCCCAGATCCGGGCGGGCAGGATGTCCCGGTGCCGCTCGTCGATCGGGTGGTCGCAGACCGCCTGACCGACCAGGTGGTTGGAGATGGCGAAGACCTGAAGGTTGTGCTTGGCGAGGGTGGCCCGCTTCCGGTCGACGTACGACTCGTCGGCGAGGGCCTTGTCGACCTCGAAGTGGTCACCCCAGCAGGCGATCTCCAGGCCGTCGTAACCCCATTCGGCGGCGAGCCGGCAGACCTCGTCGAACGGAAGGTCGGCCCACTGGCCGGTGAAGAGCGTGATGGGTCGCGCCATTGTCCTTCTCCCCTGTCGTCATGGGGGATTCCGTAGCGGACCGGGGCGAGGGCGACCGGGTGCGGGCGGCCCCGACTGAAGGCCGGTGGGCGCGTTCGCACCTGGGCCCGACGGGTTGCGCCTCCCGTCGGGTCACCGGCCACCTCGCGGTCGCCGCCCTCACTCTAGGTCGGCGGGGACCGTCGGGGAAGGCCCGGCACCACCGGCAACCGAACCCTCATCCGGCCTCCTCCTCGGGGGCGGGCAACTCGGCCCGGACCAGCCAGCCGCCGCCCGGACGCGGCCCGGCGGAGAAGACACCACCGACGCTCTCGGCCCGCTCGCGCATGCCGACCACCTCCGGGCGGGGCGGGCCGTCGTCGCGTACCTCGATGGTGACGCCCTCGGGGTCGTAGCGCAGGCGGACGGCGACGGCCCCACCCGGGGCGTGCTCGTGCGCGTTGGTCAGCGACTCCTGGATGATCCGGTACGCCGCCACGTCGACGCCGTCGGGCAGCGGCCGGGGCTGCCCGCCGACGGTCCAGCGCACCGACTGCCCGGCGCCGAGCCCCTCCATCAGGGCGTCGAGCCGGTTGAGGCTGGGCGCCGGCTCGGCGGGCACGGGGGTCCTGACCGGTGTGAGATGGTGGGCCGCCACGTCGTGCGGTCTCCCGTACGCCCGCCGGCGGCGCACCTCCACGCCGAGGGCGGCCGCGACGCCGAACCAGAGCAGCAGCACCACGACGGCCCGGCCCAGCCACGGCACGTCGCGGGTGAGCACCAGCAGGCTGACCACGAACAGCACCGTGGCCAGCAGCGCGCCGGCGAGCGTCGGGTGCGCCCGGACGATCCGGCGCCACTGGGCGAGGCGTCCCATGCGGCCCAAGGTACGGCAGCCGGCCGGGCGGGGCCGCGCGCGTCCGAAGTCGGGGCGGCGCGTCGCCGGCCCGGCGGGTCGGAGGTGGCGCAGGTCAGCCGGGGGCTGGCAGGTTCCGGCAGCGGTCGCGGGGAAAGCGGGGCGCCGCGCGCAGCACCACGTCACAGCCCGCCGCGCTGGTCCGCGCAACCAACTGCCGGTCAGTGTCGGCGGTACACCGCGCGGGCCGCCAGGTCCGCGAGCGCCGACAGCGCCGGCTCCGCCAGGGACTGCCGGTCCAGCGCGGCCCGCGCCTGCTCCGCGCGTACCCGGATCATCCGCTCCACCTGCTCCCGGGCCCCGGTGGCCTCGATGAGCTCGCGCAGCTCGGCGGCGCCGGCCGCGTCCAACGCCGGGTTGCCGAAGAGGGCCCGCAGCCGGGCGGACCCGGCCGGGTCGGTGGCGGCCCGGGTCAACGCCATCAGCACCGTGGGCTTGCCCTCGCGCAGGTCGTCCATGGTGGACTTGCCGGTGACCGCCGGGTCGCCGAAGACCCCGAGCAGGTCGTCGCGGAGCTGGAAGGCGTCGCCGAGCGGGTCGCCGAACTCGGCCAGGGCGGCCACCGCGGCCGGGTCCGCGCCGGCCAGGGCGGCCCCGATCTGCAACGGCCGGGTCACCGTGTACCGGGCGGTCTTCATCCGGATCACGGTCAACGCGGTCGCCACCGAGCCGTCCCCGACGGCCGAGACCAGGTCGAGGTACTCCCCCGCGATCACCTCGGCGCGCATCAGCGCGAAGACCGCGTACCCCCGGCGGAGCTGCTCGGCGCCCAGGCCGCAGCCGTGGAACATCTCCTGCGACCAGGCGATGCAGAGGTTCCCGCAGAGCAGGGCGGCGCCCCGCCCGTACGCCTCGGGGTCGCCCCGCCAGCCCGACCGGGCGTGCAGGTCGGCGAAGTGCCGGTGCACCGTGGGCTGGCCGCGCCGGCGGTCGCTGCCGTCCAGGATGTCGTCGTGGATCAGCGCGAAGGCGTGGAACAGCTCCAGCGCCGCCGCCGCGCCGACGATCGGTGGCCCGTCCGCCCCGCCGAAACCGCGCCAGCCCCAGTAGCAGAACAGGGGCCGCAGCCGCTTGCCACCGGCCAGGACGAACCGGCGCAGGGCGGCGTGGACGGCCCCCGGAACGCCGTCCGACCGACCCGGCCCCCGCCGCTGCAGGAACGCCGCGAGTTCCGCGTCGAAACGCGCCCGCAGCAGGGCCGGGTCGGTCGGTACGACGGTTATGGTCATGGCGCCTCCCGGGCCAGTCCGGCGAGCTGGAGCAGCAACGCCTTCACGTCGGTCGCGGCCAGCCGGTCGCGGGCGGCGGACGGGTCCGAGCAGAGCAGCACCGGCCCGTCCGCCGGGTCGGCGGGCAGCCGGCCGTGCGAGCCACGGACCGCCCGAGCGCCGGCGTCCAGCCCGACCACGCTCATCAGGTAGCGCAGGCCGAGCTTCTTACGGGCCAGCGCCACCGCGGCCCGACGCTTCGCCGCGCCCGGCGCCGCGGGGTCGAAGAAGAGTTCAGCCGGGTCGTACCCGGGCTTGCGGTGGATCTCGACCAGCCGGGCGAAGTCGGGGGCGCGGGCCTCGTCGAGCCAGTAGTAGTAGGTGAACCAGGCGTCCGGCTCGGCCACCAGCACCAGTTCGCCGGAGCGGTCGTGGTCCAGCCCGTACCCGGCCTGGCCGTCTGCGTCGAGCACCTCGGCCACCCCCGGCAGCCCGGCGCAGAGCTTCGCCACCGCCGGCACGTCGGCCGGGTCCTTGACGTAGACGTGCGCCACCTGATGGTCGGCGACCGCGAAGGCCCGGGACGTCCACGGGTCGAGGTACTCCATGCCGGCCTGGGTGTAGACCCGCAGCAGTCCCTCGGCGCGCAGCAGCCGGTTGACGTCCACCGGCCGGGACACGTCGGTGATGCCGTACTCCGACAGCGCCACCACCGTGGCGGCCTTCACCCGGGCGGCGTCGAGCAGCGGGGCGAGCACCGCGTCCAGCTCGGCCGCCGCCGCGGCGGCCCGCGGCGAGTTCGGGCCGAAGCGTTGCAGGTCGTAGTCCAGGTGCGGCACGTAGACCAGGGTCAGGTCGGGCGCCTGGTCGGCCAGGATCCGCTCGGCGGCCCGGCAGATCCACCGGGACGACGGCAGCCCGGCGCCCGGCCCCCAGTAGGTGAACAGCGGGAACGTGCCGAGCGCCTCGGTGAGGACGTCGTGCAGCTCCGGCGGATCGGTCCAGCAGTCCGGCTCCTTGCGGCCGTCGGCGTGGTAGACCGGGCGCGGGGTGACCGTCCAGTCCACGTCGGCGCCCATCGCGTACCACCAGCAGACGTTCGCCACCGTGTAGCCGGGCTCGACCCGGCGGGCCGCCTGCCAGAGCTTCTCCCCGCCGACCAGCGCGTGGTGCTGCCGCCACAGCAGCACCTCGCCGAGGTCCCGGAAGTACCAGCCGTTGCCGACGATCCCGTGCCCGGAGGGCGGCTCGCCGGTGAGGAAGGTGGACTGGACCGAGCAGGTCACGGCGGGCAGCACGGTGCCCAGCTCGGCGGCGAAGCCGGCCTCGGCCACCGCCCGCAGCCGGGGCATGTGCGCGAGCAGGCGCGGGGTCAGGCCCACCACGTCCAGCACCACCAGCCGCCGGCTCATCGCCGTACCCCCGTCCGGGCCGGAGTCGCGGCGGCGAGGCCGACGGCGACCAGCTCGTCGCGGGCGAAGGCCAGCTCGGCGGCGATCCCGGCGGCCAGCTCCGGGTCGGTGCGCGGCCGCCGCGCCGCCGGCAGCACCCCCCAGGTGTACGTCTCGACGTCGAGGTGGTCGCAGCCGGCGGTCGGGCCGGCGAACAGCCCGGCCAGGGCGGCCCGCAGCACCGGCAGGGTGGAGCGCAGCGGCGGCTCGGGCGGCGCGTGCAGCGGCACGTGGTAGTGCACCCGCCACGGCCCGGGCAGCCGCGCGTCGAGGGCGGCGTCCAGGTCGTCGGCCGCGTACGCCGGGTCGGCCGGGTCGGCGGCGGACGCGCAGCCGGCGGCGCGGGTCTGGTGCAGGAAGCGGGGCTCGACCCAGTGGCGCAGCGCCTCGGTCGAGCCGCCCGGGTCGGCCGCCTCGACGGCGGCGGAGACCTGCACCTTGACCACCGGCAGTCCGGCCGACGCCAGCCGGCCCAGCGCCTCGGCCGGCTCCTCCCAGGCGCACGCCAGGTGCGCCAGATCGAGGCAGATCCCGAGCCGGTCGGTATCCATGGCTGACAATACCGCGCTCGCTTGTCCCGTGGACTCCACAATGCACCCCGGTTCCGGTTCGAAACCGACCCGGATCGGCCGGCCGGTCTCCCGCTCGACCGCGGCGAGCCCGGTCGCCAGCTCGGCGAGCCGGCGCCGGGCGACGTCGGCCCGGTCGGCGTCCCACGGCTCCCGCCAGGCCAGCGGCAGGGTGGAGACCGAGCCCCGGGCCGCGTCGTCGGGGAGCAGGTTGGCCAGCACCCGGGCCAGGTCCAGGGTGTACGCGAGCCGGTCGCCGGTGGTCCAGTCCGGGTGGTAGACCGCGCCCTTGACCACCGGGGCCTGGAAGGAGGCGTACGGGAAGCCGTTGAGGGTGACCACCTCCAGCCCGCGTACGGTCAGCTCGGTGCGCAGCCGCCGGCGCAGCGCCGGGTCGGCGGCCAGCTCGGCGGCGACCGGGGCGGCCAGCCAGAGCCCGAGTCCGAGCAGGTCGGCGTCGAGGGCCCGGCGCACCGGCACCGCGTAGCGGTCGAGCTGGGCGAGGATGCCGGCCAGGTCCTCCGCGGGGTGGACGTTGGTGCAGTAGCCGAGGTGGACGGTGCTGCCGTCGGCGTGCCGGAGCCGCATCACTCGCCCCCGCGCAGGATGGAGTTGCCGGCGAAGGTGACGCCGGGCGCCGCCAGGTCGCTGAGGTCGAGCCGGCCGGACTGGCCGTAGAACTCCACCGGATTGCGCCACAGCACCTGGTCGACGTCGTCCCCGGTGAAGCCGGCGAGCAGCATCGCCTCGCCGGTGGCCCGGGTCAGCAGCGGGTCGGAGCGCCCCCAGTCGGCCGCCGAGTTCACCAGCATCCGCTCGGTCCCGTACGTCCGCAGCAGCTCGACCATTCGCGGCGGCGTCATCTTGGTGTCGGGGTAGATGGAGAAGCCCAGCCAGCAGCCGGTGTCCCGGACCAGCTTCACGGTGACCTCGTTGAGGTGGTCGACCAGCACCCGGCCCGGCTCGATGCCCGACTCGGCGACCACCGCGAGGCTCCGCTCGACGCCCCGCGCCTTGTCCCGGTGCGGGGTGTGGACCAGGGCGGGCAGGTCGTGGGCGACGGCCAGGGCGAGCTGGCCGGCGAACGCGGCGTCCTCGGCCGGCGTCATCGAGTCGTAGCCGATCTCACCGACCGCCACCACGCCGTCCTTGTCCAGGTAGCGCGGGAGCAGGTCGAGCACCGGGTGGCAGCGCGGGTCGTTGGCCTCCTTGGGGTTGAGCGCGACGGTGGCGTGGTGCCGGACCCCGAACTGCCCGGCCCGGAACGGCTCCCAGCCGATCAGCGAGTCGAAGTAGTCGACGAAGCTGGCGGCGCTGGTGCGGGGCTGACCCAGCCAGAACGCCGGCTCCACCACCGCGCGTACCCCGGCGGCGGCCATCCGCTCGTAGTCGTCGGTGGTCCGTGACGTCATGTGGATGTGCGGGTCGAAGATGCGCATCACGCCTCCCTGGCGGTGGTCAGGTCCGAGCCGGCGCCGAGCCGGTCGAGCAGGTCGGTGGCGTCGGCGGGCATGGCCCGGCCGGCGGCGTGCCGCTCGGCCGCCAGCGCGGCCAGCATCGCGCCGAGTTCGCCGTCCGCGCGCCCGTCGAGGTCGTCCACCACCGCCAGCGGTACGCCGGTGAAGACGCACTTGAGCACCGCCTGCCGCCAGGCGGACTGCTCCAGGTGCCGGGCGTACGGGCCGAGGGCGGCGGCTACCAGCCGGGTGTCGTTGGTGCGGATGGCGTCGTGCAGCAGCGGTACGCAGGCCGCGCCGATCGGCAGCAGCGGCAGCGCCCGCAGCACGGCCCGCTTCTCGGCCGCGTCGCCGTGCCGGTAGAGGGTCTCCGCCGTGGCCGCCGCCTGGTCGGCGGGGAGCGCGGTGAGCAGCAGCGCCCGGGCGGCCTCGTCGGCGGTCCAGCCGGGCGGGTCGGGCAGCGGTCCCCGCCCGCAGCGCCGCGCGGCGGCGGGGAACAGCCGGGCGATCGCCGCGGGTTCGGCCGCGACGCGGCGCAGCGCCGCGTCCAGCCACTGCGGATCGGGTACGCCCCGCAACGCGGCGCGCAGTCGGTCGGGTGTCATGCCGTCTCCCCTCTCAGGTACGTGGTGCGCCGCCGCCCTTCTCGGCCGCCCGGGCGGCGGCGTGCAGGAACTCGATCGAGCCGGCGGCCACGGTCGGTGCGGCGTGCGAGTGCCGGGGCAGTTCCACCGCGACCAGGCCGCGGTAGCCGGCGTCGGCGAGGGCGCGCAGCACCGGCGGGAAATCGATCTCACCGGCGCCGAACTCGAGGTGCTCGTGCACGCCCCGGCGCATGTCGTCGATCTGCACGTTGACCAGGTGGTCGGCGACCGCCGCCACGCAGTCCGGCACCGGCGTCGGCTCCAGGCAGCGACAGTGTCCGATGTCGAGGGTGATGCCGAATGCGGGTGGCGCGTCGAGCGCGGCCCGCAGCCGCCGCCAGCCGGCGATGTCCTCGACCAGCATCCCGGGCTCCGGCTCGAAGCCGAGCGGCACGCCCGCGGCCTCCGCCTCGGCGCAGACGGTGGCGCAGCCGGCCACCAGCCGGTCCCACGCGACGGCCGCCGGGACCTCCGGTGGGCGTACCCCGGCCCAGTACGAGACCGCCTCGGCGCCCAGGTCGGCGCCGATCCGCACCGCCCGGCGGAGGAAGTCGACCCGCCGGGCCGGGTCGTCGTGCAGCAGCGTCGGGGCGTGCTTGTGCCACGGGTCGAGCAGGTAGCGGGCCCCGGTCTCGACCACCGTGGCCAGGCCGAGCGCGGCCAGCCGGCGGTGCACGGCGGCGACCCGGCGGGCCAGCCCGGGCGCGAACGGGTCCAGGTGGTCGTGGTCCAGGGTGAGCGCCACCCCCTGGTAGCCGAGGTCGGCGATGACCGCCAGCGCGTCGAGCAGCCGGTGGTTGGCGAAGCCGTTGGTCCCGTAGCCGAATCGCAGCCCGGTCGGGCGGAGCGGCACGTCGGCCGCCCCGGCCGGCCCCGGTGCCGCGCGCCCGGTCATGTCGGCGACACCAACCGGGCGAGACGGCGCCCGAGCGGGGCGGCGGCCGCGACGGCCAGGCCGAGCAGCCGGGCGCCGGCCCGGGCGGTCAGCGCGCCCTGCAACGCGGGCAGGCCGGTGATGCCGGCCGCGACCGCGGCCCGGACCCGGCCGGGCGACGGGTCGGCCACCACCCTGGCCTGCGCGGCGCCGTACCGGGTGGCGTAGCCGGCGGCGAGCGCGACCGGGACCGGGTCGGCCCGGCCCAGCGCGGTCGCCGCCACGACGGCGGTGCCGGCGAGGGTGGCCCGGGGCAGCCGCCGGTCGGTGCCGGTGACCTCGCGGCGGGACAGCTCGGTGACCGTCCAGGTGTGCGCGGCCACGGTCAGCGCCGCCGGCAGCGCCCGGGCCAGGCGGGTTCCCGCCGAGCCGCCGGCGCGGCGGCCGGCCGGAGCCGGGCCGGCGGAGGTGGTGCCGAGCAGCACGTCCAGGCCCCGGCAGGCGGCCATCACGGCGGGACCGGCCGCGGTGTTCTTGGCCAGCAGGTCGTACCCCCAGATGGCGGTGGCGAGCGGCACCGCGACGGCCGCCGCCCGCCGGCCCCCGGCGGCGGTGGCCAGGGCGAGCCCGGCGGCGGTGAGGCCGGCGGCGAGCCCGAGCGCGGCCGGCGGGCTCACCCGGCCGGAGGGGATCGGCCGCTCCGGTCGCTCCACCGCGTCCAGGTGGCGGTCGGCCCAGTCGTTGGCCGCCATGCCGGCCCAGTAGAGCAGCACCGACGCCCCGGCCAGCGCCGGCGTCCGGCGGTCCAGGACGCCGGCCGCCGCCGCGCCCGCCAGCACGTCCCCGGGTACGGAGAGCGCGGCCGGCGCCCGGACCAGTTCGGCGAGGTCAGCGAGGCTGGCCATGGGCGCCTCCCCGGTGCAGGCCGGCGACGAGGTCGCGCAGCAGGGCCCACTGCTCGACGAGCGAGTGGGTCGGGGCGTCGAGCGGGTCCTTGAAGAAGAAGGCCAGCTCGGGGAGGGGGCCGCGCCGGCCGGCGGCGTGCGCGGCGGCGGTGAGCCGGGCCAGGTCGAGCACCAGCGGGGCGGCCAGCGCGGAGTCGCAGCCGTGCCAGGTGAACTCCATCCGCATCCCGGTGCCCAGGAAGCCGGCGAAGGTGATCAGGTCCCAGGCGGTCTTGAAGTCGCCCAGCTCCTCGACGTGGTCGATCCGGGTGTCGCCCTGCGGCAGGTAGCCGAGCGTCTCGCCGAGCACCCGCTGCTTGCTGGCCACCTTGGCCGCGTTCGCCGCCGGGTCGGCCAGGTTCGCGCCGTCCCCGCCGCCGAGCAGGTTCACCCCGGACCAGGACCGGACGGCCAGGTGCCGCATCGCGAACATCGGCGCCAGCACCGACTTGACCAGCGTCTCCCCGGTCTTGCCGTCGTGCCCCGCGTACGGCAGGCCACGCTCCGCGGCCAGCGCCGCGAGCGCCGGCAGCCGGGCCCCGGTGGACGGTGTGAAGTCGACGTACGGGCAGCCGGCGGTGAACGCCGCGTACGCGTACAGCGAGCTGGCTGGCAGCACCTCATCGGGGCCGGCCAGCGCGGCGCGCAGGGCCACCAGGTCGGCGTGCGCCGGGTGCGGGTCGGCGGCCGGCTCGGTGGCGCAGACGTTGACCACCACCACCCGGTCCAGCCCGTGCCGGTCCCGGAAGTCGGTCAGGTCCCGCGCGACGGCGGCGGCCCGGTCGGCCTGGGTGCCCCCGGCCGGGGCGGGGCGCAGCGCCCGCTCGACCTCGTCCAGTTCCCCCGCGAGGGTGTCGACCAGCCGGCCGGGCAGCACGCCCGCGGTGGCCAGCGCCTCGGCCCGCTTGATCAGCGGGGTCGCCACCACGTCGTGGCCGCCGAGGACGAGATCGGCGAAGGCCGGCAGGGCCGGACCCCGCAGCTCGGGCAGCTCGGTGACGCAGCCGGTCGGGCCGGTGAGCCCGGCCCGGAGGGCGAGCGCCCCGACGATGCTGGTGGTCGCGACCGAGCCGCGCGCCCCCATCAGCCAGATACCCGTACGCATCGTGCTCCTTCCCGTGGAACCTCCGTGCCGAGATCTCGCTAGTCGTCAATGTGCGGATGGGCCCCGTCCGCCCGTGGCGTCCCGGGGTTGCGCCCGGGTCCGGCGGCGAAGTCGGCGGCAGCGCGCCGGACGGGGTCCCGGGCGGGTGTGGGCGGACGGGGCTGGCAGGCCGGGTCGGTCGGCGTCCCGGTCCTGCCTGCCCCGCGTCGCCGGGTGGTACGCGTCCGCCGGTGCGGCCGGGGAATCCCGGTCCGGCCGCACCGGACGGCCGTGCTGCTCGTGCCGCACCGGAGCAGCTCCGGTGGCACGCCCTCCGGGGCCGGCCTCGTCCCCGCCGCGGGGCGCAACCGCGGCCGGTCCCTCGCCGGCCGGCTCCGGAAAGTCGATCGGGCGGCGCCGGCGGGTCGGCCGGCGCCGCGACGGGTCAGGCGGCCAGCTCGGCCGCCACGGCCGGCTCCACCTCCGTCCAGGAGGAGCCCAGCTCCGCCGAGCGGGTCACCGCGTCCAGCACGAGCTGGACCTGCAACGCGTCGGCGAAGGAGGGGGTCGGGTCGACGCCGGTGGCGACCGCCTCGACGAAGTCCCGCATCTGGTGGGTGAAGGAATGCTCGTAGCCGATGATGTGGCCCGGCGGCCACCAGGCCGACATGTACGGGTGCTCCCCCTCGGTCACCAGGATCCGGGTGAAACCCTGCTCGGCGGCGGGCCGGGTGGCGTCGTAGAACTCCAGCTCGTTGAGGCGTTCCAGGTCGAACACCACGCTGCCGAGCGAACCGTTGATCTCCACCCGGAGCGCGTTCTTGCGGCCGGTGGCGAACCGGCTCGCCTCGTACGTGGCCAGCGCGCCGCCGTCGAGCCGGGCGACGAATACCGCCGCGTCGTCGACGGTGACCGTGCCGGTGGCCCGGCCGTTGCCGTCCGCGTGGGCGGCCAGGCCGCTCGACCCGGCCGGCAACGGCCGCTCCTTGACGAAGGTCTCGGTCAGCGCGCTGACCCCGCTGATCCGCTGCCCGGTCACGTACTGGGTGAGGTCGATGATGTGCGCGCCGATGTCGCCGAGCGCGCCGGAGCCCGCCCTGTCCCTCTGCAACCGCCAGACCAGCGGGAACTGCGGGTCCACGATCCAGTCCTGCAGGTACGCCGCCCGGACGTGCCGGATCACACCGAGCCGTCCGTCGGCGACCAGCTGCCGCATCATGGTGACCGCCGGCACCCGGCGGTAGTTGAACCCGCACATGGCGCGTACCCCGTCGGCCCGGGCCCGGGCGGCGGCGGCCGCCATCAGCCGGGCCTCCTCGACGGTGTTGGCCAGCGGCTTCTCGCACAGCACGTGCTTGCCGGCGGCCAGCGCGGCGATCGCGATCTCGCAGTGGCTGTCACCCGGCGTGCAGATGTCGACCACGTCGATCTCGTCGGACTCGACCAGCCGCCGCCAGTCGGTGGTGTGCCCCTCCCAGCCGAGCCGGTCGGCGGCGCCGGCCACCTTTCCGGCGTCCCGCCCGCAGATGAGCGACATCCGGACCCGCGCCGGCAGGTCGTACACCCGGTTCACGGTGCGCCACGCCTGGGAGTGCGCGGCGCCCATGAACGCGTAGCCGACCATGCCGACCCGCAGGTGTCTGTCGTGAGTGGACAAGGTGGGTCTCCCCCCGTGTGTCAGAACCCGAGCTTCAGGTAGTTGCCCGCGTTCTCCTTGGTGATCGTCTCCGAGGCGAGCACGATCTCCTTCGGAACCTGGAGTTCCACCAGGTCGGACATGCCCTTCCCCTGACCGATGAGGCGGGCCAGGGAGATGGCCGAGGAGGCCATCGACGGGCTGTAGGTGACGGTGGCCTTGAGCACCGTGTTGTCGGCCTGGATGTCCTCCATCGCCTTCTTCGAGCCGGCG
The DNA here is from genome assembly GCF_003172935.1 of Micromonospora sicca. Lineage (GTDB taxonomy): Bacteria > Actinomycetota > Actinomycetes > Mycobacteriales > Micromonosporaceae > Micromonospora > Micromonospora sicca. The sequence continues at coordinate 29,698 of NZ_QGKS01000361.1, read as the reverse complement.
CCGCCGACCATGAAGAACTCCTTGCGGTTGGCCTGGTTGACCGCGGCGAGCACACCGATGCCCTGGTCGTCGTCGTGGTTCCAGAGTGCGTCGAGCTTCGGCAGCGCCTGGAACAGGCCGGTGGCCGCCTGCTGACCGGAGTCGGCGGTGAACTCGGCCGGGCGGCGGTTGGCCACCCGCAGGCCGTTCGCGGCGAGGGTGTCGGCGAAGCCCTTGGAGCGTTCCTGGGTCAGCTCCAGCGAGTCGATGCCGGGGATCTCACCGATCACCGGGTTGCTGACCCCCTTGGCCTTGAGCTGCTCGACGATGTAGGTGGCGGCGGCCACCCCCATGCCGTAGTTGTCACCCTTGATCTGCAGGCGGTAGGCCTTGGGGTCGGGGAAGGCCCGGTCCAGGTTGACCACGGGGATGCCGGCCTTCATCGCCTCCAGGCCGAACGCGTTCAGCTCCTTGCCGTCGTGCGGCAGCAGCACGATCACGTCCGGCTTCTGGGAGATCAGGGTGGACAGCGCGGCGCGCTGGGCCGCCGCGTCCGCGCCGGCCTCCACGCTCTTGAACTCCACGTCGGAGTACGCCCCGGCCTGCGCCTTGGCGTTGTTGGTGATGGCGGCGATCCAGCCGTGGTCGGCGGCCGGGGCGGAGAAGCCGATGGTCACCTTCTTGCCCGGCTCGGCGTTGCCACCGGTTGCGGCGGCCTTGGTCTGCGCCTCGGTCGGCGTCGCCTCGTTGCTGGTGCAGCCGGCGAGCACGACGCCGGCGGAGAGCGCGGCCCCGCCGAACAGCAGCCGGCGGCGCGACAGGTCGCGACTGTGCTGGGTCATGACGACCTCCATGGATGAGGTGGTGGGGTGAAAATGGGTGTGCTGGTCCCGGCCACCGTCGCTGTCGAGGTGGCCGCCGGTGTGCGGTGGGTCAGGTGGTGGTGGCCCGATTGCGGCCGAGGAACTGGGTGAGGCTGCGGAACTGCACCTGCTGGATCAGGACGGCGGCCACGATGATGCCGCCCTTGACCATGTTCTGGGCCTCCGTGGAGAGGCCGTTGATGGCGAAGAGGTTGGTGATGGTGGAGAAGATGACCACCCCGAGCAGGGAACCGATGATGGTGCCCCGCCCGCCGCTGAGCAGCGTCCCGCCGATGATGGCGGCGGCGATCGCGTCCAGCTCGTAGAGGTTCGCCATCGCCGCCTGCGCGGAGGTGGCCTGCGCGGTCAGCATGACCGCGGCGATGCCGCAGCAGAGGCCGGACAGCGCGTAGAGGTACAGCGTGTGCCGCCGCACGTTGATGCCGGCGAGCCGGGCGGCCTCCGGGTTGCCGCCGACCGCGACGGTGCGGCGGCCGAAGGTGGTCCGGTTGAGCAGCACCCAACCGGCGACAACCACCGCGGCGAGGATGTAGACCAGCAGCGGGATGCCGAGCAGTTCGGTGCTGGCGATGCCGTTGATGAAGGTGTTGTTCGAGACCTGGGTCTGCTTGTCGGAGATCTCGGCGGCGAGCCCCCGGGCGGCGACCATCATGGCGAGCGTGGCGATGAAGGGCACCAGCCGCCCGTACGAGACGAGCAGGCCGTTGACCACGCCGACGGCCAGCCCGACGGTGAGGGCACTGAAGATCATGCCGCCGGCGCCGTAGCTCTGGGTGGCGACCGTGGTGGCCCAGACGCCGGCCAGGGCGACGATCGCGCCGACCGACAGGTCGATGCCGCCGCCGATGATCACGAAGGTCATCCCGACGGTGACCACGCCGACCACCGAGGCGAGCTTGAGGATGGTGAGCGTGTTGCCCCACACCCAGCTCGCGTTCCCGTACAGGTCGGGCCGGGTGAGGATGCCGATGACGACGAGCACCACCAGGGTCGCCAGCAGGCCCAGGTTGCGCTTCGCGCCCTCCCCGCCGTCGCCCCGCCACCAGGAGAGCCGGCCGGGCGCGTCCGACTTCGCGGTCGCCGCCGCGGTCTCCGCCGGATCCACCGGCGGCGACTGCGCCGGCAGGTCCGCCGGCCGCTCCGGCGTCGCCGTGGGACTCATCTCGCTCATGCCGCCGCCTCCGTCCACACGTCGATTCGCTCGCTGCGCTCGCTCATGCCGGCGCACCTTCCATGAGGGACCCCGCCATGACGAGGTCGAGCACGGTGTTCTCGTCGAGTTCGCCGGCCGGGGCCTCGCGGACGACCCGGCCCTCCCGCATCACCAGGACCCGGTCGGCCAGCCCCAGCACCTCGGGCACCTCGCTGGAGACCAGCAGCACGCCGACGCCCCGCGCGGCCAACTGGCGGATGACCTGGTACAGCTCGGCCCGGGCCCCCACGTCCACGCCCCGGGTCGGCTCGTCGAGCAGCAGCAGCCGGGTGTCGCCGAGCAGCCAGCGCCCGACCACCACCTTCTGCTGGTTGCCACCGGACAGGGTGCGCACCGGCCGCCGGACGTCGCGGGGCCGCAGCTCCAGGGAGTCGGCGATCCGGTCCGCCTCGGCCCGCTCCCGTCCGGTGTCGGTGAAGCCGAGCCGGGCGTACCGGCCGAAGGTCGCCAGGGTGACGTTGCGGTAGATCGACTCGCCGAGCAGCAGCGCCTGGCTCTTGCGCTCCTCCGGGGCCATCCCCATGCCGGCCCGCACCGCCGCGCCGACGCTGCCGGGCCGCAGCGTCCGGCCGCCCATCCGGACCGTGCCGGCCTGCGCGCGGCGGGCGCCGTAGATGGTCTCCAGCAGCTCGGAGCGGCCCGAGCCGACCAGCCCGGCGATCCCGACGATCTCGCCGGCCCGCACGGTCAGCGAGACGTCGGCGAACTCGCCGGACCGGGTCAGGCCGTCCACCCGCAGCAGCTCGGCGCCCGCCGGGTCCGCGGCGGGGCGGTCCGGGAAGACGTATTCGATGCTCCGGCCGGTCATCCGGGCGACCAGGTCGCGGGTCGGGGTGTCGCGCGCCGGCAGGTTCGCCGCCGTGGTCCGGCCGTCCTTGAGTACGGTCACCCGGTCGCCGATCTCGCGGATCTCCTCCAGCCGGTGCGAGATGTAGATGACCGCGATGCCCTGCGCGGTCAGCTCCCGGATGATCCGGAACAGGTTGCCCACCTCGTCGTGGGCCAGCACGGCGCTCGGCTCGTCCATGATGATCAGTCGGGCCTCGTGGGAGAGCGCCCGCGCCATGCTGACGACCTGCTTGCCGGCGGCGGGCAGCGCCCGGACCATCCGACCCGGCGGGATCTCCGGGTGGCCGAGGCGGCCGAGGATCTCCCGGGTGCGGCGGGCCATCCGGCCGCGACGGACGAACCCGAACCGGCGCGGCTCGTGGCCGAGGAAGGCGTTCTCCGCGACCGACAGGTCCTCGACCAGGTCGAGCTCCTGGTAGATGGTGGCGATCCCGGCCCGCATCGCGGCCTGCGGGCTGGCGAAGGCCGCCGGCTCGCCCCGCCAGTGGGCCTCGCCGGAGTCCGGCCGGTGCACCCCGGAGAGCACCTTGATCAGGGTGGACTTGCCGGCGCCGTTCTGCCCGAGCAGGCAGTGCACCTCGCCGGCCCGCACCTCCAGCTGCACCCCGTCCAGCGCGCGTACGCCGGGGAAGGTCTTGACCACGTCGGTGAGGCGCAAGACCACCTCGCCCGCGACGGTGTCCGCGGGGGCCTCCACCAGCGGCGTCCTCGTCACGACGGCCTCCTCGCTCCTGCTCGTCGACGGTCCGTCCCGGTCGGCCGGTTCCCCCGTGTCCCCGGCCGGACCGGCACCCGGGACGACCGGATCGTCGTCGCGCGCGGTCATGACGCCTCCCCGGCTCGCGACTGCGGGGCTCGCCGGCCCGGCTCGCTCCTCGCGGTCATGACGCCTCCCCGAAGGCCAGGTCGCTGGCGAGCACGGCCGCCCCCGCGACCCCGGCGCGCGGGCCGAGCTCGGACAGGACGACGGGCAGGTTGCCGGTGGCCAGCGGCAGCGACCGGCGGTAGACCACGCTGCGGATCTCGGCGAGCAGGATGTGCCCGAGCTGGGCGAGCCCGCCGCCGATCACGATCATCGACGGGTTGGTGAAGCTCACCAGCCCGGCCAGCACGCTGCCGACCCGCCGGCCGCCGTCGCGGATGAGCTGGATGCAGGTGACGTCCCCCTCGGCCGCCCCCTGCGCGACGTCCAGCGCGGTCAACGCGCCCCGGGCGTCGAGCCGCTCGGCGAGCGCCGGGGAGATGCCGGCGCGGGCCGCCGCGGTCGCCTCCTTGGCCAGCGCGGCGCCGCTGAACAGGGCCTCCAGGCAGCCCAGGTTGCCGCAGGAGCACATCGGACCGTTCGCGTCGACCTGGATGTGGCCGATGTCCCCGGCGCATCCGTCGGTGCCCCGGTACACCTCGCCGCTGAGGTAGATGCCGCAACCGATCCCGGTGCCGATCTTGATGAACAGGAAGTCGTCCACCGAGTGGGCGACCCCGCCGTGCCGCTCGCCGATCGCCATGATGTTGACGTCGTTGTCGACCACCGCCGGGCAGCCGTGCTCCCGGGTGAGCAGCTCGCGGACCGGGAAGCGGTCCCAGCCCGGCATGATCGGCGGCGAGACCGGCACGCCGTCGCGGAAGCTCACCGGCCCCGGCACGCCGATGCCGACCGAGTCGAGCCGCTCGTACGCGCCGTCCACCTTGGCCTTGTGCAGCAGCTCGTTGACCCGCTGGAGGGTCACCTTCGGGCCGGAGCGGATGTCGGCCGGCTCGGTGTAGGCAGCCACCGGTTCGAGGCGGCCGTTGACCACCTCGACGTCGATCGAGCTGGCGCCCAGGTCGACCGCGGCGAAGCGCAGGTGCGGGCTCAGCTCGACCAGGGTGGAGCGCCGGCCACCGCGGGACGCGGCCAGGCCCGCCTCGGCGACGTAGCCGAGGCCGACCAGCCGTTCCAGCTCGGCGAGGAGGCGGGGGCGCGGCATCTGCAACCGGTCGCCGAGCTCCGCCCGGGACACCGCTCCCTCGTCCCGGAGCAACCGCAGCAGCCGTACGTGCAGGGGGTCCACCGTCCGCACCGGGACTCACCTCCGCATCGGAGTCGTTCACATCGACGCAACGGCGACGTGTCGTGTCCGACACAGTAGGAGCCTTCCGGGCCGCATGTCCATAGCTTCAGCGCGATCCAAGCCAAACTTTTGTCCATCTGAGCAAAAGCGCGTAGTGGATCACGAAAAGCGGGCCGTTCCGGCCCAGCTCACCCCACCGCCGCCCGGGGCGGCCGGCACGACGATCGACGCCAGATCGGCGAGATGGCGCGATCCGCCGACCTCCGACGCCGCCACCTCGCCGACCCGCAGCCGGTCTCCCGGACCCGGCGCGGCGAAACGGGGCGGGCACGGGACGCTGGACGTGCGACCGCCCCGCCGCGACGGACGCGGCGGGGCGGGGCGGTCGACGGGGCCGGATCAGCGACGGGCGTTGCGCTTCTTCTTCAGCTTGCGGTCGTCGCGCAGCTCGACGTAGGGCTCCTCCTCGGCCGGGTGCCCGGCCTCGATGGCGCGCCCGCGCTCCAGCTCCGCGTCGAACTCCGCGCCGAGCAGGATCGCGATGTTGCTCAACCAGAGCCAGACCAGGAAGATGATCACGCCGGCCAGCGTCCCGTAGGTCTTGTTGTACGAGCCGAAGTTGCTGACGTAGAGGGCGAAGAGGCCGGAGATCACCAGCCAGATCACCACCGCCAGCACGCCGCCGGGGCTGACCCAGCGGAAACCACCGTGCCGCGCGTTCGGCGAGGCCCAGTAGAGGATCGCGAACATCAGGCTCACCAGGATCAGCAGCACCGGCCACTTGGCGATGTTCCACACCGTCACGGCCGTCGAGCCCAGCCCGATCGCGCTGCCGACCTGCTCGGCGAGGCCGCCGGTGAAGACCACGATCACCGCGGCGGCCAGCAGCAGCACGCCGACCAGGGCGGTCACCCCGAGCCGGATCGGCAGGGTCTTCCAGATCGGCCGCCCCTCCGGCACGTCGTAGATGGTGTTGGAGGCGCGCATGAAGGCGGCGATGTAGCCGGAGGCCGACCAGAAGGCGGCGAGCAGACCGATGATCGCGGCGATGCTGGCCAGGCCGCCGGAGGCGCCCGCCTGCTCGATCGCGGTCTCGATGATCTCGCGGATGTTCTCCTGAGGCACGGCCTGGTTGACGGTGTCCTTGACCCCCTCGGTGGCGCGGGTGCCGAGCAGGCCGAGCACCGAGATGAGCACCAGCACGCCCGGGAAGATCGAGAGCACCCCGTAGTAGGTGAGCGCGGCGGCCCAGTCGGTCAGGCTGTCGTCCTGGAACTCCTTGACCGTGCGCGTCAGCGCGGCCTTCCACCCCGCGCCCGGTAGCTCGGTCGGGCTGCCCGGCGCTTCGTCCGGGCCGACCGGCCCGCGGTTGCGCCCACGGCCGGCCTCCCGGCCCGCCCGGTCACCGCCGCGGGCCGCGGCGGGTTCTCCGCGGTCGGCACGGTCGCGCCCGCTGCGGGCGGAAGTCTCGTCGGAGGCCATCGCCACTCCCTCGTCGTCGGCGTCGCCCTGCACATGCCCCGCGAGAGCCGGTGATTAACCAGCTACTTGTAGAGCAACCTCCCCATCCGTCGGGATGCCACCAACAGCCCCACCCCGGTCAGGACCAGCAGATACGCCACGTCGAGCAGCCACGACCAGCCGGTCGCCCCGACGGAGATGCCCCGGATCAGGTGCACCGACCGGTAGAGCGGGGTCAGCTCGACCACCCAGCGCAACACGGCCGGATACGCCTCGGCCGGAACGAAGGTGCCGGAGAAGAGGAAGAGGGTGAACTGGGCGGAGCCCATCAGGTCGAAATCCTGCCAGCTGCGCATGAACGTGGCGACGGCCATGCCGAGCGCGCCGAACGCGAAGCCGACCAGCACCGCGGCCGGGAACGCGGTCGCCGCCCGGCCCACGCTGGTCAGGTCCATCCCCACCATGACGACCAGGAAGGCCGCCGAGTAGAGCGAGCCCCGGATCATCGCCCAGCCCAACTCGCCGAGGGCGATCTCGAACGGCTGCACCGGGGTCGCGATGATCCCGTCGTACAGCTTCATGTACTTCATCTTCCCGAAGAAGTTGAAGGTGGTCTCCGCCAGCGCGCCGGTCATCGCCGACGAGGCCAGCATCGCCGGCGCGACGAACCCGGCGTACGAGACGACCCGGCCGCCCGGGAGGGTGAGGTCGCCAACCAGCGCCCCCACCCCGATGCCGATGGAGAAGAGGTAGAGCACCGGCTCCAGGAAGCCGGAGATGAGCACCAGCCAGTAGGCGCTCTTCAGCGCCGCGAGGTTGCGCTCGGCGACCGAGGCCGACCGGCGGGGCGCCCCCTCGAAGCTGACCAGCCGGGGCAGGACGAGACCGACCACGACACCCCTCCCCTAGACGACGAGCTCGCGGCGGAACGCGCGCCGGGCCAGCAGCCAACCGGCGATCGCCCAGGCGGCGAGGTAGAGCAGATGACCGGGGACGGACCACTGCGGCGCCACCCCGAGCGTGGCCGCCCGACAGAGGTCCACCCCGTGCCAGAGCGGCGTCGCGTACGCCAGCTGGCGCAGCCCCGACGGCAGCGACTCGACCGGGAAGAACACCCCGGCGAAGAGCGTCATCGGGATCACCGCGAAACGGAACAGCAGTGCAAGATAGCTGTCGCTCGGCGCCCAGGCGCTGAACGCGAAGGTCGGCGCGGCGACCGCCAGGCTGAGCAGCAGCACCACCGGCAGCACGGCCACCGCCCACGGCGAGCGCACCGCCCCGAACAGCGCGGTCACCAGCAGGAACGCGGCCGTGCTGGTGAACGCCCGGAACAGCACGAAGGCGAGGTGGCCGGCGAGGATGTCTCCCACCCGCAGCGGCGCCGCGGACTGGGCGAAGTAGGTCTTGATCCAGCGGAAGTTGCTCAGCACCGGCCAGGTCGACTCGCCGATCGCGACCTGCATCGCGGTGGAGGCGATCAGGCCCGGCACCAGCCAGTCGAGGTAACGCAGGCCGCCGACGCCCTGGTCGACGTACGCCCCGACGCCGAAGCCGAAGCCGACCACGGTGAGCACCGGCAGCAGGAAGGACGAGAAGACCCCCGCCCGCCAGGTCCGCCGATAGCCCACCAGGTAGTGCGCGAGCACCGCCAGCGCCGGCACCCGCGGCAACGCCGGCCGGACCCGCCCCGCCACGCTCACGTCCACCACCCCCGCTCTCCGCCCACCACGGCCTTCCTACCTCCCGGGTACGACAGACCGCCGGCCACCCTACGACGGTCCATAGGCCGTCAGTCCACCAACGTCCGGCCGGTGAGGTGCAGGAACACGTCCTCCAGGCTGCTGCGCCGGACCAGGACGCTGGCCGGGACGAGGCCGAGCGCGGTGACCTCGGCGACCGCCGCGTCGCCGTCGGCGACGTAGAGCAGGATCCGGTCGGGCAGCACCTCGACCCGCTCCCCCAGCCCGTCGAGCTTGCCGGCGAACGCCTCCTGCGAGTCGGCGGCGAAGCGCAGCTCCACCACCTCCCGCGTGGAGTGTTGCTCGATCAGGGCGCGGGGCGAGCCCTCGGCCACGATCCGACCGCCGTCCATCACCACGAGGCGGTCGCAGAGCTGCTCGGCCTCGTCCATGTAGTGGGTGGTGAGCACCAGGGTGACGCCCTGCTGCTTGAGCCGGAACAGCCGCTCCCAGACCAGGTGCCGGGCCTGCGGGTCGAGCCCCGTGGTGGGCTCGTCGAGCAGGACGATCTCCGGGTTGTTGACCAGCGCGCGGGCGATGGTCAACCGGCGCTTCATGCCGCCGGAGAGTGGCTCGACCTTGCTGTCGGCCCGCTCGGTGAGCTGGACGAAGTCGAGCAGCTCGGCGGCGCGCTCGCGGGCCACCCGGCGGGGAATGCCGAAGTAGCGGGCGTAGGTGGTCAGGTTCTCCCGGACGGTCAGCTCCGGGTCGAGGTTGTCCAGCTGGGGGCAGACGCCCAGCCGGGCCCGGATCGCCGGGCCGTCCCGGACCGGGTCCATGCCGAGGATGCGCAGCTCGCCGCCGCTCGGCGGGGAGATGCAGCCGACCATGCGCATGGTGGAGGACTTGCCGGCGCCGTTGGGCCCGAGGAAGCCGAACGCCTCGCCGGGTCGCACCTCGACGTCGATGCCGTCGACGGCGGTGAAGTCGCCGAACCGCTTCACCAGCCCCCGAGCCTGGATGAGTGGTTGAGCAGTGGTCACCGGCCGACCCTAGCCGCCGGGTCCGACAGCTTCGACCGGATTAGTCGCCGCGGACGCGCGGCACCCACGACACCACGCGGAGTGCTGTCCGCTACGCCACGTGAGCGACCTGACGGTCTCGCCGGGAGCCGCCCGCCGGGGCGACTCCGCCTCATAGTGGGCAGATCCTGTTCGGACTCACGCGACGCGGGAAGCTCGCTGCGGATTTTTGCGCGGACTGCGGCGGGGAAGTCCGCCCGACAAACGGGTGCGCTGAGTGACTGCCAGCCGATTTCCATGACTTGCCGCAATCACGAGGGGCAATGCGTGGTGTACGGAATTCGCGTATGTTCCCCTCGTGTCGCCCGTTCGTTCCTCCGACGGCTCTCCCCCGCGGCCCCGGCCTGCCGGCTCCCGCGAGGCGACGCCTGCGCCCAACGCCGCCCCGGTCGCCCTACCGCCGGACGACGGAGCGGTCGGCGACCCGGCCTGGGCCGACGACGGGCCGACCAGCGCCCACCCCGACACCCGCGAACTCGCCGCCCGCTTCGAGGACGAGAAACCGGGGCGCGTCCTTTCCGGACCGATCGGGCTGCTGTTCACCGGGGCGACGCTGGCGATCGCACTGCTCGCGCTCTGGCAGGTCTTCTTCCCGCTCCCGCAGGGCAGCAAGTATTACCTGATCATCTTCCTGACCGGCATTCTGCCGATGGTCTTCCTCGCGTACCCGGCGGACCTGCGACTGCCCCGCCGGCACCGCCCGACGGCCGACGCCCCGGGCGCACCGGCCGACGGGCACGCCGTACCGGCCGACGGGGCGGCTACCGGGGCCGGGACGGCGGCGGGCCGGGCGGCGCAGGGGCCCACCCCGACCGACCGGGCGCTCGCCGTCGCGGCGCTGGTGAGCTGCCTCTACCCGGTGCTACCGGTCACGCTCGGCGCCGGCGGTGGCGGGTACGACGCGTTCCTCGACCGGCAGGGCCTGCTCGTCCCGCTGGACGTCGCGATGGGCACCGTGCTGCTGCTCCTGCTGCTGGAGGCGTGCCGGCGCACCACCGGGTGGATCCTCCCCGCGGTCTGCCTGCTCTTTCTGGCCTACGGCTACTACGGCGGGCTGCTGCCGCAGTCCTGGCCGGTGGCCCACGCCGGCCTCGACTTCGGCCAGCTCGTCGACGCCTTCTACAACTCCGACAGCGGCTTCTACGGGACGCCGCTGGACGTCGCGGCCTCGTACATCGTGCTCTTCACCATCTACGGCGCGGTGCTGGACCTCTCCGGGGCGGGCCGATTCTTCGTGGAGCTCTCCGCCGCCGCCTTCCGGCGCTCCCGGACGGCCGCCGGGCGCACCGCCGTCGCCTCCGGTTTCCTGCTCGGCACCGTCTCCGGATCGGGTGCCGCGACGACGGTGAGCATCGGCGCGGTGACCTGGCCGATCCTGCGCCGGGCCGGCTACCCGGCCGAGCGTGCCGGCGGCATGCTGGCCGCCGCGGGCGTGGGGGCGATCCTCTCCCCGCCCACCCTCGGCGCGGCGGCCTTCATCATCGCCGAATACCTGGGCGTGTCGTACCTCCAGGTGCTCGGCTGGGCGACCGTCCCGACGGTCCTCTACTACCTCGGCATTCTGCTCTCGGTCGAGATCGACGCCCGGCGCTCCGGCGTGCGCCCGGTGGTGATCGACACCGGCTCTGCCTGGCGGCTGCTGGCCCGCTTCGGCTACCACTTCCTCTCGCTGCTCGTGATCATCGTGTTGCTCGCGCTCGGCATGTCCGCGACGCGGGCCGTAGTGGCCGCCACCGTCCTGGCCGCCGCGCTGTCCTTCCTGGACCGGCGGCACCGGCTCACCCCCGCCCGCCTGGTGGCCGCGCTCAGCGGCGGCGTGCGCGGGGTGCTCGCAGTGACCGCGGTCTGCGCCGCCGCGGGCATCATCACGGCGACCACCACCAAGACCGGCCTCGGCCCGCAGGCGGCCGCGCTGCTGGTCGGCGGGGCGCAGGCGGTCAGCTCGGACCCGGCGGTGGTGCTGGCGCTCACCGCGCTGCTCGCCGCGATCGCGCTCAGCCTGCTCGGCCTGGCCGTGCCGGTCACCGCGTCGTTCGTGATCGGCTGGGTGATCATCGGCCCGGCCCTGCTCAACCTGGGCGTCGCCGCGCCCGCCGCAGCGATGTTCGTCTTCTACTTCGCGGTCCTGTCCGAGGCCTCCCCGCCGACCGCGCTCGCGGCGGTCGCCGCCGCCGCGGTCACCGGCGGCCGGCTGGTGCCGACCATGTGGCAGACCCTGCGGTACGCCCTGCCGGCCTACCTCATCCCGATCGCCTTCGTGATCACCCCAGCCGGCCTCGGGCTGCTCGGCATCGGCGGCCCGGGGCGGATCGCCGTGGCCGGAGCGGTGGTTGCGCTCAGCGTCGCCGTGCTGGCCGTCGCGGCGGGCGGCTGGCTGCCCGGCGTCGGCCCGGCCGGCCCGCCGGAGCGGATCCTCGGCGCCGTCGCCGGGCTGCTGCTGCTCTGGCTCGAACCTGTCCCCATCACGGCCGGCGCGGTCCTGGCCGCACTGGCCGTGGCGGGTGTGCTCGTCCGACGTGGATCCGCCGGGGCGGACCTGACCGGGGCTGGTCACCGGTGAAGGTCACGCGCATCGCTTACTCGACGGGCCTGAATGCAGGTAAGTACGCCGCCCTGGCGGAGCAGGCGCGCCGGTTGGGTCGGGTGCGTAGCGAGGTGTGGCAGCGTTACGGGTCGGTCGCCGGTGTTGGGTCCGGGTTGACGGATCGACAGGTGCGGGACCGGTGGCTGGCCGACGGCACGCACACGCGGTTCGGTGTGCTGGCGAACGCGTGGAAGGAAACGGTCCGCGACGCCATGGCCGACATCGCGGCGAACCTCGCCTCGGCCAAGGTCGAGGTCCGGCGGGCGATCACCCGACGCACCACCGATCCGGTTGAGCGCAAGCGGATGTTCACCGCGCTGAAGGCCGACCGATGGGCTGTCGACCCCTTTCTGGCTCGACAGATGCGCACGCACTGGAAGCGTGGCCGCAACCGCACGCACGATCAGATCGTGGTGCGCGCCGACAAGTACAACACCGTCGTGGACCGGCGGGGCCGGTTGTGGTTGGCGGTTCCCGGTCTCGAACGCCGCCAGATGGTCAGGATCCCGCTGTCGTCGACCGTCGCCCCGACGGGCACGCTGCGGCTGATGCTGCGCGGCGGGCGGGTCGAGGTGCACTACCAGATCGACGCATCGCAGATGCGGTCGTCGCAGCGGCCGTGCGGTGACCGGACGGTCGGCGTCGACAAGGGCTACACCGAAGCCGTGACCGACTCCGACGGCGGCCGCCACGGCACCCGCCTCGGCCAGCTGCTGAGCAGCGAGTCGGACCAGTTGAAGGAACGCAACCGGCGTCGGGCGAAGCTGCGCTCGATCGCGAACACCGCCGCCCGTCGTGGCGACCATGCGAAAGCGCACCGGATCAGGGCCAACAACCTCGGGACCGTCAAGCGGGAGCGACAGGCCGCGCGCCACCGCGCACGGGTGCGCACGGAGATCTTCACCGCCGTGCACCGCGCCGTCGACAAGGCCGCCACCGTGGTCGCCGAAGACCTCACCAAGAGCTTCGCCGGACGCACCACGCTCGGCCGCAACGTCAACCGGCGCCTCGCCGCGTGGACCAAAGGGGTCACCGCCGAGGCCCTAACAAACGTGTCGGAGCGCAGAGGTTCTGTGCTCGTGCACGTCAACGCCGCCTACACCTCACAAGCCTGTCACCGCTGCGGCCGGCTCGGCCGACGCAGCGGGGACCGGCTTCACTGCACCTCGTGCGGGGTGGTGTGGCAGGCCGACGTGAACGCCGCGATCAACATCCTGCAGCGAGCAGGCGACCCCGACATCGCCCTGCACACCCCGCACCACGCAGTGAGGCAGATCCTGCAGGACAGGACCGATCGCCACCGGACCAGACTGCCGGTCCAGGACTCCAGCCCGGCCACCGCCGAGCGGAGAGCGAACCATCCGAACCGCTCAGCAATGAGCAACAACTAGGAAGCAGGAAAGACAGTGAGACGGATCGACGTGCGGATCGCCGCGGGGGTGGGCGCGCTGGCCCTTGTCGCGGCGGGTGCCGCCGGATGCGGGGGCCGTCAGGACGGCGCGGCCAAGGACGACGCCTCCAGCGAGGTCACCTGCAAGGTCACCGAGAACACCCGGGTCGGCATCGCCACCGGCAACGCCACCGGCGTCTACTACGTGGTCGGCAACGCGTTGGCCGGCCAGCTCTCCGCGGCCACCGGCGGCAAGCTGACCGGCACCGCCGCGGAGACCGGCGCCTCGGTGCAGAACGTCGAGCAGCTGGTCAGCGGCCAGTACGACGTCGCCTTCTCGCTCTTCGACACGGCGGTCAACGCGGTGCAGGGCAAGGGCAGCTTCACCGCCCCTCAGCCGGTCGAGGCGCTCGGCCGGATCTACGACAACTACACCCAGGTCGCCGTCCGGGCCGACTCCGGGATCACCTCGGTCGCGGACATGAAGGGCAGGAAGATCTCCACCGGCTCCCCCAAGTCCGGCACGGAGGTCATCGCGAATCGGCTGCTGGAGGCCGCCGGGTTGGACCCGGCCAAGGACATCCAGACGCAGCGGCTCGACCTGACCAAGACCGTCGAGGGCATGAAGGACGGCAGCATCGATGGCTTCTTCTGGTCCGGCGGGGTGCCCACCGGCGGGGTGACCGACCTGTTCACCACCGCCGGCGACAAGGTGAAGTTCATCGACATCACTCCGCTGCTGCCGAAGATGACCGAGCTCAACCCGGCGTACCAGGCCGGGACGATTCGCGCGGACGTCTACCGGACCGCGGCCGACACCCCCACCATCGTGGTGCCGAATGTGCTGTTGGTCCGAAAGGACCTCGACGCGAACGTCGCCTGCGCGATCACGAAGACGGTCTTCGAGAAGAAGGACGCCCTCGCCCAGGCCAATCCGGCCGCCAATGGCATCAGTCTGGAGAACGCCCGCAAGACCGACCCCGTGCCACTGCACCGGGGCGCGGCCAAGGCGTTGCAGGACCTCGGCGCGAACTGATCCACCCGGACCGGGTCCGGACGTCCCGTCCGGGCCCGGCATCGCGGCCGGGCGCTCGCCCCGGTCGCGTCAGGCCCGCCCCCGGCACCCGGTTCACTGGCGGCTCGGCTCCACAGTGGGGTACGCCTCAGACGTCAACGGGGGCGGTCGCGGCGCGGGCGGCGGCGACCAGCCGGTCGGTCTCGGCGGCCACCGTCTCGTCGTCGGCCGGCGTGCCCGGGTCGTAGCGGACCGTCCAGGTCAGCCCGTCCACGCCGGCCACCCGGCGGGCGGCGATCCGGCCGGCGCCGCCGGGCAGCTCGTGGTGCGCCGTGTACGCCACCGAGCGGGTGACCCGGGCGCGCACCTGGTGCGGCAGGTCACCGGGGTCGAGCAGGAGGTACGTCTCGGCCGGGCAGTCCGCGACGACCTGGTAGCCGTCCCGCTCGGTAACCTGCTCGGCCGGGGTCACGGTCAGCTCGCGGCCGGACCAGATCGCCTTGAGGATCTCGTGCCAGCCCAGCCGGTGGCCCCGGCCGGGCAGCCAGAGCCCGAGGTTGCTGGCGACCAGCACGCCGTCGCCCTCGCCGTTGCCGGCGGCGGCCCAGGCGAGCACCCGCTCGTCGGTCGCCAGCGGCGGCCGGTCGGCGGGGGGCAGCTTGGGTTTCCGGTTGAACAGTCCCATCACAGTCCTCCGGCGGCCTGCTCGCGAAGCGCCCGCGCGTGCTGCTCCAGCGAGAGCAGTTCCCCGAAGAGCGCGAAGTACTCGTCCTTGTTGCTCACCGGGTTGATCCGCTGGATCTTGGACTTGAGGTCCTTGATCCGGGCGGTCACCGAGCCCCACTGGAGCCGGGCCATGGTCACCGAGACGTAGCGCGGGTCCGGCTCACCGTCGATGCGCAGCGGCTCGACGGCCAGCTCGCCGACGAGCGCCCTGGCGGCCAGGTCCTCGCAGGCGTCGCGGACCTGCTCGATCCAGACCGCGCCGCCGGTGGCCGCCGCCGCGCCGCCGGCCGCCGCGACCGCCGCCCGCACCGCCACGTGGACGGGGTGGCGGTACGCGGCGGACTCGACCGCGTCGAACATCGGGCCGGCCAGCACCGGCTCCTGGAGGGCGAGCTTGAGCGCCTCCCGCTCGACCATCGACTGCGGGCTGTCCACGGCGGGGGCGGCCGGGGCGGACCGGGCCGGGCCGGGCCGCTCGCCGCTCGGCTGGCCGTTGGCGGCGGTCAGCACCGCCCGCTGCACCGGCTCGATCTCCATGCCGAGGTCACCGGCGAGCTTGCGGACGTACTCCGGGCGCTTCTCCCGGTCCTTGAGCTTGGCGACCAGCGGGGCGGCTCGGCGCATCGCCTCCACCCGGCCGTCGACGGTGTCCAGGTCGTACCGGTTGATCACGTGGCGCAGCGCGAAGTCGACCAGCGGCTCGCGGCGGGCGACCAGGTCGCGGACCGCCAGGTCGCCCTTGGCCAGGCGCAGCTCGCACGGGTCCATGTTGTCGGGGCTCACCGCGATGAAGGTGCGCCCGACGAAGCGCTGGTCGTCCTCGAACGCGCGCAGCGCGGCCTTCTGGCCGGCGGCGTCCCCGTCGAAGGTGAAGATGATCTCGCCGGCCACGGCGTCGGTGTCCAGCAGCAGGCGGCGCAGCACCCCGATGTGGTCGGCGCCGAACGCGGTGCCGCAGGTCGCCACGGCCGTGGTGACGCCGGCCAGGTGGCAGGCCATTACGTCGGTGTAGCCCTCGACGACGACCACCTTGCCCTGTTTGGCGATCTCGCGCTTGGCCTGGTCGATGCCGTAGAGGACGTGCGACTTCTTGTAGAGCGGCGTCTCGGGGGTGTTCAGGTATTTCGGGCCGTCGTCATCGGCGAAGAGCTTGCGGGCGCCGAACCCGATGACGTCGCCGGCGAGGTCCCGGATCGGCCAGAGCAACCGGCGGCGGAACCGGTCGATCAGGGAGCCCGACCGGGCCGGGCGGGACAGCCCGGCGGTGACCAGCTCGTCGTGGGTGAAGCCCTGCTGGCGCAGGTGCTTGGTGAGCAGGTCCCAGCCGTCCGGGGCGAAGCCGCAGCCGTACCGGTCGGCGGCGGCCCGGTCGAAGCCGCGCTCCGCCAGGAACTCCCGGGCCGGGCGGGCGCCGGCCGTGGTGAGCTGGGCGCGGTAGAACTCCACCGCGGCCGCGTGCGCGGCGACCAGCCGCTGCCGCTGGCCCTGCTGGGGGCGGCTGCGCGGGGTGGACCGGTCGTCCTCCACGTACCGCAGCTGGAGGCCGGCGCGGGCGGCGAGCCGCTCGACCGACTCGACGAAGCTGAGGTGCTCCGCGTCCATCAGGAACTTGATCGCGTCCCCACCGGCCCCGCAGCCGAAGCAGTACCAGACGTTGCGGGCGGGCGAGACGTTGAACGACGGGCTCTTCTCGTCGTGGAACGGGCAGAGCCCCTTGAGGTTGCCGCCGCCGGCCGACTTGAGGGTGACCGTGTCGGAGATGACCTCGGCGATGGAGCTGCGCTCGCGGACCAGCGCGATGTCCTCGTCCCGGATCCGCCCCGCCATCTCCGCCACCTCCTCGGCGTACATCCTGCCCTGCCGGACCGACGATCCGGTGGTCGGGGGACGCCCGTGTGGCGAAGGACGCCGCGGCCCGCCGGACCGGCCGGCCGCGCGGTCAGGCGGAGCGGCCCGCGCCGCTGGTCACGTCGCCGATCCGGGGGAACGGCTCGATGGAGAAGACCACCTCGACCGGCACCTCGAAGAACGCGGCGATCCGCAGCGCCAGGTGCAGGCTGGGCCGGAACTCACCCCGCTCCAGGTAGCCGACCGTCTGGTAATGCACGCCCAGCGCGTCGGCGAGCTGCCGGCGGGAGACGCCCCGCTCGGCGCGCAGCACCGCGATCCGGTTGTGCACGGTCTCGCTCATCGACGCCCTCTCATCCGACCCGCTGCATGGCCCGCTCCCGGCGAGCGGCCACCCGCGAGCCGGATTCCCGGCGGGCCATCCGGCGCAGCACGACCGGCGCCAGCACGAGCCCGAGCACCGCCCACGCGCCGAGCACCCCGAGCGTCTCCAGGTGCCGCCAGGAGCCGTCGAGCTCGACCGCGGCCATGCCGTCGGGCAGCAGCGCCGAGCGCATCCCCAACCCTAGCCAGTAGATCGGGAAGACCTGGGCGACGCCCTGCAGCCACCCCGGGTAGCCGTTGATCGGGTAGAAGATGCCGGAGAGGGCGATCAGCCCCATGTTCGGCAGCATGACCAGCCCGAGGTTGCGCGGGTTCTCGATCAGCGCGCCGAGGACCGCGCCCATCGGCAGGGTGGCGACCAGGCCGAGCACCGCCACCCAGAGCAGGGTGAACCAGGCGGACGCGTTGGTCACCCGGAGCCCGTCCAGGAAGAACAGCGCCGGGACGAGCTGGATGAACATGCTCATCAGCGCCACCGTCGACATCAGGATGATCTTGCCGACCAGGTAGCCGAGCATCCCGTTCGGGGTGGCCTTGGCGCGCAGCAGGGTGCCGTCCTCCCGCTCGATGACCAGCTGCGAGGCGAGGACCAGCATGCCGCCGAAGGCCAGCCCCATGCCGAGGGCGCTGGGCAGCGTTCGGGCCCCGAGGGAGAAGGAGGTGCCGGGCACCGTGGAACCGCGCATGAAGAACATGGCGGTCAGCAGGGCCGCGGTCGGGAAGAAGTAGTTCCACAGGTCCTGAGCGTTGGTGAAGGTGTTACGCAGCTCGATCACGCCGCGCTGGACGCCGGCCCGGACGGCCGCCACGGTCGGGTTCATCGGTCGCTGCTCCCCTGCCGCCACATCCGGGTCGCCGCGCCGGCCCGCACCCCGGATTCCTCTTCGTAGACCAGTGCCATGTACGCGTCCTCCAGGCTCGCCCGGCGGATCTCCAGCTCCTGCACGGCGTCGCTGTACTGGCGGAGCAAATCGCGGACGAAGCCGGTGGCGTCGGCGGCGGAGTGCACGAAACGCTTCCCGTCCCGGGTCCAGCGGATCTCCGCGTCCCCCGCGACCCGACGGGACAGCTCGTCCGGCGAACCGTTGGCGACGATCCGGCCGCCGGCCAGGATGAGGATCCGGTCGGCCAGCTTCTCCGCCTCGTCCAGGTCGTGCGTGGTGAGCAGGATGGTGGTCTCGTCCAGGTCGGCGAGACGGTGCACCAGCTCGTGGAACTCGCGCCGGGCGGCCGGGTCGAAGCCCACCGTCGGCTCGTCCAGGAAGAGCAACTCCGGGCGGCCCACGATGCCGACCGCCACGTCGAGCCGGCGGCGCTGGCCGCCGGAGAGCTGGTGCACCCGCTTCCCGGCGTGCGCGCCGAGGCCGACCGTGTCCAGCAGCTCGTCGACCGGGCAGGGCCGGCGGATCCGGGCGGTCGAGTACGGTGCGTAGAAGTCGCCGAGGTGGGCCAGCAGGTCCCGGACCCGCCACTTGCCGTGGTCCCGCCAAGACTGGAGGACCACGCCCATCCGGGCCCGCCACCGCTCGTCGCCCCGGCCCGGGTCGCTGCCGAGGACGCTCACCTCGCCGGCGGAGCGCATCCGGAAGCCTTCGAGGATCTCGATGGTGGTGGTCTTGCCGGCCCCGTTCGGCCCGAGCAGGGCGAGCACCTCGCCGCGCCGGGCGGTGAACGTGACCCCGTGCAGCACGTCGACGCTGCCGTAGCGCATACGGAGGTCACGGACGTCGAGGACGAGGTGGTCGTCGGGTGGGTGGGGAGTCGTGTCCACTCCCGGTAGTTCGACCGCCGTCATGACCGCTCCCCGAGGTGTGTCGGATCAGTACCGCGAAATGTAGCACCCCTACTACATTGTGAGGTAGACCGACTCCCTCGGGAATCGGACCGCCAGGCCGCCGGCCCTCGCGGATCTTGGCTACGGTGGGGGCCGCGACCGCGAGGAGGAACGCCGGATGGCCCAGGACACGGACGTACCGCTGACCATCGCCCTCGCCGAGTACGAGCACCTGCGCGAGCTGAGCCGCGCGGTGCACGACCAGTCGGCGGCCCGGTTCACCTTCTTCCTCGCGGTGGCCTCCGCCGCCACCGCCGTCTCCGCGGGGCTGATCACCACCGGCAGCCCGGACGGCTGGGTGCGGCCCGCCGTCCTGGCCGGCCTCGGGGTGCTGGTCCTGCTCCTCGGGATCTCGGTCTTCGCCCGCCAGGTCGAGCTGAACGACCGGGGCCGCCGCTACGCCGTGGCGGCCACCGTGCTGCGCACCTACCTGGCCCGGCGGGCGCCCGACCTGACGGCGTACGTGATGATGCCGACGCTGGACGACCATGGCCCCTTCGCGCCGGAGCCGTTCCGGCGGCACTGGTTCCGCGACCTGGTCAGCCAGGCCGGCATGATCGCCCTGCTCAACAGCGTGCTGCTGGGCCTGGCCGCCGCCCTGGCCGTGCTGGCCGCCGGCCCGCCCTGGCTGGCGATCACCGTGGCGGCCCTGGTGGTCCCCGGCTCGGTCGCGGCGCACCTGCGGGTCATCCGCCGCCGCATCGCCCGCTCCGCCGACCGGGTCGGCACCGTCCTGGCCGACCGCCGTCTCGCTTCCACCACTGGGTGACACCGGCGCGGCCGGGTGTAGACCCGGCGGCGACGGGGACAACCGGCGCATGTCGGGTGCAGGCGGACCCCGGATCGCGTACCAGCCGGCGCTGGACGGCGTCCGGGCGCTGGCGGTGGCAGCGGTGCTCGCCTTCCACGGCGGGGTGGCGGCGCTCCCCGGCGGATTCCTCGGCGTGGACGCGTTCTTCGTCCTCTCCGGGTTCCTGATCACCTCGCTGCTGCTCGCCGAGCACCGGGACACCGGGCGGATCGACCTGACGGCCTTCTGGGGCCGGCGGATCCGCCGGCTCCTCCCGGCGCTGCTGCTGGTGCTCCTCGTCGTGCTGCTGGTCTCCCGCCAGCTGCTGCCCGGCACCGAGCTGCCCGCGCTGCGCTGGGACGCGCTGGCCGCGCTCGGCTACCTGGCGAACTGGCGGATGGCGCACCGCTCCGGGGACTACTTCGCCGCCACCGGCAGCCCGTCGCCGTTGCAGCACACCTGGTCGCTCGGCATCGAGGAGCAGTTCTACCTGGTCTGGCCGCTGCTGCTGGTGGCGCTGCTGGCGTGGACGGCGCGCCGAGCCCGACGACGTGGGGCAGGCGCGCCGCCGTCCCCGCCGGAAGTCGGCGGGCTCCGCACGGTGACCCTGCTCGGCACGGCCGGGTCGGCGCTCGCCGCGGCGGCACTCTTCGCGCCCGGCGCGGTGGACCGGGTCTACTACGGCACCGACACCCGGGCGGTGGCCCTGCTGGTCGGCGCCGGCCTGGCCGTGTTGCTGAGCAGGAGGACGACACCGGCCGGAACGCCGGCGCGGGTACGGCACCCGGTGCTCGGCGGGCTCGCCCTGGCCGGGGCCGTGGGGACCGGCTGGCTCTGGGCCACCGCCGACGGCGGGGACGGCTGGGTCTACCGGGGCGGCCTCACCCTGGTGGCCCTGGCCGTGGCGGCCGTCATCGCACACGCCACGGTGAGCCCGACCGCGCCGACCGCCCGGCTGCTCGCGCTGGCCCCGCTGGTCCGGCTCGGCCGGATCTCCTACGGCGTGTACCTCTGGCACTGGCCGCTGTTCCAGTGGCTCACCGCGGAGCGCACCGGGCTGACCGGGGTCGCGCTGCTGGCCGTCCGGTGCGCGGTCACGCTGGCCGCCGCGACCGGGTCGTACCTGCTGGTGGAGCGGCCGATCCGGCGGGCCCGGCGGCTGCCCCCGCCGGCGCCGGCGGTGGCGGGCGCGGCGGTCGCCGGGGTGGCCGCGGTCGCCGTGTTCGGCACGGTGCCGCCGGCCCCGCGGTCCCGCCCGCCGATCGCGCTGGACGCCCCGGCCGCGGCGGCCGGCGGCGCGCCGGAGTCAACCGCCTCGGCCCCACCGGCCCATCGGCCCGGGCGCAAGCCCGGGGCGCCGCGGGTCGACTTCCTGGGCGACTCGGTCGCCTGGTCGCTCGGCACCTACCTGCCGCCGCAGGAGAAGCTGACCGTGAGCGTGCGCGCCGTGCAGGGCTGCGGCATCGCCCGCCTGCCGGAGCTGCACTACCTCGGGGAACCGCATCCCAACTACCCGGGCTGCGAGGACTGGGACGACCGCTGGCGGCGGGGCGTACGCGCCGACGACCCGGACGTGGCGGTGATCCTGCTGGACCGCTGGGAGCTGATGGACCGCAAGCTGGACGGGCGTTGGCAGCACGTCGGCGACCCGGCGTTCGACCGGTACCTGACCGGGGAGCTGGACCGGGCCATCGGCGTCGCAGCCGAACGGGGCGCCCACGTCACGCTGCTGACCGCGCCGTACACCCACCGGGCGGAGCGACCGGACGGCGGGCTGTGGCCGGAGGACGACGCCGACCGGGTGGACGCCTGGAACCGGCTGCTGCGGGCGGCCGCCGAGCGGCACGGCGCGACGGTGCTCGACCTGAACCGGCGGGTCTGCCCGGACGGGCGGTTCACCTGGGAGGCCGGCGGGGTGCGGGTCCGCAGCGACGGCCTGCATTTCACCCCGGAGGGGGTACAGGAGTGGATCGCCCCGTGGCTGCTGCCCCAGCTCTACCGGATCGCCGTGCGGGGCGGGTGACCGGCGAAATCACCGTCCAGGGGCGGATGACCGGCGGATCACCGTGCGGGGGCGGGTGACCGGCGCCGCCGCTCAAGCGACGGCCGCCACCTCTTCCGCCTCGACCTGGGCGTTCCAGCCGGCCTTCGTCGAGCGCCAGCCCTCGTCGTCCATGCCGAGCCGCCAGTAGCCGGAGATGGAGAGCGCCTCCCGGGGCACGCCGCGCTCGATCCGCAGCAGCCGGCGCAGCTCCTTGACGAACGTGGCCTCGCCGTGGACGAAGGCGTGCACCGCGCCGGCCGGGAAGTCCAGCGCGCGGACCGCCTCGACCAGCGCCGCGCCGACCGGGCGCCCGGCCCGGTGCAGCCAGGTCAGCTCCACCGCGCCGGGACTGGCCAGCGGCAGCTCGTCGGCCGGGCCGTCGACCTCGACGAAGACCTTGGCGGGCGCGCCGATCGGGAGCCGCTCCAGCGCGGCGGCGATCGCCGGCAGGGCGCTCTCGTCGCCGGCCAGCAGGTGCCAGTCGGCGGCCGGGTTCGGGGCGTACGCGCCGCCGGGGCCGGTGAAGAGCACCTCGTCGCCGGGGCGCAGGGCGGCGGCCCACGGCCCGGCCAGCCCCTCGTCGCCGTGGTGCACCACGTCGACGGTCAGCTCGCCGGCGGCCGCGTCCCAGGCCCGGACCGTGTACGCCCGCAGCCGCGGCCACTGCTCGCGGGGCAGGTCCCGCTTCAGGGCGGCCAGGTCCACCGGGTGCGGGTAGCTCACCCCGGCCGGGGGGAAGATGAACTTGATGTAGTGGTCGGTGTAGGCGCCCACCGGCAGGCCGGCCAGCTCCGCACCGCCCAGCACCAGCCGGATCAGGTGCGGGGTGGGCCGCTCGGTCCGCAGGACCTTCGCGGCGGTGACCATCTTCGGGCGCTCACTCATGCTGCTTAGGCTAGCCTAAGTCGCGCAGGCCACCCACCGGTCGGTCCCGGCACCCGCTCAGCCGAGCCCGGGCCGGGCGCCCACCAGGCGGCCGTGCCAGGCCAGCGCGGCCGGGTCGGTGAGCGAGGCCACCTGGTCGACCACCACCCGCAGCCGGGCGGCGTCGTCCGGGGCGTCCCGGAACAGCGGCGCGAAGACCGGGTCCAGCGCGTCCGGAGCGCGGTCGACCAGGGCGGCGACCAGCTCGGCGAGGATCTCCCGCTGGCTGGCGTACCGGGGACCGGCGGCCGGGCGGCGCATCACGTACCGCAGCGCGATGCCCTTGAGCAGCGCGCACTGCGCCCGGATGCGGCGGGGCACCACCAGGTCGGCGGCGTACCGGCGGTGCGGGCCGGGGCCGAAGCGCTGCTGGGTGGCGGCCACCACGGTCGAGACGAACCGGCCGGTGAGCACGCTGGTGGTCGCCTTCAGCGCCGCCTGGGCCCGGTGGCTGCCGTCGTACGCGGCGAGCGGGGCGAGCGCCGGCTCGGCCACCAGCTCGACCAGCACCTCACCCAGGTCGTCCGGGGACTCCCCCGAGTACGCGGCCGCCACGTCGGCGCAGAGCGCCCGCCGTTCGTCGGCGTCCTCCAGCAGCGGGCGCAGGCTGACGTACCCGCCGTGGATGCCGTCCTCCACGTCGTGCACCGAGTACGCGACGTCGTCGGCCCAGTCCATCACCTGCGCCTCCAGGCAGCGCCGGCCGCCGGGCGGGGCGCCGGCGCGCAGCCAGTCGAAGACCGGGCGGTCGTCGGCGTACACGCCGAACTTGCGCTTGCCCGGGCGGCGCGGCCACGGGTACTTGCTGACCGCGTCGAGCGACGCCCGGGTGAGGTTGAGCCCGACGGAGCGGCCGTCCGGGGCGAGCACCTTCGCCTCCAGCCGGGTGAGCACCCGCAGCGTCTGCGCGTTGCCCTCGAAGCCGCCGCAGTCGGCGGCGAGCACATCCAGCGCGTCCTCGCCGTTGTGCCCGAACGGCGGGTGGCCGAGGTCGTGCGCCAGCCCCGCGGTGTCCACCACGTCCGGGTCGCAGCCCAGCCGCGCCCCCATCTCGCGGGCGATCTGCGCCACCTCCAGCGAGTGGGTCAGCCGGGTACGCAGGAAGTCGTCGGTGCCGGTGCCCGCCGTGTGCACCTGGGTCTTCGCCGCCAGCCGGCGGAACGCCGCCGAGTGCAGCACCCGCGCCCGGTCCCGCTCGTACGGCGACCGCCCGTACCCGGTGTCCTTGGGCGCCTCGTCGATCAGGCGCGCCGCGTCGTCCACCCGGCCGCTCAACCGCTATCCCCGCTGCCGCAGCACGCAGAACTCGTTGCCCTCCGGGTCGGCCAGCACGGTCCACTGCACGTCGCCCTGGCCGACGTCGACGTGCCGGGCGCCCATGTCGACCAGCCGCTCGACCTCGGCCTCCTGGTCGGCCGGGCGCAGGTCGATGTGCAGCCGGTTCTTGGTGATCTTGTCGTCGCTGACCGGGACGAAGACGATGCCGGGGGTCTGGTCCGCCGCCGGGCGGATCTCCACCTCGTCCGGCCGGTCGCTGATCACCTGGTAGCCGAGCGCCTCCGCCCACCAGTGCGCGAGCCGGGACGGGTCACGGGCGTCAACGGTCAGGCTCTCCCAGACGCTGGTCATGCGGCCACCCTTCCCGGTTGATCGAACAGTGCGCTCAGGTTACGCCCGACCGGGTCGATCGGCGCGCCGGGCGGCGCGCCGGTGGGGTCGAAAACGGCCACGGGGCCGCCGGCGCGGCCGCCGACGACCCCGTGGCCGACGCGGGTCAGCGGGAGTCGGAGCCGTCGGTCTCCACGGCGGCGCGGCCGGCCTCCAGGCGGGCCACCGGAACCCGGAACGGGGAGCAGGAGACGTAGTCGAGCCCGACCTCGTGGAAGAAGTGCACCGAGTCCGGGTCACCGCCGTGCTCGCCGCAGACGCCGAGCTTCAGCTCGGGCCGGGCCGCCCGGCCCTCCTCGGCGGCGATCCGGACCAGCCGGCCCACGCCCTCCCGGTCGATGGACTCGAACGGCGAGATGCCGAAGATGCCCAGCTCCAGGTAGCGCCAGAAGAACGCCCCCTCGACGTCGTCGCGGGAGAAGCCCCAGGCCATCTGGGTCAGGTCGTTGGTGCCGAAGGAGAAGAACTGCGCCGCCTCGGCGATCTGCCCGGCGGTCAGCGCCGCCCGGGGCACCTCGATCATGGTGCCGATCAGCACCTCGACACCGCTGTCCGCGACCACCTCGGCGATGATCTTCTCGGCCTCGGCGCGGACCGTCTCCAGCTCCTGGACGGCGCCGACCAGCGGGACCATGATCTCCGGCTTGGCCACCGCGCCGTCGCGGGTGACCGCGACCGCGGCCTCCGCGATCGCCCGGACCTGCATGGCGAAGAGACCGGGGATGACCAGGCCCAGCCGTACGCCGCGCAGGCCGAGCATGGGGTTCTCCTCGTGCATCCGGCGCACGGCGGCGAGCAGCGCCTCCTCCTTGGCCACGTCCTCGCCACGCTCCTGGGCGACCGCCACGTTGACGGCGAGCTGCTCCAGCGGGGGCAGGAACTCGTGCAGCGGCGGGTCGATCAGCCGGACCGTGACCGGCAGGCCGTCCATCTCGCGGAAGATCTCCACGAAGTCCTCCCGCTGCAACGGCAGCAGGGCGGCCAGCGCGGACTCCCGCTCGTCGTCGGTGCGGGCCAGGATCAGCCGCTCGACCAGCTCCCGGCGGTCGCCGAGGAACATGTGCTCGGTGCGGCACAGGCCGATGCCCTCGGCGCCGAACCGCCGCGCCCGCGCGGCGTCCGCGCCGGTGTCGGCGTTCGTCCGGACCGCCAGCCGCCGCCGGGCGTCGGCGTGGGTCATGATCCGGTGTACGGCCCGGACCAGCGCGTTGTCGATGTGCTCCGGGTCGAGGCTTCCCTCGAAGTACTGCACCACCTCGGACGGCATGACCGGCACCTCGCCGAGGTAGACCTTGCCGGTGGTGCCGTCGATGGAGACGATGTCGCCCTCGCTGACGGTCTGCCCGGCCACGGTGAACTTCTTGGCCGGGACGTTGACGTCCAGCTCGTCGGCGCCGGAGACGCAGGTCTTGCCCATGCCGCGGGCCACCACGGCGGCGTGGCTGGTCTTGCCGCCACGCGAGGTGAGGATGCCCTTGGCGGCGATCATGCCGTTGAGGTCGTCGGGGTTGGTCTCCCGGCGGACCAGGATCACCGCCTCCCCCTCGGCGGCCAGCTCGACCGCCCGGGCGGAGGTGAAGACCACCTTGCCGGACGCGGCGCCCGGGGAGGCGCCGATGCCCTTGGCCACCGGCTCGAACTCGTGGTCGAGCTTGAACCGGGGGAACATCAGCTGGGCGAGCTGCGCGCCGTTGACCCGGTGCAGCGCCTCGTCCAGGTCGATCAGGCCCTCGTCGACGAGTTGCCCGGCGATGACGAACGCGGCGGCGGCGGTGCGCTTGCCGACCCGGGTCTGGAGCATCCACAACTTGCCGCGCTCGATGGTGAACTCGATGTCGCAGAGATCCTTGTAGTGCGCCTCGAGCCGGGCCATGTACCTGAGCAGCTCGTCGTACGACTTCTTGTCGAGCTGCTCCAGCTCCTCCAGCGGCACGGTGTTGCGGATGCCGGCGACGACGTCCTCGCCCTGGGCGTTGGCCAGGTAGTCGCCGTAGATGCCCTGCGCGCCGCTGCCCGGGTCGCGGGTGAACGCGACGCCGGTGCCCGAGTCGGCGCCCAGGTTGCCGAAGACCATGGCCACCACGTTGACCGCGGTGCCCAGGTCGGCCGGGATGCGCTCCTGCCGGCGGTAGACCACCGCGCGCTCGGCGTTCCACGACTCGAAGACGGCGCGGATGGCCAGGTCGAGCTGCTCCCGCGGCTCCTGCGGGAACTCCCGGCCGGTGTGCTTGGCGAAGATCTGCTTGTACGAGTCGACCAGCCCGCGCAGGTCGTCCGCGTCGAGGTCCAGGTCGTTGGTCGTGCCCTTGGCGCGCTTGGCGTCTTCGAGCGCGTGCTCGAACTCCTCGCCCGGCACCTCGCAGACGGTCTTGCCGAACATCTGGATGAGCCGGCGGTACGAGTCCCACGCGAACCGGTCGTTCCCCCCGGCCTGTGCACTGAGCCCGACCACGCTGCGGTCGTTGAGGCCGACGTTGAGGACGGTCTCCATCATGCCGGGCATGGAGAACTTGGCGCCGGAGCGGACGGAGACGAGCAGTGGGTCCTGCGGGTCGCCGAGCTTGCGGCCCATCTCGCGCTCCAGCGACTCCCGGTGCGCCTCGATCTGGCCGGCGAGCCCGTCCGGCTCGCGGCCGGTCGTCAGGTACGCCTTGCAGGCCTCGGTGGTGATGGTGAAGCCGGGCGGTACCGGCAGTCCGAGATTCGTCATCTCGGCGAGGTTCGCCCCCTTGCCGCCGAGCAGGTCCTTGAGGTCCTTGTTGCCCTCGGAGAAGTCGTAGACGTACTTGTGATCGACGGTCTCTTGCGCTGCCACCAGAGCCTCCCACGCGCGCCGGAATTGACACTTAACGAAGGTTCAGTTGCCTCATACCCCGGGGCCGACCGCCGGTAATCCCGGCGTCATCAGCGATCGGTGGGCGAAGGTTAAGCGAACATCGAGTGGCCTGGGACCGTTCGGTGACAATAGGCACAGCTATCACGACTATCCGCGTTCGTGCAGGTTTCTGGGAACGCTTCCACGAGCAGGATCACGCAATTCCAGCTCCCCTCGTACTCTTGACGGCACTGGTTCTGCTGAAGCTGACTTTTGCCATATCCCGCGCGAATACACCCCCGGAGCCGTCGTCGTGCCGTCCACGCCTTCCGCCACCCCCGCCACCGGCCCGGACGAGCGGGGCCGCGTGCTGCTCGACCCGGCCACCATGCCGGCGCAGGAGCCGGCGGCGGCCGACCTCGCCCGGGCCGCGGCGCGGACCGCCAGTGACCTGCTCGCCCCGCCGGCCCCGGTCCGGCTGGGCGACGTGATCCCGGTCCCCGAGCGGGTGGCGCCGGACCCGACCGCCGACTTCGTGCTCCCCGGGGACGCGGCGGTCCGGGTCAGCCACGACCCGACCGCCCGGGAGGTCGCCGAGCAGCTCGCCGAGCTGCTCCGGCCCGCGACCGGCTACCCGGTGCCGGTCACCGGGCTGGCCGACGACGGGACCGACGGGCACCTGGTGCTCACCCTGTCCAGCTCCGCGACTCCGGCCCGGGCTGCGGCGGCGGGTGACTTCGACCCGGCTGAGCGGCTGGGCGACGAGGGCTACCGGCTCCACGTCGCCCCCGCCGAGGTCCGGATCGTCGCCGACACCGCGGCCGGCCTCTGGTACGGCGTACAGACGCTGCGCCAACTGCTGCCGAGCGCGGTCGAGAGCCCGACCCCGGTGGCCGAACGCTGGGTGGTGCCCGGTGGGCTGGTCGTCGACCGGCCGCGGTTCCCCTACCGGGGCGCGATGCTCGACGTGGCGCGGCACTTCTTCGGCGTCGCCGACGTGCTGCGGGTGATCGACCACCTGGCCCGGTACAAGCTCAACCACCTGCACCTGCACCTCACCGACGACCAGGGCTGGCGGATCGCCGTCGACTCCTGGCCCCGGCTCGCCACCGTCGGCGGCGCCACCGAGGTGGGTGGCGGCCCGGGCGGCTGGTACACCGCCGCCGACTACCGCCGCATCGTCCGGTACGCCGCCCGCCGGCACGTCACCGTGGTGCCGGAGATCGACCTGCCCGGTCACACCAACGCGGCGCTGCTCGCGTACCCGGAGCTGGCGCCGGACAAGGTCGCGCCGCCGCCGTACACCGGCACCGAGGTCGGCTTCAGCTACGTGGACCCGGCCGACGAGCGGACGTACGACTTCGTGGCGGACGTGGTCGGCGAGGTGGCCGCGCTGACCCCCGGGCCGTGGCTGCACATCGGCGGCGACGAGGCGTTCAAGGTGAAGGGCGAGGCGTACACCGGCTTCGTCGAGCGGGCGCAGCGGATCGTGGCCGCCACCGGGAAGACCGTCGTCGGCTGGCACCAGCTCGCCCCGGCCGCGCACCTCGACGGGCGGGTGCTCCAGTGGTGGGGCACCGACGGCGACGACCCGGTGGTGGCCGAGGCGGTCCGCCGGGGCGCCCGGCTGATCCTCTCCCCCGGCAACCACGCCTACTTCGACATGAAGTACGCCCCGGACACCCCCATCGGGCACGACTGGGCCGGCCTGATCGACGTACGGCGGTCGTACGACTGGGATCCGGGGACGCACCTCGCCGACGTACCGGCGGAGGCCGTGATCGGCGTCGAGGCGCCGCTCTGGACCGAGTCGGTCACCTCGCTGGCGGAGATCGAGTTCATGCTGCTGCCCCGGCTGCCCGCCCTCGCCGAGCTGGCCTGGTCACCTCGGGCCACCCACGACTGGGCGGGGTTCCGGGACCGGCTGGCCGGCCACGGCCCGCGCTGGCACCGGGCCGGGATCAGGTTCCACCGCGCCCCGGAGATCCGCTGGCCCACCGAGCCGGCGCAACCGGCCGTGCCGCGTCAACCGGCCGCCGAGGCGGCGGATCGGGCGTCCGTCCAGGTCCGTCCCGACCCGGCCGCAATGCCCGAGCCGCCGCGCACCACGAACGGAGCGTGACGGCCTACGGCCGAACCCACCGCCGACGCTCAGTGACCGGTTTCCTGGTGAAGGCGCCAGATTGTTCGCCTTCCCGACCCGTCGCAGACCCCTGACCAGGCATCTCCGACTCGACCGCGCCGACCGACGACCACCCACCACCCCCGCTTTGCTCTGCTTCAACGGACGCAACAGTTACCGGCCGTGCCTGTTGCCTGTGGTGAAGCAGAGCAAAGGGGGCGATGGGATGGTTGGCCGGCCGAGCGAGGGTGACCGTCCGTAGCTCGACGCGGGCGGCGGAACGTTGGGGGCGGATGTCCCTGGTGTCCGGGTCGCCCTGAAGAGGCCAGGCCGCCCCCACGCGCGCCTCCCGCCCG
>NZ_QGKS01000172.1 GCF_003172935.1 Micromonospora sicca | reverse complement strand
CGGTCGACGTCACCGTCGTCCCTCCCGCCCCGGACGACGGTGACGTCGACCGGGGCGGGGTGCCCGACCGGCTCGCCGAGGGGCAGCCGGTCGCCGTCGCGTACCGGGGGCGGGCCGAGGCCGGAGAGGGTGTCGGTGGCGCGGCTGCCCAGCACCGGCGGCACCTCGATGCCGCCGGAGACGGCCAGCCAGGTGCGCAGTCCGGCCCGGGCCGGGCCGATCCGCAGCACCGCGCCGGCCGGCAACGAGAGGGGTCGACCGACGTCGCCCGGACGGCCCGCGTCGGGGGGTCGACGGCCGGCCGGCTCGGGGTCGATCCGGACCCCGACCTCCGCCCCGGTCAGCGCGACGCAGGCGGCCCGCTCGAACCGCAGGTCGCAGCCGGTCAGCGTGATCTCCAGCCCGGCGGCGCGCTCCGGGTTGCCGACGAGCCGGTTGGCCAGCCGCAGCGCGGCCGGGTCGAGCGCGCCGGAGCGGGGCACGCCGAGGTGGGCGTAGCCGGGCCGGCCCTGGTCCTGGACGGTGGTGAGCGCGCCGGCCCGGAGCACCTCGATCACGCTGAGCACGCCGGTTCGCGACTGCGGGGCTCGCAAGAGCGGCTCACTCCTCGCGCTCACGGGACACCAGGCGTACCGGGGTGCCGGGGGTGAGCCGGGCCGGCGGGTCCGCGTGCACGTCGAACAGGACGAGGTCGGTCCGGCCGACCAGCAGCCAGCCGCCGGGCGAGGCGGTCGGGTAGATCCCGGCGTACGGCCCGGCGAGCGCCACCGAGCCGGCCGGCACCCGGGGGCGTGGCGTGGCCAGCCGGGGGACGGCCAGCTCGGCGGGGAGCCCGGTCAGGTAGGCGAACCCGGGCGCGAAGCCGCAGAAGGCCACCCGGAACTCGGTGCGCCGGAGCCGGTCGACCACCTCCGGCACGGTCATCCCCCAGTGGCCGGCGACGGCGGGCAGGTCTTCCCCGTCGTACGCGGTGGGGACCTCGACCGGGTCGACGGCGGTCGTGGTGGCGACCGGCCGCGGCGTCCAGCCGGCGATCAGCGTGGCGGCCGCCGCCGGGTCGGGTACGCCGTCGAGCAGCACGGTGGCGGCGGCTGGGACGATCTCGACGGCGTTCAGCTCGCCGGACTCGCGGCGGCGCCACAGCTCGGCCCGCCACGCCTGCACCTGGTCGGCGTCGTCGCAGTCGAGCAGCAGGGCGTGCGCGCCGACGGGTCGGATCCGCATCCCGCCATCCTCGCGGATCGCCCGGACGGCCAGGGTCCACCTGCCGGGCAGGTTGCGTGACGGTCCACACTACTTGCAAGTAACCTACGGTGCCGTAACCTATTGGCGTGACCACCTCCGCACCGCTCCGGCTCAAGCCGGTCGACATCGGGAAGCCCCGGATGCGCGGCTGGCTGCACACCTACGCGTTCTTCGTCGCGCTCGTCTGCGGCATCGTGCTCTGCTCGATCGCGGCCGCCCGGCCCGGTTGGGCGCCCCTGGTCAGCTGCCTGATCTACAGCCTGACCGTCTGCGGGCTCTTCGGCACCAGCGCCCTCTACCACCGGCGGGTCTGGTCCGAGCGCGGCTACCAGATCATGCGCCGGATGGACCACTCGATGATCTTCCTGTTCATCGCCGGCACCTACACGCCGTTCTGCGCCCTGCTGCTGGACACCCGGCACGCCGCCATCATGCTGGGCCTGGTCTGGGGCGGGGCACTGGCCGGGGTGGCGGTGAAGCTGATCTGGCCGCACGCCCCGCGGTGGGTCTCCGCCCCGCTCTACCTGGCGCTCGGCTGGGTCGCTGTGACGATGCTGCCGGAGATCCTGCACTCCGGCGGGGTGACCGCCCTGGTGCTGCTGATCGTCGGCGGCGCGATCTACAGCGTCGGCGCGGTCTTCTACGCGCTGCGCCGGCCCAACCCGTGGCCCACGGTCTTCGGGCACCACGAGTTCTTCCACGCCTGCACCCTGGTCGCGGCGATCTGCCACCACATCGCGATCTACTTCGCGCTCTTCTCCTGACCCCGGACGCGATCCGGAGGCCCCGCGCCGTTGCGGGGCCCCCGACGTCTGTGCGGTACGGCTCAGGTGGGGTAGCCCGGGCGACGCACCTCGCGGTACTCCTCCCGCACGACCCGGTCGTCCTGCGCCGGCACCACCGGCTCGGCCACGACCCGCTGGCGCACCGGCGCGGCGACCACCGTGCGGCGGCGGGTGTTCCAGAAGTAGAGGGTGGTGATCAGGCCGACGAGGCCGACCAGCATCAGCACCCAGCCGACGACGTTCAGGTCGAGCCATCCCAGGTTGGCGTTGATGGCGAACGCGAAGATCGCGCCCAGCGCGATCAGGAAGATGCTGGCACCGATGCCCATGACGTCGCCTCCTTGGCGTTCAGCTGGCGTTTCCTACCCGCCGCGGCCATGGATGAGGTAGCGGCATCCATCGACTTACCCAGGCGCTCCGATCGCCAATCAGGCAAGCTGTGCACATGACGGACGGCAGGAACCAGGAGCGGACTCTGGTGCTGCTGCGGCACGCCAAGGCCGAGCAGTCCCGGGACGCGCCGGACGGGGAGCGGCCACTGACCGCCCGGGGACACGCCGACGCGGCCGCGGCCGGTGCCTGGCTGGCCCGGCACACGCTGCTCCCCGACGTGGTGGTCTGCTCCGCCACCCGGCGGACCCGCCAGACCTGGCACGGGGTGGCCATGGGCATGACGGGATCCCCGCCGGAGGGTGGACCGGCGGCCTCGACACCGGTGGTGCGTTACGAGGCGGGGGCCTACGAGGCGCAGCCGGACGATCTGCTGGAGCTGGTCCGGGCGGTGGAGCCCGGCGCGGGCACCGTGCTGCTGATCGCCCACAACCCGGGCGTCTCGCTGCTCTCGGCGCTGCTCGACCCGGAGCGGGCGGATCCGGACGGGCTCCGCACCACCGACCTGGTGGTGCACCGCCCGACCACCCGCTGGGCGGAACTCGCCCCGGGCGGCGCGCCCATCACCGCCCGGCACACCGCACGGGGGTGAGGTGCGGGAAGGGGCCCGGCCACCGGTCCCTGCCCGGTCGGATCAGGACGGCGGGGCCGTCGGCGGCGGCGGGTCGGGCGGCGGCGGCATCATCGCGGTCGGGTGGGACAGCCGGTTCTCCTCCACGATGAGCGTGCGGGCCCGCTTGCGCCGGTCCTGCCAGAACCAGAGCGTGGTGAGCAGGACGGCCAGTCCGGCCAGGATGAACACCCAGCCGACCGCGCGCAGGTCGATCCACCAGACGTTGGCCCGGATGGCGAAGGTCATGATCGCGCCGAGCGCGATGAGAAAGATCCCGCTACCAATGCCCATGTGCGCTGCACTCCCCCGTGCGGTGGCCCTTGGGCGTGCCCTGACGTCGTCCGCGACGGTTACCCGCCGCATGGCCGCCCTACCCGGCCCGGCCGGGCCAATCCCGGTCGGCTCGCCGTGCGGCAGGGCGGCGGGTCGGAACGGGACGGACACCGCGACAGGCCGCAAGCCGCCCCCGGACGGGCTCGGGCGGGAAGACGGCGGCGGCCGGCGAGCAACACGCTCGCCGGCCGCCGGTCGTCAGTGCCGGGTCCCCTCAGGGGATCAGAACGCCTCCTCCGGGAGGTCCATGATCTCCAGGTCGGCGCCCTCGATGATCCGCCGGTCGGCGCCGATGCGGGGCAGCACCTCGCGGGCGAAGAACCGGGCGGCGGCCACCTTGCCGGTGTAGAACGCCTTGTCGGCGGTGGAGACCTCGCCGGCCAGGGCCGTCAGCGCCACGTCCGCCTGCTTCTGCAGCAGCCAGCCGACCACCAGGTCGCCGATCGCCAGCAGGAAACGCCGGCTGCTCAGGCCGACCTTGTAGAGGCTGCGGGTGTCGCCGCCCTGCGCCTCGGCCAGCCAGCCGGTCATCACGCCGAGGATGTTCTGGATCTCGGCGAGCGCCTTGCCGAGCGCCTGCCGCTCCTCCTTGAGCTGGCCGTTGCCGGCCTCGGAGGCGATGAACTCCTGGATCTCGCCGGCCACCGCCATCAGGGCCTTGCCGTTGTCCCGGACGATCTTGCGGAAGATCAGGTCGAGGCTCTGGATCGCCGTGGTGCCCTCGTACAGGGTGTCGATCTTGGCATCCCGGACGTACTGCTCCAGCGGGTAGTCCTGGAGGAAGCCGGAGCCGCCGAAGGTCTGCAGCGACTCGTGCCCGAGCAGCTCGTACGCCCGCTCCGAGCCGACGCCCTTGACCAGCGGGAGGAGCAGGTCGTTGACCCGCTTCGCCAGCTTGGTGGCCTTCTCGTCACCGGCCGCCTCGGCGATGGCGACCTTGTCCTGCCAGGAGGCGGTGTAGCAGACCAGCGCGCGCAGGCCCTCGGCGTACGACTTCTGCAGCAGCAGCGAGCGGCGCACGTCCGGGTGGTGGGTGATGGTCACCCGGGGGGCGGCCTTGTCGGCCTGCTGGATCAGGTCGGCGCCCTGCACCCGGTTCTTGGCGTACTCCAGGGCGTTCAGGTAGCCGGTGGAGAGGGTGGCGATCGCCTTGGTGCCGACCATCATCCGGGCGTACTCGATGATCATGAACATCTGCCGGATGCCGTCGTGCTTCTCGCCGAGCAGCCAGCCCTTGGCCGGTACGCCGTGCTCGCCGAAGGTCACCTCGCAGGTGTTGGAGACCTTCAGGCCCATCTTGTGCTCGACGTTGGTGGCGAAGACGCCGTTGCGCTCGCCCAGCTCGCCGGTCTCCTCGTCGAAGTGGAACTTCGGCACGACGAAGAGCGAGAGGCCCTTGGTGCCCGGGCCGCCGACGCCCTCGACGCCGACCGGACGGGCCAGCACGTAGTGGACGATGTTGTCGCTCAGGTCGTGCTCGCCGGAGGTGATGAAGCGCTTGACGCCCTCGATGTGCCACGAGCCGTCCGGCTGCGGGATCGCCCGGGTCCGACCGGCGCCGACGTCGGAGCCGGCGTCCGGCTCGGTGAGCACCATGGTGGAGCCCCACTGCTTGTCGATGAAGAGCCGGGCCCACTTCTGCTGCTGCTCGGTGCCCTCGACGTGCAGCACGTGCGCGAAGGACGGGCCGGACGCGTACATCCAGATCGGGGCGTTGGCGCCGAGCACCATCTCGGCGAGCGACCACCAGAGGGCGCGCGGGGCGTTGGTGCCGCCGAGCGCCTCGGGGAGGTCCAGCCGCCAGAACTCGGAGTCCATGAACGACTGGAACGACTTCTTGAACGACTCGGGCAGCGGCGCGGTGTGCGTCGCCGGGTCGAAGACCGGCGGGTTGCGGTCGCTGTCCGTGTAGCTGGCGGCCAGGTCCTCGCGGGCCAGGCGGTCGACCTCGGAGAGGAAGCTGCGGGCGGTGTCGACGTCCAGGTCCGTGTACGGCGCCTGGCCGAACGTCCGGTCCGCCCCGAAGACCTCGAACAGGTTGAACTCGAGGTCCCGAAGGTTGCTCTTGTAGTGGGTCATGCTCGCTGGCCCCGCTTCCGGACAGTGTTACCGATCAGTAACCCCGACTGTATTACTGACCGGTAGGCAACGACAAGCCGATCGAGGAAGTGACAGCGATTACACACTTCCTGTTCAGTTTCCGGCCAACCCCAGCGCGAGCGCGGCTCCCGAGAGCAGCAGGAAGCCGTTCGCCAGCAGGAACTGCGCCGAGTGGTCGCGGGCCAACAGGTGGGTGTGCACGGCGCAGGCGAAGAAGAGCAGCAGCCCGGCCGCCGCGGCCACTCCGACCAGCGGGACGCCGAGCAGGCCGAGCAGCAGCCCGACCGCCCCCGCGGTCTTCAGCGTGCCGATCGGGAAGGTCAGCCAGGACTGCGGGACCCCGGCCGCGGCCATGCCGGGCAGGATCGGCCGGAAGCGGGCCAGCGCGGCCACCCCGGAGAAGCCGGTGGCGGCGACGGCCAGGACGGTGACGACGACGTACGCGATGTGCATGATCACCTCCGGTTCGGGTCAGTTGGCGATACCGACGGTCCGCCCGACCGACTCGGGCCGGTCGAGCAGGTGGCGCATGGCATGGGCGACGTCGGCCCGGGAGACGGTGAGCCCGCCGCGCACGTTGCGCCCGTACGCGGTCCGGTAGGCGCCGGTCAGCGGCTTGTCGGTCAGCCGGGGCGGGCGCACGACCGTCCAGTCGAGCCCGCTGTCCCGCAGCACCTCCTCCATCAGCGCCAGGTCGGCGTAGTGCCGACGCAGCACCCGTCGGATCGCCGGGCCGAGCAGGTACCGCATCAGGGGGCCGTCGCCCGGGTCGCGCCGCGGCGGTCGGGGCCGGCCGGGCGACGGCACCACTCCGACCGGCGCCGCGCTGACCACGACGATCCGGCGTACGCCGACGGCGGTCATCGCCTCGACGACGGCGCGGGTGCCCCGGGTGGCGATGCCGGCGTCGGCGGACGAGCGGGGGCCGAGGCCGGACAGGACCGCGTCGGTGCCCGTGAAGGCGGCGCGCAGCGTGGCCGGGTCGGCCGTCGCCAGGTCGGCGGCGACCACCCGGACCGGGACGTCGCCCAGCTTCGCCGGGTCGCGAACCACGGCGGTGACGTCGTCACCGGCGGCCACGGCCTGGTCGACCAGGTGCCGGCCGATGCCGCCGGTCGCACCGACGATCGTGAGCTTCATGGAATTGCCTCTCCACCGTCGACCGCGATCGGCGGCCGAACCTCGTAAGATACGGAAACCGTAACAGCTGATACGAGGCTCAAACAATATGGATTCCGTAGAACCTGGGGACGCGCGCCGGCGCCGCCGCACGACGACCCGGATCAAGGAGGCAATGCGCGAGCTGAACAACCAGCTCGCGCTGCTCAACCACCACGTCGGTGTACGCCTCTCGCTGCGGGACGTGGACCTGGACTGCCTCGACCTGATCGCCCGGCACGGGCCGCTCAGCCCCGGCGCGCTGTCCCGGCGGGCCGGGCTGCACCCGGCGACCACGACCGGCATCCTCGACCGGCTCGAGCGCGGCGGCTGGATCGTCCGGGAGCGGGACCCGGATGCCCAGGACCGCCGCTCGGTCACCGTCCGGGCGCTGCGCGAGCGCAACGCGGAGCTGTACGGCCTGTACGCCGGCATGAACGCCTCGATGGACGAGCTCTGCGCCGGGTACGACGAGACCCAGCTCGACGTGATCGCCGACTTCCTGCGCCGGGCCGGCGAGGCGGGCCGGCGGGCCACCGACGAGCTGTCGGAGGGCTGAGCCCGGCGGCCGGTGAGCGGGCCGATCGACACCGGTCGTCAGCTCTCGGCCGCGCCGACCTCCCAGCTCGGCACGGCGGCGGTCGGGCCGCTGCGCGGCCCGGTGTACTCCATCAGCACCAGGGCGATGTCGTCGTCCAACCGGCCGTGCACCCACTCGACCAGCGCGGTCTCCAGCGAGGCCAGCCCGTCGGCGACCGTGCCGTGGCCGAGCAGCCGCCAGGCCCGGTCGGCCGTCGGGAAGAACTCGCCGTCCCGGCGGGCCTCGCCGAGGCCGTCGGTGAAGAGCAGCAGTCGGTCACCCGGCTCCAGCCGTTCCACCCGGGGGCGGACGACCGGCATGAACCCGAGCGGGGGCGCGGGCGCGGGCGGTTCGAGCGGGATCACCGCTCCCCGGCGCAGCAGCAGCGGCGACGGGTGTCCACAGTTGACGATGGTGAGGGTGCCGCCCCGCTCCTCGACCAGCGCGGCGGTGACGAAGTCCTCGTCGCCCACGTTGCGGGCCACCGCCCGGTCCAGGTCGGTCACCACGGCCCGCAGGTCCGCCCGCTCGTACGCGACGTGCCGGTACGAGCCGAGCACGATGCTGGCCAGGCGGACCGCGTCGAGGCCCTTCCCCCGGACGTCGCCGATGATCAAGCGGACGCCGTACGGGGTGTCCATCGCCTCGTAGAGGTCACCGCCGATCTCGGCGGTCGCGGTCGAGGAGATGTAGCGTGCGGCCACCGCGAGGGTGCCGACCTGGGGGCCCAGCGGCCGGAGCACCGCCTGCTGGGCCACCGTCGCCAGCTTCGACAGCTCGGCGATCTGCTCGGCCTGCCGCTGGCGTACCGAGGCGACGGCGGCGGCGATGGCGGTGGCCAGCGCGATCCCGGCGACGTTGACCGCGGTGACCAGCGACATGGTCCGCTCGGCGAGGGCGAAGCCGGCGCCGATGAGGGTGGCGAGGACGCCCACTCCGAGCACCACCCGCCAGGAGGCCAGCGCGGCGGCGAGGAAGGGTGCGGCGACCATCAGCGCCACGTAGTGCGCCGGCCGGCCGTCGGCCAGTTCCACGGCGGAGACGAGCGCGAGCAGCGCGAGGGCCGCGCCGAGGCCGGCGCGGGATCCGGGACTCAGCGGGCCGCGGCCCGACTGGAAGGGTTTCGTGCGTACACGGGACAGCATGCCTGATCGACGTGAACGGGTGAATGAACCTGGCCCGTCGTCCGAGGAGGTTCTGGCCGGCCGGATCGCCCCGCCGACCCGATCGCCGTCGCTCGCGGTCAGCCCAGCACCTCGTACTTGACGGTCACCTCGCCGAGGTCCACGGAGGCGATCGCCTGGAACGCGGCCCGGGACAGGTCCAGGCAGCGGCCGTCGACGTACGGCCCGCGGTCGTTGATCCGGACGACGACGGACTTGCCGTTGGCCGGGTTGGTCACCCGGACCTTCGTGTCGAAGGGCAGGGTCTTGTGTGCGGCGGTCAGCGCGTCGGGGTTGAAGGTCTCCCCGTTGGCGGTCATCTGGCCCTCGTCGTAGAAGGAGGCGCCGCAGGAGCCACTGTCGACGATCTTGGCGGCCGCGGCGGTCTTCCTCGCCGTGGCGGTCGGCTTCGGGCTGGCGGTGCGGGCCTTGCTCCGGGAGGCGGCCTGGGTCCGGGTGGCCTTCGGGCTGGGGGTGGCCGTCGGCGAGGGGCTGAGGCTCGGTGAGGCGCTGGGCGAAGGGGACGCGGAGCTGGGCACGAGGCTACTGGGCAGGGCCTCGGCGACGGCCGGTTCGGGAGCGGCCGAGCCGGCGGTGAGCTGGACCGCGCCGACGGTGCCGCCGACGGCGAGGACCACGCCGACCGCCGCGGTGGCCGCGATGCCGGCGGGCGAGAACTTGCGGGTACGGAAGTGCCTACCAGCCACCGGCCCGGTCCTTTCGTGAGCTGAACAAACCGGCTGGGACCGTAACGAGAGAAGCACTTCCGAAGTCAACGTGATCATGATGGTATGCCCGCATTTACCCTGGTACGTGTAGCCGATCGGCCTGCCCCCGATGACCGATCGGTGGAAAGGTCGCTGGCCACGACTCGCGCGGCATCGCCTGGCGTCGGTGTCCGAGGATGGGACAGTGCTGAGCGAACGCCTGACCGAGCTGTTCCGCTGGATCGATCCGGGTCCGGGAAGCGACCACCTGGTCAGCGACGTCTCCGGCTGGTGGCGCGACCCGGAGGTGCTGGCCGCCCTCGGTCCGGCCCTGGTGGCGCCCTTCCGACCGGCCCGCCCGACCGTGGTGCTCGCCCCGGCGGTGACCGGGCTGCTGCTCGGACCACTGGCCGCCACCGCGCTCGGGGTGGGCTTCGTGCCGGCGTACAAGGTGGGCGACGGGCGACTCCCGGCCGGCGCGGTGAGCTGGGCGCAGAGCCCGCCCGACTTCCGGGGCCGACGGGTCACCCTCGGCGTCCGGGACCGCCACCTCGGCCCGGCCGACCGGGTGCTGCTGGTGGACGACTGGGTGGCCACCGGCGCTCAACTCCGCGCCCTGCACGACCTCTGCGCGGCCCGCGGCGCCGAGGTGGTCGGCACCGCCGCGGTGGTCGCCGACTGCCCGCCGGAAGTGGCCGCCGAGCTGAACGTCCGCACCCTGGTCGACGCCGCCCGCCTCCTCGCCTGAGCGGGTCACGCCCACCCGATCCGACGGTGACCGCGCCGACCGCGGTGCTGCGTACCCTGCCGGCTCTCGACCCGGCGGCGTGGGCGCC
Organism: Micromonospora sicca; assembly: GCF_003172935.1. Taxonomy (GTDB): domain Bacteria; phylum Actinomycetota; class Actinomycetes; order Mycobacteriales; family Micromonosporaceae; genus Micromonospora; species Micromonospora sicca. The sequence continues at coordinate 10,660 of NZ_QGKS01000172.1, read as the reverse complement.
GAGCGTCGCCGCGGCCTGGTCGGCCACGGCCGCCGTCACCTCGGTGTACGCCGCACCGGCGGCGACAGCGCCGCCGGCGGTCGCGCCCGGCGGCCCGGCGGAGGTCTTCGCCCGGGCGGCCCGGCACGGCGACGCGCACGTGGTGAAGCTGGCCGACGCGGTGCTCGACGCGCACGCGGCCACCGGCGACGACCGGGTGCTCGCGGCGGCCGGCTACGCCGGACAGCTCATCTGACGAACTCCTCGACGGCGGTGCAGACCCGGCCCAGCACTCGGCGGAGCGGGCCAGCGGGCCGGACACCATCAGCGAACGGTCGGCGCCGGGGATCACCCGGGACTAGCCTCGGCAGGATGTGGCCCCGCATCGGTGGACTGCGCTCGCTCGCCCTCGGCACGCCCGGTGAGCTGCGCGCCAGGCTGAACACCCTGGTGCTGGCCGGCGTGAAGACCGCGACCGCCGGCCTGATCAGCGAGTACGCGCAGGAGAACGAGGAGCTGGAGCAGGTCGGCGAGCGGCTGACCCTGGTCGACGACCACGACGAGCTGGTCGGGGTCGTCGAGGTCACCGGCGTCGAGGCGGTCCGCTTCGCCGACGTGCCCTGGGACTTCGCCCGCTCCGAAGGCGAGGGGGACCGGTCCATCGAGGAGTGGCGGGAGGGCCACGGCGCCTACTGGGCGCGGCAGGGCATCCCGGTCACCGACGACACGCAGATCGTCTGCATCCGCTTCCGGCTGGTCTCGGCCGGCGACGGCGGCGTCAGCGCCGGCGACCTGGGCACCTGAGCCCGCCCGTCCTCAGGCGCGGCGCAGCTCCGGCAGGAGCCGGGTGGCGACGTCGACCAGGACCTGCTCGTCGCCCGCGTACCAGCTGCTGGCCCGGGGCCAGTGCGTGGCCACGTCGGTGAAGCCGAGCCGGGCGGCCCGGCCCACCTGCTCGGCGAAGAAGTCCGCGCTGGTCAGCGAGAAGACCGGCGCGGCGTCGAGGGACAGGTAGCGGTCGAGGGTGGCCGGGTCGCGACCCGCCCGCTCCAGCGTCGCGTCCATCCGGGCGGAGACCTCCGCAACCGTGGACCACCAGCTCTCCAGGTCGTCGCCGCCCGTACCGGTGGTCACCCACCCCTGGCCGAAGCGGGCCACCAGCCGCATCGAGCGCGGCCCGTTCGCGGCGACCACGAACGGCACCCGGGGCTGCTGCACGCAGCCCGGATTGTTCCGGGCGTCCACGGCGGCGAACCACTCGCCACGCCAGGTCGTCCCGTCCTGGCGCAGGATCAGGTCCAGCAGCTCGGTGAACTCGGCGAACCGGTCCACCCGCTGCCGCGGCGGCAGCGTCTCGCCGCCCAGCACCGCCGAGTCGAAACCGATGCCGCCGGCGCCGAGGCCGAGCAGCACCCGCCCGCCCGAGACGTCGTCGAGCGCGGTGATCTGCCGGGCGAAGGCCGCCGGATGCCGGAAGTTGGGCGAGGCCACCAGCGTGCCGAGCCGGATCCGGGAGGTCACCGTCGCGGCGGCGGTCAGTGTGGTCATCGAGTCGAACCACGGCCCGTCGACCAGGTCCCGCCAGCCCAGGTGGTCGTACGTCCAGGCGTGGTCGAAGCCCCACTCGTCGGCCTGCCGCCAGCGGCGCTGCGACTCTGACCAGCGCTGGTCCGGGAGGATCACGATGCCAATCCGCATGATCGTCAGCCTACGGCCTCGGCGGAGCGGCCGGCCGGATCAGGCGAGCAGCTTGGCCAGCATCCGGCCCAGGTGCGGTTCGACCGTCGCCGGGGCCGCGTCCGTCACCTCCCGCGGCGTCCACCAGCGGACGCCGCGGAACTCGCCCGGGTCGGGGATCAGCTTCTGGTCCCGGCCGCCGCTGAGCACGAACCAGAGGCTGACGTCGGTGTGCCGGTCCTCCGGCGCGCCGACCGTGTCGGTCACGGTGAGGAAGGCCGGGCGCTCGGCGAAGCGCGGCGCGAAGACGGCCGGCACGCCCAACTCCTCCACCACCTCCCGGCGCACGGTCTCGGCCGGATGCTCGCCCGGCTCGACGTGACCGCCGCTGGGCAGCCACATCCCGGCCTTGCGGTGGTCGACCAGCAGCACGCTGCCGTCCGCCTCGTCGTGCAGCAGGAAGTACGCCACCAGGTGTGGGGAGGGGGTGCGGGGCTTCGCCCGGCGGAAGATGTCGTCGGTTCCGGCCAGCCAGGCCAGGCACTCCGCCCGGTGCCGCGCCTCCACCTCGTCGACGGGCGTCAGCGCCTCGACCAGCCCCCGGATCTCCGCCTCCACCCGCATGCCCCGGATGCTGTCAGCCGGGTACGACAGCCGTCAGCCCGCCGGTCGCGGATTCGCGTCGACCGCGGCCCGGACGAACTCGCGTACCCGGGCGGTGGTGTTGGTCTCCCGCCACACCGGACCGCGCCGGATCGGCGGCGCGTCGTGGATCGGCACGTACGCCACGTCCGGACGCGGGTAGTACCGCCGGGTGTGCTCGCCGACCGGCAGCACGCCCCGGCCCATCGCCACCAGGGAGAGCATCTCCGAGAAGGTGTTGCCCACCGGCCCCGTCGGCACCGGCCGCCCCGACGGCGTCCGCTCCGGCGTACGGTCGCGTTTGAACTCGGCCGAGGTCACGGCCGGATACTGCACCACCGGATGGTCGGCGAGCACCTCCAGGGAGACCGACGCCTCGCCGGCGAGCGGGTGGCCGGCGGCCACCGCGAGCGCCCGCCCCTCGGAGAGCAGCGCCGGGCCGTTGGCCATGCCGTCGAAGGGGTACGCGGCGATGAGCACGTCGATCGAGCCGTCGAGCAGGCTCGACCGGGTGGAGGCGAGCTGCGCCTCGTGCACGTGCACCGCGCAGTCCGGGTGCCGTTCGGTGAAGAGGCTGACCGCCCGGAGCAGGACCGGGGCGGTCCACTCGCCGAGGAACGCCACCCGCAACTCACCGGTGACACCCCGCCCGGCCTCGATCGCCCGCTGTACGGCCTCGTCCATCCCGGCCACCAGGGGGCGCAGGTCGTCGGCGAGCCGCGTGCCGATCGGGGTGAGGCGGACGACCCGGCTGGTGCGCTCGAAGAGCGGCGCGCCGATCCGGCGTTCCAGCTTCCTCACCACGTGGCTGACCCGGCCGGTGGTCACCCGCAGGCGTTCGGCGGTACGCCCGAAGTGCAGCTCCCCGGCCAGGGTCAGGAACGTCTCGACCTCGTACCGCTCCAGCAAGCCGCCCCCCACCGTTGACTCCGGGTAAACGATCGTAGCCCCATCGGGGCTTGGTCCGGATCGGCGTCGGGGCGAGTCTGGAGTCGTCCCGAACCGCACCGACAGGAGCCCCATGAACACCGTGACCGACTATTTGACCGCCCTCGACGCCCCACAGCGGGAGATCGGCGAGAAGCTCCGGCCCGTCATCGACGCGGCCCTCCCGGACGCCACCGGCGCGATGTGGCACGGTCACCCGACGTGGAGTCTCGACGAGCGGCCGGGGCAGCGACCGGTCTGCCTGCTGAAGGCGTACCCGTCGTACGTCACCTTCGGACTGTGGCGCGGGCAGGAGGTCGCCGACCCCTCCGGTCGGCTCACCCCGGCCGCCCGGCAGATGGCCGCGGTGAAGCTCCCTACCGTCGACGAGGTCGACCCGGCGCTGTTCGCCGACTGGCTGCGCCAGGCGTACGAGCTGGAGACCAGGTGAGCGCCGTGCGGGTGACGGCCTTCGACCACCTGGTGCTCACCGTCGCCGACGTCGAACGCGCCCTCGCCTTCTACTGCGGCACGCTCGGGCTGGAACCGGTCCGGGTCGACCGGTGGCGGGCCGGCGAGGTCCCCTTCCCCTCGGTACGGATCACCCCGGAGACCATCATCGACCTGGTCGGCGGGGAGCGCGGCGAGTCGAACGTCGACCACATCTGCCTGGTGGTCGAGCCGCTGGACTGGCAGCAGGTGATCGACTCCGGCGTGTTCGACGTGCTGATCGGACCGGTGCCCCGGTTCGGGGCGCGGGGCAGCGCCACCTCGACCTACGTACGCGACCCGGACGGCAACACCGTCGAGCTCCGCTGGTACCCGCAGGACCCGAGCGCATCGGAACGGTCAGGGAAGCCGGCGGGAGTGGGCGGCGAGCAACGAACGCAGCGTTGCTGAACCCGCTGCGTCGAGACCCCGCTTCGGCAGTACGAGCACTGCCCCTCCGCGCCGCTGCGATGCAAGCAGGGCGAACGACCGATCCGTCTCGACGTGCAGCGGATACTGAGCCCAACTTGTCGTCGACTGTCCGGTGGCGCTGCTGAAATGCACGCCGCTCTCGGTAACCATGACGTGCATGGGCTGGGACAGCGCGGGATTGCCGCGCATGATCTGCCGGACCTGCAACCGGTAGATCCAAGAACCGTGGGTGAGCGGGCGCAGCAGCAGGCTGAACCCAACAGCGACGGGCACCACCACGACCAGCACGACGACGGCACCTATCGCAGCGGTGCCTGCCGCCACTTCCCGGACACCGCAGAGGAAACGAAGACGACAGCGATCACGCCAACCGTCAGGAGAGTGCTCAGCCACCGCAAATACCATGGACGCGAGATGCTGCGGTTCTGGGCGGCAAAGCCGTCAAGCAGGTCGTCCGAAGTGAGGGTGTAGTGCAGCTCCACCGGGTCGGCCGGCACGTTCTCCGAGGGCATGACGCGGAAGTTTACTCACCGCCGCCCACACCTCCAGATCGAGCAAGATGCTTTCGGCAGCTTGGGGCGGATCTTTGAGGAGGGTCGGGGTTCGGGGCGGAGCCCCGAGGTTTTCAAGGTCTTGTCGTCCGCAGCGTGGCCGGCCGGCCCGGCCGATGCCGGCCGGAGGTCGCCAGCAGGCCGGGGCCGGGCCGGCGCGGCCCGCTTGCGGGCCGCCCTGATCAGCACGCCACGGGGCACGCGGCGTGATCGCTGGCCCTGGAACGTCGAAGGCCCTGGCTGGGACTTGCGTCTTGGCCAGGGCCTTTTACGTGGAGCGGGTGACGGGAATCGAACCCGCACTGTCAGCTTGGGAAGCTGATGTTCTGCCATTGAACTACACCCGCAGGCGGCACCACTGTACCTGAGGTCACCGCGGCCGTGCATCCAGGTACCCCCGGCGCGCCCGCCCCGGGCAACCACCCTGTCACGACCGTGAAATCACGGACCCGCCCCTGTGCAGGAGAAAGTTTCACTACGGCAACATATGCCCGTTCTCAAATCCGTCGATCGGTTGTAACGTCACCCACACGTTCTCAGCCACGGCCCGACATACCCCCTGTCGTGCCGCCAGAAAGAGGTGGGCCCATGGGACTTCGTCCCAACCTGCTGGCCCGGCGTGCCGCCGGTGTCGCGTCGACGACCCTCGCGCTGCTGCTCAGCACCGCTGCCGTGGGCGTCGTTCCCGCTGCTTCGGCCTTCTCGGCCGCCCCCGGCGCGTCCTGCGCCGAGCCGACCGACGTCCACTCAGACGCGCGGGTCAAGAAGGGCGGCACGGCCAAGCACGACCCGAACGAGCTGACCGTCAAGCAGGTCCGTGACCGCGAGGCCGACCTCGCCGCTGCGCTGCGCGAGCGGGCCAACTTCCGCGCCGGCGCCGGCGCCACCACCCTGGCCACGGTCACCATCCCCGTCGTCGTGCACGTCATCCAGCGGGACACCACCCGGGCCGGCGGCAACATCCCGGACTCGCTGGTCACCGCCCAGATCGACGTGCTCAACCAGGCCTACAGCGGTGCCACCGGGGGCGCGCCCACCGCGTTCGGCTTCCAGTTGCAGAAGGTCCACCACGTGACCAACGCCGCCTGGTACCCGATCGTGCAGGGCTCCTCCGCCGAGCGGCAGATGAAGACCTCGCTGCGCGAGGGCGGCAAGAACACGCTGAACCTCTACCTGGGCGAGCTCAGCGACGACCTGCTGGGCTGGGCGACCTTCCCGAAGCGCAAGCTGGACAGCATGGACGGCGTGGTCGCGCTGAGCGAGTCGCTGCCGGGTGGCACCGCTACCAACTACAACCAGGGCGACACCGGCACCCACGAGGTCGGCCACTGGCTGAACCTCTACCACACCTTCCAGGGCGGGTGCTCCGGCTCGGGTGACAGCGTCAGCGACACCCCGGCGGAGTCGTCGCCGGCGTTCCAGTGCCCGACCGGGCGGGACACCTGCGCCACGGCCGGCCTGGACCCGATCACCAACTTCATGGACTACACCTACGACTCGTGCATGTACCAGTTCACCCCTGGCCAGGCGAGCCGCATGCTGACCGCGTGGAACGCCTACCGCGCGGCGTAACACCCCAGCAGACGCCGGTGCCGGCTCCGTCTCACGACGGGGCCGGCACCGCCGCATTCACGGGGCCTCGGCCAGGGTCAGGCCGCCGTCCGGCGGGTGTCGAAGCCGTGCCGTCCGCGCCGGGCCGGCCGCTGATCGGGTACGCCCGCCGCGTCGCCAGCCAGATGCGCCGCCCGCGGGTCGAGCCAGACCTGAACGGCCGGTTGCCCGCCGCCGCGGCTCGTCGCCTCGCTCTGCCCGCGACGGGTGAGCATGGCGACGTCGATCGTGAACTCGAACAGCCGCCAGTCGACCTGTGGCGCGGCCCGGCCGATCTCGGCGACCCGGGCCACCCGGGCCTGGTCGGTGACAGGTCGGGCGCGGCCCGCCACGTACGCCTCGTCGTCGCTCTCCTCGGGCGGGAACGAATGCAGCGCGTAACGGCCGTCGCGTTCGAGGTCACGGCGTTTCGGCGAGTCGATGACGAAGCAGAAGAGCCCCTCGTCGGTGATGACCGGCGAGACCGGGTGGACCCGGGGGCCGCCGTCGGCGCGGACCGTGGCGAGATAGCCGAAGCCCGGCCCGTACTGCTGCATGAGAAGGCGGATCTCGTCGGCGAGGCGCGGCTCGTCGGCGGCGAATTCGGACCAGGAAGCCATGCGGACATTCTATCGAACACACGTACGAACGCGCAGCCCGACACGCAGGTCACCCGCTCCGGTGACGGCGCTCGGCGCCGTGCTCGCTATGGTGTTCCGATGCTGCTCTCCGACCGCGACCTCGTCAGCGAGATCAAGGCGGGCACGCTCGCGCTGGAGCCGTTCGAGCCCACGCTGGTGCAACCGTCCAGCATCGACGTACGCCTGGACAAGCTCTTCCGGGTGTTCAACAACCACCTCTACACGCACATCGACCCGTCGGTCCAGCAGGACGACCTGACCTCGATGGTCGAGGTGCCGGAGGGCGAGCCGTTCGTGCTGCACCCGGGTGAGTTCGTGCTCGCCTCGACGCTGGAGGTGATCTCGCTGGGCGACCAGCTCGCCGGCCGCCTCGAAGGGAAGAGCTCACTGGGCCGGCTCGGGCTGCTCACCCACTCCACCGCCGGCTTCATCGACCCGGGCTTCTCCGGCCACGTCACGCTGGAGCTCTCCAACGTGGCGAACCTGCCGATCACCCTCTGGCCCGGGATGAAGATCGGGCAGCTCTGCATCTTCCGGCTCTCCTCGCCGGCCGAGCACCCGTACGGCTCGGCCGTCTACGGCTCGCGCTACCAGGGGCAGCGCGGTCCGACGCCGAGCCGGTCCTGGCAGAACTGGCGCACCTGGCCGACAAGCAGGCACTGACCTGCTGTGCAATAGATCCACTCGTATCTCAGGCCGTCCCTTGGCCGTGAACATCGATCCGGCCACGGCCGAGGATCGCGTCCACCGCCCGCCTCGTCCGCGCCTCGCTCTCCGGCGTCAGATGCGTATACGTACGCAGGGCCGGTCACCGGGGCGGGGACGTGGCGAGTCATGGTCGGCAGCCACCGGCCACGGCCGAGCACCGCGCGACCCGGTCGACCTGGCCGCCCTCGCGCCGGCCCGGATGGTCACCGGCCAGATCCCCGACGACTTCGCCAAGGTCTCCGAACGCCTCTGGGACAGCAGCTTTTCGCGGACGGTGTCATGTATGCCAGCAGCGAGCCCTGCCCGATGTGCCTCGTCGCCTGCTACTGGGCGCGGATACCTCGGCTGATCTTCGGAGCCAGTATCACGACGTCGCGACCTACGGCTTCGAAGACCTCCAGTTCTATCGAGAGGTCGCCCAGCCGATCGAACGCCGGTCGCTTCGCGAGGACCTCGCTGAGGGCACGCTCCGTACGCAGGCTGTTGAGGTTCTCCGCGCATGGGCGGACAAGCTGCCCCTACCGGTCGAGCCCAAGTACTGACCGCTGTCAGCTGTGCAGGGCGGAACACGCGGTAAGCCTGCACCGGACCAACGCCGTCGCGACCGGCGGACTGGTCGACGCCGGCTGAGCCCCGGCCGTCGATCCGCCCGCCGGTCCGACGCCGGCTACCGGCAGTTCTGCGCTGCGGTCAGCGGCGCGGCGGTCAAGCGGTTCGTGCTGCCGCACTCGGCCGGCGACGCGACCGGGATGTGACGCGGCGAGGGCCGTGCGAGGGGGCCGAGCGTCGCCCGTTGCCCTCGCACGGCCACCGGCTAGGACAGGTGTTGCGGCTGCCCCGCCCGTACGGTCGCCGGTACAGCGGTGGACAGGTTGGCGACCTGGTAGGCGGTGACGACGCCGGCCGGGTCGACGGCCCACAGATCCGGAACACCGTCGGCGTCGAAGTCCGTGGCCTGCAGGGTGGACAGCGGGCTGCCCTGGTGCCAACTGGGCGAGATCTGGTACTGCGTGTAGCTGATCGCGCCGGTCATGTCGCCGTTGTCGGTGAAGCGGATGCCCTCCCACAGATACAGCTGGCCGGTCGACTCGTTCCACAGGAACATCGCCGTGCCGGACGGCAGCAGGGTGGTCGCCATGGTCCAGCTGTCCCAGTCGGACCCGCCGGTCGGGGTGGGCGTGTCCAGCTGCACGGGGATCGGGTACGCGCCCGTGCCGCCGTAGTTCGGGTAGTAGGCGAGGTAGTAGCCGACGCCGGCGTCGCCGTTGATCGCGATCAGGTCGTCGTAGGGCGAACCCATGCCCGAGGCGTCGTAGGCGTTAGCGACCTGGATCGGGTTGGTGCCGTTGAGGTCGGTGAAGACTCCGTTGGAGATTGGTTGGGCGTTGCCGCTGTACTGGGGCTGCAGAACCGAGCCGTCGCCGCTGCCGAAGAGGATCACCGCTTCGCCCGCATGGAGGCCGGTCGGGTAGTAGACCAGCACGTCCTGGAACCCGCCGCCGTTGAACTGCCCGGTAATGGCCTGTCCGCCATCGAAATCGGCGGGCGTATCGGTGAGGAACATGCCGTTGCCGTTGGCGCCGATATTCGTGGCGGGGGCGTGGACCCGACCCCGTGTGCTGGCCTCGCGGCCGGTCGCGAGCCAGAGCCCGGAGGTGAGGCCGGGGGTCCCGCCCACGGTGAGCAGGTCCGCGAAGCCGTCCCCGTTGAGGTCCTGGTCGGCGGCGGGGGTCGCGGCGTCGGCTAGGAGGATGTCGACGGTGTGCGCACTGACCGCGCCGTCCCGGGCCACCGCGGCGACGGTGAACGTGGTGGTTCGCCGGGCGGGGATCCAGGTGATGCTCGCGACGCCCGCCGTCGCCCGTACGGAGCTGGTCCTGCCGTCGTCGAACTGGTACTGGTAGCGGACCGGTATGGGATCGGTGGAGCCCGGCGTGAAGGTGAAGGTGACCGCGGTGCCCACGGTGTAGATGGGGAATGAGGGGGTGACCACCGGAGCCGCGATGGTGGTGGTCGTCGCGGCGTGCGCTGCGGTCGCCGGTGCCGCGACCGTGACGAGCACGGCGGCGGCGAGCCAGCTCACCTGGCGGCGCAGCCTTTGCGTCAGTGTCATGACGGGTTTCTCCCTTGACTGTGCACCGGGTTGGCAGTCACTCGGACCATCCGAAGGCGGGTGCGGGTGCCACATCCTCTCTGTTGCTCAGGGGATCTTGTCAAGGGTGTGGTGGGACGCGAGTGCGCGTCCCACCACAGGCTTTTACGCATTGCCTAGCAGGCTTGCAGGACCTCCTCCACCTCCGAGCCGACCTGCACTACCACGGCGTCGCTACGAAGTTCCTCGGGAAGGTGGTAGCGCTGTTCTTCGCGGGCAAGCAAGGTCGGGCAACCAGGTGGCAGCACAACGTCGGCGAGGCCGATGAAATCAACGAGCATATCGAGGACTCATAGGTGCCCCCCTTCACGGTTGCCGAATTGGGCTCTTAAGAATCAAGGCGGCCCGCAAAGCGGGCCGCGCCGGCCCGGCCCCGGCCTGCCGGCGACCTCCGGCCGGCATCGGCCGGGCCGGCCGGCCACACGTGCAGACGACCAGAACCACGAAGACCTCGAGGCTCTGCCCCGAACCCCGGCCCTCCTCAGAGATGCCGCCGCAGATCACCTCGCCGGGCACCACAAGGGCTACCAGCCTCCCCGGACGGGGTCCAGGTCGTTCGTCCGGTAGGGCGCTCCACCTGGACCCCGTCCGGGGAGGCTGGTCGGTCTACGACTGCCCGACGAGGAGATCCGCTCTTGTAGCCGAGTAGCTACGACATCACCGCATCCCCTTGATCAGCGCTGTCCTTGATGCCAGAGCTCAGGTAGAGAAGCGCGCCTCACCCGTTCGCTTGTCCACCACGAGTGGTACGTATTCAGCCTGAGGTGAGTCGCTGATCGGGGCCTGCTGTCCACTGTGGCTTGGCTGACTGGCATGATCTTGGTGTGCAGCCCGGGTCGCAGCTTCCCTCGTATGAGGAACTGGTCGCAGTG
>NZ_QGKS01000250.1 GCF_003172935.1 Micromonospora sicca | reverse complement strand
ACCCGTCCCCTTGCGCCCCGGCCTGCGGATTTCCGGGTCAGCGGGGGGCGGGGTCGCCGGCGAGGGCGGCCAGGTGCGCCTGGTGCAGCCGGCGCAGGGCGCGCACGCCCTCGACCGCCAGCTCCTTGTCGGCCGCCTGGAGGGCGACCATCGGCAGCAGGTCGTCGTCGTGCAGCTCCAGGCTGGCCCACGGGGCGCCCCGGTCGAAACGGACCCCGCGGACGACCTCCCAGGGCAGCTCGTACGAGCCGATCACGTTGCGCACCCGGACGCCCCTGGCGTCGGCCACCACCCGCGGCCGGGTGAAGAGCAGGATGCCGAGCGCGCCGAAGACGCCCAGCCCGATCATGGCCAGCTGGTCGCCGCGCTGGAACGTGCCGTAGCCGTCGCCGGTCCGGCCGGTCAGCGAGGTCGCCACCAGGCTGAAGACCACCAGCAGGGTCGCCGCCGAGGCCCAGCAGACCACCCGGATCCGCCGCGGCCGCACGGTCACCAGTGCATCGCTCACCCGACCAGTCTGCCATCCGGCTCCGGGCTCCGGTCCGGTGCCACACCGATCGCGGCGCGTCGCCGCCCACCGGCCACCACGACCGCGACCAGGGTGAGCGCCGCGCCGGCCAGCACCGGCAGCCGGGCACCGGCCCCACCGGGCAGCAGCACGTCCAGCAGCAGCGCGCCGCCGAGCTGCCCGGCGACCAACGCCAGCCCGGTCCGCAGCACGCCGACCGCGCGTACCCCGACCAGCAGGGAGAGCACGATGCCCACGCCGAGCAGGCCGCCCCCGTACAACCACCACTGCCCCGGCCAACCGGGGCGGGTGGCGAACGCGCCGACCAGCGCCGCGACCGCCAGGATCACCGGGGTGCCCACGGCGAAGTTGACCGCGATGCCGGCCGCGGTGGTGCTGGCGGCGGAGACCCGCCCGTTCAGCGCCGACTGGAGGGCGACCGCCAGGCCACCCGCCACCGCGAGCAACACCAGACCGACCGCCAGGTCGCCGACCGGCCGGCCGAGCTGGGCCAGGGTCACCGCGCCGACGCCGAGCAGCGCCCCGGCCACCCGGGGCACGGTGAACGGCAGCCGCCCCACCGGGGCCAGGCCGGCCCGGTCCACCGCCAGCCCGCCGACGCTGCCCCCGGCGACCTGGGCGATGGTGAAGACCGCCACCCCCAGCACCGGGACGACGTACGTGCCGATCACCACGATCGCCGCGCCGCCGAGCCCGCCCAGGTACGACCACCAGGGCAGCCCGGACCGGCGCAGCACGGCCAGTCCGGCGCGCATCGACGGGACGGCGAACAGCCCCAGCACGACGAGCAGGCTGCCGCCGAGGTTGTTGACCACCGCGCCGAGCACCGGGTTGCCGGCGCGCTCGCCCAGCTCGGCGTTGACCACGCCCTGGGCCGCCGACGCCGCCCCGCCCAGCACCACCAGGGGGAGGGCGGCCGACGAGGGGAGCGGCCTCACAGCCGGCAGGCGTGGATGTTGGTGACCAGGATCGCCCGGGCGCCCAGCTCGTAGAGCTCGTCCATGATCCGGTGCACGTCGTCGCGCTGCACCATCGCCTGCACGGCGACCCAGCCCTCCCGGTGCAGCGGGGAGACGGTCGGCGACTCGATCCCGGGGGTCAGCGAGCTGGCCCGGTCGAGCAGGCCGGCCGGCACGTCGTAGGCGAGCATCACGTATCGCCGGGCGACCAGCACGCCGTGCAGCCGGCGGAGCAGCTGCTCGGACTGGGCGCAGCCGGGCGCCCCGACGCGCCGGACCAGCACCGCCGAGGAGACCAGCAGCGGCTCGCCGATGATCTGCAGGCCGGCCTGGCGCAGGGTGGCGCCGGTGGAGACCACGTCGGCCACCACGTCGGCCACGCCCAGGCGGACCGCGTTCTCCACCGCGCCGTCGAGCCGGATGACGTCCGCGCTCAACCCGTTGTCGTCGAGGTAGCGGCGGACCACCCCCGGGTACGCGGTCGCGATCCGGTGCCCGCCCAGCTCCTTCGGCGAGTCGATGGTGTCCGGGCTGGCCGCGAAGCGGAACGTGGCCCCGCCGAAGGCGAGGTCGACGATCTCCTCGGCCGGGGCGCCGGAGTCGACCAGCAGGTCCCGGCCGGTGATGCCGAGGTCCAGGTCGCCGGAGCCGACGTAGGTGGCGATGTCCCGGGGCCGCAGGTAGAGGAATTCGACGTCGTTGGCCTCGTCGCGGCAGACCAGGTCCTTGGGGTCGCGGCGCTGCCGGTAACCGGCCTCGCGCAGCATCTGGGCGGCCGGCTCGGCCAGGGTGCCCTTGTTGGGTATGGCGACACGCAGCATGACGGAGTGCTCCTTCGATCGGGATTGATCAACGGGTGGGGGCACTCAGAGATGTCGGTAGACGTCCTTGAGCTCGAGACCGGTGGCGAGCATCAGCACCTGGGCCTGGTAGAGCAGCTGGGATATCTCCTCGGCGGCCCGCTCCGGGCCCTCGTGCTCGGCGGCCATCCACGACTCGGCCGCCTCCTCGACGACCTTCTTGCCGATGAAGTGCACCCCCCGCTCCAGCGCCTCTACGGTGCCCGAGCCCGGGGTGCCGGCGGCGGCCTTGGCCTGCAGCTCGGCGAACAGCTCCTCGAACGTCTTCACGGGACGCGATTCTTCCAGCCGTCCGTCGTCGCCATACGCTCCGGGTCCGGCGCGGCGGAACCCCGACCACATTCCGGACGGGCGGTCCTGCCGGCGCCGAGCGTCGGGACCGCGCCCGCAGCGGCCCGCAGGTGGGCCGCTCGGACGCTACGAAGCTGATGACGTCAACGATTCATCCGGCGATACGCGAATCGTGGTCGGGCGGCTGTGCTCGGTGGCGAAATCCTGCGCTGCTCCCGGTGTCCCGGTACGCCGCCGGACTTTTACGGGACGAGAAGGGCAGGATGTCCGGTCGCCGCCGCGCCCGGTCCGGGCTGGTGAGTCATCCGCGACATCAGCTTCGTAGTGGGCAACCGGACTACTCGCGGCGGCCTGGCCGGGGCGACCGCGACGCCCACACCCCGGGCGGTCCGGTCAGCCGCCGAAGCCGACCCGCTGGCCGTTGGCCGCGGCGAGGCCGCGGATCGCCAGCGCGGCGTCCAGCGCCGCCACGGTCGCCGCCCAGCCCTTGTCCTCCGCCGAGCCGGGCAGCCCGGCCCGGTCCCGGGCCTGCTCGATGGTCTCCACCGTGAGCACCCCGTGCGCGACCGGCTTGCCCTCGTCCAGGGCCACCCGGGTCAGCCCGTCGGTGACCGAACGGCAGACGTAGTCGAAGTGCGCCGTCGCGCCGCGGACCACCACGCCGAGGGCGACCACCACGTCGTACCGGCGGGCCATCGCCTGGGCCACCACGGGCAGCTCCACCGAGCCGGCGACCCGGGCCACCACCGCCCGGGCGCCGCACGCCTGCGCGGCGGCGACCGCCCGGTCGACCATGTGGTCGGTCAGGTCGCCGTGCCAGCGCGCGGCGACCACGCCCACCGTCAGCCCGGCGGCGTCCACCGCCGTCACGCCCGGTTCGCCGAAACCCGCCATGTCTACGCTCCGATCTCGTCGCCGTCGACCGGGCGGCCCATCGGCGCCTCGGTCACCTCGTCCAACTCGTCCAGCAGGTGCCCCATCCGGTCCCGCTTGGTGCGCAGGTACCGCACGTTCTCCGGGTTCGACCGGATCGGCAGCCCCTCGCGGCCGCTCACGGTGAGGCCGTAGCCCTCCAGGCCGGCCCGCTTGGCCGGGTTGTTGGTGAGCAGCCGCATCGAGCGGACGCCGAGGTCGTAGAGGATCTGCGCGCCGGTGCCGTAGTCCCGGGCGTCCGCGGGCAGCCCCAGGTCGAGGTTCGCGTCGACGGTGTCCCGGCCCAGGTCCTGGAGCTGGTAGGCCTGGAGCTTGTGCAGCAGGCCGATGCCGCGTCCCTCGTGCCCGCGCACGTAGAGGACCACCCCGCGCCCCTCCTGGGCCACCCGGGCCAGGGCGGCCTGCAGCTGCGGGCCGCAGTCGCAGCGCAGCGAGCCGAAGACGTCGCCGGTGAGGCACTCGGAGTGCACCCGGACCAGCACGTCCCGCCCGTCGCCGAGGTCGCCGATGACCAGCGCGATGTGCTCGGCGGAGTCGTAGTCGCTGCGGTAGCCGAGCGCCCGGAAGACCCCGTACGGGGTGGGCATCCGCGCGTCCGCGACCTGCTCCACCTGCTTCTCATTCCGCCGCCGGTACGCGATCAGGTCGGCGATGGTGACCAGGGTGAGCCCGTGCTCGGCGCAGAACTTCTCCAGGTCAGGCAGGCGCATCATGGTGCCGTCGTCGTTGACCAGCTCGCAGAGCACCCCGGCCGGGCGCAGCCCGGCCAGCCGGGTCAGGTCGACCGCCGCCTCGGTGTGCCCGGGCCGGCGCAGCACCCCGCCCTCGCGAGCCCGCAGCGGCACCACGTGCCCGGGGCGGGCCAGGTCGGTGGGGTCGGTGGCGGCGTCGGCGAGCAGCCGGATGGTGTGCGACCGGTCCGCCGCCGAGATGCCGGTGCTGATCCCCTCCCGGGCATCCACGGTCACCGTGTACGCGGTGCCGCGCCGGTCCTGGTTGGTGTGGTGCATCGGCGGCAGGTCCAGCCGGTCGCACTCGCTCTCGGTCAGCGGCACGCAGATGTAGCCCGAGGTGTAGCGGACCATGAAGGCCACCAGTTCGGGCGTGGCCCGCTCGGCCGCGAAGATCAGGTCACCCTCGTTCTCGCGGTCCTCGTCGTCGACCACGACGACGGGCCGGCCGGCGGCGATGTCCGCCACCGCCTGCTCGATGCTGCCAAAGGCGCTCATGCCACTGCCTCCGAGTAGGTGGGCGGGATCGGGGTGGGAGCCGGCGGGGCGGCCCGCGAGGCCCGCCACCAGGCGGCCAGGCCCCAGACGCAGAACGCGCCGTAGACCAGGTACATGGCGGCGGAGGGGTAGAAGCCGCCGCGCAGCAGCAGCGGCACGCCGACCGCGTCGACGGCGATCCAGATCAGCCAGAACTCGACCCACCCGCGGGCCATGCCGTAGGTGGCGAGCAGGCTGCCGACCAGGATCCAGGCGTCCGGCAGCGGACCCCACGAGCCGAGCGCGGCCAGCGCGGGGTACCCGGCCGCGGTGCCGACCGCCGCCGCCGCGAGCAGGCCCAGGCGTTCCCGGCCGGTGGCCCAGCGAGGCGTCACGGCGGGCTGCTCCCCCGCCCCGGCGCGGCGGTTGCGCGACCAGCGCCACCAGCCGTAGACGCTGACCGCGAAGAAGAAGACCTGCCGGCCGGCCTGGCCGTAGAGGTCGTGCGCCTGCGGGGTGGCGAAGACACCGCCGAGGAAGACGGTGAACAGCAGCGCGTTGCCGATCATGCCGACGGGCCAGGCCCAGACCAGCCGGCGCAGCCCGAACAGCGCCGAGGCCAGGCCGAAGACGTTGCCGACGATCTCCCGGACCAGGACCGGCGAACCGGCCACCTGGACCTGGGCGTCGAGCAGCCAGCCGAGCGGGCCCATCAGCGGTCACCACCGGGCAGGGCGCCCCCGGCGAGGCGGTCGCCGAGCAGCCGCTCGACGTACTTCGCCAGCACGTCCACCTCGAGGTTGACCGGGTCGCCGACGCCCTTGGCGCCGAGCGTGGTCAGCTTGAGGGTGGTGGGGATCAGCCCGACGCCGAACCAGTCGTCGCCGACCTCGGCGACGGTCAGCGAGACGCCGTCGATGGTGATCGAGCCCTTCTCCACCACGTACCGGGACAGCGCGGCGGGCAGCCGGAACCGGACGGTCTCCCACTGCGCGGCCGGTTCCCGGGAGATCAGCTCGCCGACCCCGTCGACGTGGCCCTGGACCAGGTGCCCGCCGAGCCGGCTGCCGAGCGCGGCGGCCCGCTCCAGGTTGACCGGGTCGCCCGGGCGGAGCGCGCCCAGCGCGGAGCGGCGCAGGGTCTCGCCCATCACGTCGGCGGTGAAGACGCCGCCGTCGACGTCGACCACGGTCAGACAGACCCCGTTGACCGCGATGGAGTCGCCGTGCCGGGCGTCCGAGGTGACCAGCGGGCCGCGGATGGCGACCAGCGCGGAGTCACCCCCGGTCTCGGTGGTCCGGACGACCTCGCCCAGTTCCTCGACGATGCCGGTGAACATGTCAGGCCTCCCTCTTCCGGGGCAGCGCGGTGATCCGCAGATCGGGTCCGACCTGCGTAACGTCGGTGAGTTCCAATTCGATGGCGTCGGCGATGGTCCCCACACCCGCGTCGAGCAGGGCGGTGGGGCCGGCGCCGAGCACCTTCGGCGCGACGTACCCGACGACCTTGTCGACCAGCCCGGCGGCGAGGAACGCGCCGGCCAGCCGGGGGCCGCCCTCCAGCAGGGCCGCCCGCACGCCGCGGTGATGCATCTCGGCCAGCAGCGCCGGCAGGTCGACCCGGCCGTCCGGGCCGGCCCCGACCTCCGCGGCGGTGGCGATCCACGTCCGCGCGGCGCCGTCGCGGACCCGGGCCGCCGGGGGCGTACGCCCCGCGCTGTCCACCACCACACGCAGCGGCTGCCGAATCGCGAGGGTGCCGTCGCGCAGGTTGCGGGCGGTGAGCCGGGGGTCGTCGGCGAGCACGGTGCCGACCCCGGCGATGACCGCGTCGACGGTGCCGCGCAGCGCGTGCACGTCGATCCGGGCCGCCTCCGAGGTGATCCACATGCTGGTGCCGTCGGCGGCGGCGGAGCGCCCGTCGAGCGTGGCGGCGTACTTCCAGATGACGTACGGCCAGCCCCGGCGCATCGAGGTGAGCCAGGCGACGTTGCCGGCCTCGGCCTCCTCGGCGCGTACTCCCAAATCGACCTGGATCCCGGCGGCGCGCAGGGTGGCGGCCCCGCCGGAGGCGACCGGGTTGGGGTCGCCGACGGCGACCACCACCCGGGCCACACCGGCCTGGATCAGCGCGTGGCTGCAGGGTCCGGTGCGGCCGGTGTGGTCGCAGGGTTCCAGGGTGACCACGGCGGTGCCGCCGCGGGCCCGCCGGCCGGCCTGGGCGAGCGCGACGATCTCGGCGTGCGGCCCGCCCGCGTACGCGTGGAAGCCCTCGCCGACGACCTCGCCGTCCGGGTCCAAGAGCACGCAGCCGACCACCGGATTGGGGCTGGTGGTGCCCAGCCCGCGGGCGGCCAGCGCGATCGCGCGACGCATCGCCTCATCGATGGAGACGCTCGTCATCGCCAGCCCCTGCCCTCTCACTCGCCGGTCGTGCGCGGGCGGGGCGGGAGGTGACGACACGGCGTGCCGCAGGCAGGCGGCGGCGGAGATCCGGGGACGGCACGGCCGGCCCCGGGGAGCCCACGCGGCGCTGAGGGTGTCAGCGGCCAGCAGGGGGCCCTCCCCGTCCCGCGCGCTGTCTCCCATCCGGACTGTCGGGGGGCGGACGGACCGCTCCCCACCGTCGGCCCCGGATTCTCACCAGGTCCACCGTCCGGCCGAAGCCGTCCGGGTCGCGGGCTTACCACGGTCGGACCGTGGATCACCGCCGGTTCGGAATTTCACCGAGCCCCGCCAGCGCGTGGTGGGTACACCGGAAGTCTTACACGCCGGACCGCCCCCGTCGCCAGGGGAGGCGAGGTAGCTCACAGATGTCCGGTTACGGTCAGGTGACGCCGCGCCGCCGGTCGACCGCCACGTACGACCCGGGCTGGCTCTTCGCGACCGTCTTCATCTCCGAGGCCACCGCGATCGCCTCCAGCGGGTCCGAGAAGCGCTTGCCGGAGTCGGAGAGGGAGACGCCGATGGAGAGGGTGACCAGCGCGGCCCGCCGGATGTTGCCCCGCCGGTCCTTCAGCTCGACGAACCCGCGCTCCCGGTCGGTCGGGTCGTAGAGGGCGTCCGCAGCCTTCTCGAAGTCGACCACCGCCCGGCTGGTCAGCGGCCGGACCTGGCCGGGGGTGCAGACGATGACGAAGTCGTCGCCGCCGACGTGGCCGAGGAAGGCCGGCGGCAGCCCGATCGAGACCACCGCCCGGTGCAGGCTGCGGGCCAGGGCGGAGATGAACTCGTCGCCGCGGACGAAGCCGTACCGGTCGTTGACGCTCTTGAACCGGTCGATGTCGATGTACCCGACCGCGTAGTCGACGCCGTTGCGGACCCGGTCGCTGATCTCCCGCCGGATCCGGCTGTTGCCGGGCAGCCCGGTCAGCGGCGAGACCTCCCGGAACTCCTTGTTGCGGCGCAGGGTGGAGCTGACCCGGGCCACCAGCTCGGCGGTGTCGAAGGGCTTGACCAGGTAGTCGTCGGCGCCGGCGCTGAGGCCGTGCACCTTGTCCACGGTCATTCCCTTGGCGGTCAGCATGATCACCGGCAGGGCGGCGGTCATCGGGTCGGCGCGCAGCCGGCGGGTCAGCTCCAGGCCGTCGATGCGCGGCATCATCAGGTCGACCACGGCCAGGTCCGGTCGTTGTCGCTCGATCACCTCGAGCGCCTCCTGGCCGTCGCCGGCATGGATCACCTCGAAGCCGTGCAGCCGCAGGTTGAACTCGACGAAACGGGCGATGTCCTCGTCGTCGTCGACGACCAGGATGACGTCGGGTCGCTCGCCGGCCGGGTCCACCTCAGGCCCCGCTGGCCGCGCGTTCCGCCAGGGCGCGCAGGCGGCGTACCGCCTCGGCCGGGTCGTCGGCCCCGTAGACGGCGGTGCCGGCGACGAACGCGTCCGCGCCGGCGGCCGCGGCCTGCTCGATGGTGTCGGCGCCGATCCCGCCGTCGACCTCGATGCGCAACTCGAGGTGGCCGCTGTCGACGTGCCCGCGGGCGGTCCGCACCTTGTCGAGGAGCTGCGGGATGAACCGCTGGCCGCCGAACCCCGCCTTGATCGTCATGATCAGCAGGGTGTCGAAGCTGGGCAGCAGGTCGAGGTACGGCTCGATCGGGGTGTCCCGGTCGATCGCCAGCCCGGCCTTCGCCCCCGCCGAGCGCAGGTCCTTCGCCAGGGCCACCGGGTCGTCGCACGCCTCGGCGTGGAACGTCACGTTGTACGCCCCGGCGTCGGCGTACCCGGGCGCCCAGCGGCGTGGATCCTCGATCATGAGGTGCACGTCGAAGGGCAGCTCGGTCACGGCGCGCAGGCTCTGCACCACCGGCAGCCCGATCGTCAGGTTCGGCACGAAGTGGTTGTCCATGACATCCACGTGCAACCAGTCGGCGGCATGTTCTACGGCGCGGACCTCGTCGGCGAGGCGGGCGAAATCGGCGGCCAGGATGCTCGGCGCGACGATGGGCGGCGGTACGGTCACGGGGCCAGTGTACGAACGCGGTCACCCGCCGCTCGCGGCACGGCACCAACCCGGACCCGCTGTGACCCGGCCGTGACCGATGGTGCAGAATCGGCCCTCCCGGACCCGAAAACCCGGACGAAAAGCCAGCCGCGACTGGCCGATCGGCGGAAACACCGCAACACTCCATCGGGGACGGTCACATATGCTGCACGCCCGGCGGCGGGCCGCCGTACGGGCCGCGGCGACCGGCTGCCATCTCCCGGAAGGGGCGGACGATGCGACGGTGGCTCGTGGCGCTGGCGCTGGCCGGCACGGCGACGGCGGTGCTGAGCGGCTGCGTCCAGCCGCACCGGGCCGACGGCGACCTGATCGACGACTGGCCCGCCCTGCCGGCGCCCAAGTTGTTCATCCCCGCCACGGACGCCTGCCTGCCCCGGATCACCGCGGTCGTGCAGGCCGGCACCTACGAGACGGTGGCCTGCGGGCGCAGCCACCTGGCCGAGGCCGTGCACGTCGGCGCGTTCACCGGGCCGGCCGCGGCCGGCGCCCGTCCCGAACCCGGGTCCGCCGCGCTGCGTACCGCCCGGGCCGAATGCGACCAGCGGGCCCGGGAGGTGATCGGCGGGGACTGGCACTCCGCCCGGCTCACCATGAACATCGCGGTGCCCTCGGTGACCGCCTGGCTCGCCGGCGCCCGCTGGTACCGGTGCGACCTGGCGGAGACCGACAGCATCGACAACACCCGGCCGGCCAACCGGGTGGGCAGCCTGCGCGGCGCGATGGTCGGCGACAACCCGCTGGTGCACCGGTGCTTCGACCCGAAGCTGATCGGCAACAACCTGAACTACATGGCGCCGGTGCTCTGCACCGAGCCGCACCGGGCCGAGTTCGTCGGCGTCTACGCGGAACGCGACATGAGCTGGGCGGATTTCACCCGGTCGAGCCAGCAGGTGCACCGGCGCTGCATGGCGCTCATCGCCGTCTTCGCCAACGTGCCCAACAACAGCGACCTGCCGTACCGGGCCGGATCGATCTTCTACCCGCCGTCGCAGCGGGAGTGGGAGGAGGGCGACCGGGGGGTGCGCTGTTTCCTGTGGAGCGACGACCGGAGGCTCACCCGCTCGATGCGCGGCGTCGGCCCGCAGGGACTACCCGTCATCTGAGCCCGGGTGCCGTATGCTGCTGCGCCGTGGCGTACCGGCGGTGCCAGCCGGCCGGCGCGACGACGGACGACGGGGAGGTCGGCGAATGCGGCGGTGGTGGACGGCGGTCGCCGTGGCCGGGACGGCGGTGCTGGTGCTCGCCGGTTGCGGCGCGCCCGCCGGGGTGGACCGAAACCTGGCCGACGACTGGCCGGCCCTCGCGCCGGCGAAGGGCTTCGTCCCGCAGAACGGCGCCTGCCATCCCACGGTCCAGGACATCGGCTACCTCAGCGGCTACAACCCGGTCGAGTGCACCGCCTCCCACCGGGCGGAGACCCTGCACGTCGGCACACTGACCGGGCCGGACGCCGAGCGGGGCGCTCCCCCGCGAACCGGCTCGGCCGGCGCGCGGACCGCCCGCGTCGAGTGCGACAAGCAGGTCGGCAAGGCGGTGGGCGCGGACTGGCGGTCCGGGCGACTGCTGGTCTCGGTGGTGTTCCCGTCCGCGGTGGCCTGGACGGGCGGCGCCCGCTGGTTCCGCTGCGACGTCTCCGAGGTGGCCAGCCTCGACGACGGCAGCATCATCCCGCGCCGCGCCTCGTTGCGCGGCGCGCTGGCCCCGGGCTCCCCGCTCGCCTACGGCTGCTTCAACCCGAAGCTGGTCAAGGACGACATCGACGAGATGCGGCCGGTGGCCTGCACCGCCAAGCACCACGCCGAGTTCGTCGGCGTGTGGCAGGCGCCGGACATCAGCTACGCCGAGTTCCGGCGCACCTCACTGCGGGCGCACAAGGCCTGCCGGGGCCTGATCGCCAAGTACGTCAAGGTGCCGAACAACAGCGATCTGCAGTACCGCGCCGGCACCGTCATCTACCACCCCTTCGAGGAGGAGTGGCGGGACGGCAACCACGGCGTGCAGTGCTTCCTCTGGATCGACGACCGCACGTTGACCCGGTCGTTGAAGGGCGCCGGGACCAGGAGCCTGCCGATCCAGTGAGTGGGGCGGGCCGCTCACCCGCCCCACTGACCGGTCCCGGCTAGCCGGCCTGCAGCGTCACGTCGTCGACCACGAAGCTGGTCTGCAACGACGAGTCCTCGACGCCGGTGAACTTCAGCGTCACGGTCTGGCCCGCGTACGCGGCCATGTTGAACGTGCGCTGCGCGTAGCCGGTGGCGGCGTTCAGGTTCGAGTACGTCGCCAGCGTGGTGGTGCCGACCTGGACGGTCAGCCTGTCGTACGCCGTCGAGCTGGTGGTCTCGGCGGTGTCGATGTGCAGCCAGAAGGCCAGCGTGTAGCTGGCGCACCCGGCCGGCACGGTCACCGACTGGGACAGCGTGTCGGTGTGGGTGCTGCCGTACCCGTCCAGCCAGGCCTTGTAGGAGCCGGTGCGGGCCGCCTGGCCGGTCGAGTTGGTGATCACTCCGGAGGTGGCGGTCCACGGGGTGGTACCGGACTCGAAGCTGCTGTTGCCGATCAGCTGGCCGCCGGCACAGCCGCCGGCGCCGGTCACAGTGAGGCCGTACGTCGCGCTGTGGCTGACCGAGCCGGTGCCGGTGACCGTGACGGTGAAGGTGCCGGTGGCAGCGGTCGCCGAGGCGCTGACCGTCATGGTGGCCGAGCCGCCGGATGTCACCGAGGACGGGCTGAACGACACCGTCACCCCGCTCGGCGCGCCGGTGGCCGACAGGTTCACCGTCTGCGCGTTGCCGCTGGTGGTCGTGGTGCTGACCGTCGCGATGGTCGTCGCGCCCCGGGCCACGCTGCCGGCGGTGGGGCTCACCGCCACGGCGAAGTCGTTGGTCGGGGTGCCGCCGACCGCGAGCTGCCAGATCGCGTACGCGACGCCGTCGGCGCTGCGGTTGAGGATGGTCGCGTTGATGTTGCTGGCGGTGTCGCACGACCGGTGTTGACTTCCTCCACCGCCATGAATGGCGGGGATTCCCTCCGCGCTGCGCGCGGAACGCGCAACGCCCGGGTGGGTTCCTGCTTCACCGCGATCCGCCGGAGGTTGCCCCGGTCTTACGTCCGCTCCACAGGCGTTTTTCGTCTCCACATGCCCTGCGGCGACAATGTCACGCTGTGTCCGTCGTGACGCTTCGGGGCTTCCGGAACTACCCTTCGCCCCGCACGTGGTCACCGTACCACCGCCTGCCCACGTTACGTCAACGGCACGGCTCGGGCCTTGGCGGCCCTCCCCGCGCGGGCCTTCACCCCCGCCCTGAAGGGCGGAGCACTGGCCCGCATTCCGGTAGCAGGAGTCGTACGCGGAGTTGGCGGTGCCGCCCCACTTGCTGGCCTGGGTGGTGGTCTTGCGGGCGCTGGCGCCGGTGGCGTAGCCGGAGGTGGCGATGCCGGCCTGCTGGAACGGGTAGTCGTCGGAGCGGCCCTGCCCCTCGACGTTCTCCTCGGGCTGGATGTTCAGCGAGTCCCAGTACGCCTTCAGCGGCGCGGCCGTGGTGGAGGTGATCCGGTTGATGAAGTAGCCGCCGTTGGGCGAGCCGACCATGTCGAAGTTGTAGTAGCCCTTGAGGTAGCTCTTCTGGGTGGCGCTGAGCGAGCGGGCGCCGCGCTGGCCGTCGTCGCGGCCAGCGTCGCCGTCATGCCGGCGCAGAGGGCGAGCGCGAGGCCCGCGATCGGGGTACGACGTCTCATCGAGACTCCTCGTGGGGATCGGCGGGGGCGGATCGGGGGTGATGCCGATAATCGATACAGTTACATGTATCGATTAAGGAGTCAACGGGGTGTCACAAGCCCGGCGCGGTCGGGGGCGGGTGGGGCAGGCATAACCCACCGCATCCGAGCAGGTCAATGCGGTACGTCGCGGGTTCAGCCCCGGCGCAGCACCGCCAGGAACATCGCGTCGGTGCCGTGCCGGTGCGGCCAGAGCTGCACCGTGGGCCCGCCGCCCAGCCCCGGCATGCCGGCCGGCATCAGCGGCCGGGCGTCGACGAAGTCGACCGGCAGGCCGCACCGGCGGGCCGCCTCGGTCACCGTCACATGCGTCTCCACCGTGTGCGGGGAGCAGGTGACGTAGGCGACCAGGCCGCCCGGGCGGACCGCGCGCAGCGCCGCGGTGAGCAGCTCCCGCTGCAACCGGGTCAGCGGCGGCAGGTCCGAGGGCTGGCGGCGCCAGCGGGACTCCGGTCGCCGGCGCAACGAGCCCAACCCGGTGCAGGGGGCATCCACCAGTACCCGGTCGAAGTGCCCCTCGGGCAGCTCCGGGTCCCCGCCGACCGTCCGCCCGTCGGTGGCGAGCACAGCCACCGGCAGGCCCCGGGTGGCCTGTTCGACCAGCCGGGCCCGGTGCTCGGCCACCTCCACCGCGGTGAGCCGGGCGCCGCGCTGCGCCGCCAGGGCGCCGAGCAGGCCGGCCTTGCCGCCCGGTCCCGCGCAGAGGTCGAGCCAGCGGGCGTCCGGGCCGTCCAACGGCGCCACCGCCAGGGCATTCGCCACCAGCTGGGAGCCCTCGTCCTGGACGTGCGCCCGCCCCTCGATCACCGCCCGCAGGTCACCCGGCGCGCCGCCGGACAGGTAGACCGCGTACGGCGAGAAGGCGCCCGGGGCGCCGCCCACCTCGTCGGCCAGCTCCACCGGGTCCGCCAGGCCCGGCCGGGCGCACAGGTGTACCGGCGGCCGCTCGTTGTCCTCGATCAGCAGCCGCTCGGTCTCGCCGAGATCGCCGCCCAGCGCCTCGGCGAACGCCCGGACGATCCACTGCGGGTGGCTGTACGCCAGCGCGAGATGGCCGACCGGGTCGGTCTCCGTCGCCGGGGCGAGCTTCGCCACCCAGCCGTCGAGGTCCCGGGTGGTGATCTCGCGGAGCACCGCGTTGGCGAAGCCGGTGGCGCCCGGGCCCACCGACCGCACCAGGTCGACGGTGGAGGAGACCGCCGCGTGCGCAGGCACCCGGGTGTGCAGGAGCTGGTACGCCCCGAGCCGCAGCGCGTCGCGTACCGGCGGGTCGATCCGCTGCACGTCCCGCCCGGCGGCGTCGGTGATGATCGCGTCGAGGGTGCCGGTCTGGCGCAGCGTGCCGTAGGTCAGCTCGGTGGCGAAGGCGGCGTCCCGACCGACCAGCCCCTCCTCCCGCAGCATCGCCGGCAGCACCAGGTTGGCGTACGCGTCGTCCCGGTGCACCGCCGCGATCGCCTGGTACGCGACCTGCCGCGGCAGGTCGACGGCGGGCCGGACCGGCCGCCGGCCGGCGCCACGCCGGTCCGCGCCGAACTGGCCGCCGCGCGGGCGGTCCCCGCCCTGCCCCGGTCGCGCACCGCGCGGGTACCGGTCGCCGCGCTCGGCCCCGAAGGACCGGCCCCGGTCGCCGGACCGCTCGCCGCGGCCGCCGTCGTCGGCACGGCCGGACCCGCCCCGCGCGCCGCCGGACGGCCGTCCGGTCGACGGGCCGCGTCGGCCCTCGTCGGAGAAGCGCTCACCCCGGGGCTCGGACGGCCCGGTCACGCGAGCACCTCCCCGGCGGCGACCCGGGCACCGCGCGCCCAGTCGCTCGCCGACATCGCCTTCTTGCCGGCCGCCCGGACCTCGCCGAGCCGCACCGGGACGGTGGCCGTACCGGCCAGCACCCGGGCCTTCTCGGCCAGCAGCTCACCGGGCTTCAGCTCGGGGCCGTCCGCCACCGGGACCACCGGGCCGAGCTTGACCCGCTCGCCCCGGAAGGTCGTCCACGCGCCGGGGGCCGGGGTGCAGGCGCGGATCCGCCGGTCGACGGCGAAGGCCGGGTCGCTCCAGCGCACCCGCGCGTCCTCGACGGTCAGCTTCGGGGCCAGGGACACCCCGTCGGCCGGCTGCGGCTCGGCCCGCGCGGTGCCGGCCTCGATCGCGTCGAGGACCGCCACCAGCAGGCCGGCGCCGGAGTGGGCGAGTCGCTCCAGCAGGTCGCCGGAGGTGTCGGTCGGCCGGATCTCGTCGGTGAGCGTGCCGTACACCGGGCCGGTGTCCAGCCCCTGCTCGAGCTGGAAGACGCTGGCCCCGGTCAGCTCGTCGCCGTGCAGCACGGCGTGCTGCACCGGCGCCGCGCCCCGCCAGGCGGGCAGCAGCGAGAAGTGCAGGTTGATCCAGCCGTACCGGGGGACCTCCAGGGCGACCGGCGGCACCAACGCGCCGTACGCGACCACCGGCACGCAGTCCGGGGCCAGCTCGCGGAGCCGGTCCAGGAACTCGGGCTCGCGGGGGCGGGCCGGGGTGAGCACCTCGACGCCGTGCGCGTCGGCCCAGGCGCCGACGGGCGAGCGGACCAGGCCCCGGCCGCGACCGGCCGGCGCGTCGGGACGGGTGACCACGGCCAGCAGCTCGTGGCCGGACGCGGCGATGGCGTCCAGGGCGGGAACGGCGACGGCCGGGGTGCCGGCGAAGATCAGGCGCACCGGCGGCTCACCGACCCAGACCGAACGGATTGCTCAGGTGCGGGCTGAGCTTGACCACCGGCGGGGCGGCCTGGTCGTACCACTCGGCCTGGCGGATCGCCTTCATGGCCTCCTTGCGCCCTTCGGGATCCAGCCGGTCGACGAAGAGCACCCCGTCCAGGTGGTCGGTCTCGTGCTGCACGCAGCGGGCCATCAGGCCGCTGCCCACGATCTGCACCGGGTCACCGAAGGCGCTGAACCCCTTGGCGATCACGTTCTGCCGGCGCTTGGTGTCGAAGTAGAGGCCGGGGATGGACAGGCAGCCCTCCGGGCCGTCCTGCTCCTCCTCGTCGGGGAACTCCAGCACCGGGTTGACCAGGTGGCCGAGCACGTCGTCGACGTCGAAGGTGAACACCCGCAGGCCCACGCCGAGCTGGGGCGCGGCCAGTCCGGCGCCGCTCTGCTCGCGCATCGTGTCGGTCAGGTCGGCGACGAGCTTGCGCAGCTCGGCGTCGAAGTCGACCACCGGATCGGCCGGCGTGCGCAGCACCGGATCCCCGAACAGACGGATGGGCTGAACGGTCACGCGGGGTGGCTCCTTCGACGGCGGGACGAACTCTGCCGTACCAGTCTACGGAGTGACCGGAGCCGCCCCGGCCGGCGTACCGCGATCGGTGAGCGGGGACTCCTCACCCACGGTCACCGGCAGGGTGGCGTACCCGCGCAGGGTCAGCCGGACCCGCCGCTCCGGCTCGCCGGCCAGGGCCAGCCCGGGCAGCCGGCGCAGAAGCAGCGGGAAGGCGACCTGCGCCTCCAACCGGGCCAGCCCGGCGCCGAGACAGTAGTGCGGGCCGGCGCCGAAGGAGAGCGGGTGGATCTGCGGCCGCCACGGGTCGAACCGCGCCGGCTCCGGGTACCGCCGGGGGTCCCGGTTCGCGGCGCCCAGCAGCACGAGCAGGCAGCTGCCCGCGGGCAGGTGCAGCCCGCCGTGGTCGGCCGGGGCGGTGCTCATCCGCGAGGTGAGCTGGACCGGGGAGTCGTAGCGCAGCAGTTCGTCGACGTAGTCGGCGGCGAACTCGGGGTGCCCGCGCAGCGCGTCGGCCGCCCGGGCGTGCTCCAGCAGCACCACGAGACCGTTGCCGAGCAGGTTGGTGGTCGTCTCGAAGCCGGCCACCAGCAGCACCACCAGGTTGGCCAGCAGCTCGTCGCCGGAGAGCCGCCCGCCGTCGGCGTCGTGCACCTGCACCAGCGCCGTGGTCAGGTCGTCGGCCGGCGCGCGGCGGCGGGCCCGCACCAGCTCGGCGAAGTAGTCGCGCAGCTCGGTGGCGCCCCGGTCGGCGACGGCCAGCTCCTCGGGGGTGATCTCCGGCTCCAGCACCCCGGTCAGGTCCGCCGCCCAGCGCCGGAACAGCGGCCGGTCCGCCGCCGGCACGCCGAGCAGGGCGCAGATCACCCCGACCGGCAGCGGGTACGCGAAGTCGGCCAGGAAGTCGACCGGCCGCCCG
The DNA here is from genome assembly GCF_003172935.1 of Micromonospora sicca. Classification (GTDB taxonomy): domain Bacteria; phylum Actinomycetota; class Actinomycetes; order Mycobacteriales; family Micromonosporaceae; genus Micromonospora; species Micromonospora sicca. The sequence continues at coordinate 3,344 of NZ_QGKS01000250.1, read as the reverse complement.
TCCCGGCCCCGCTCCAGCATGGCGTCGACCAGCTCGTCGGCCTGGGCGACCACCACGTCCCGCATCGCGGCGATCCGGCGCGGGGTGAAGGCGCCCGCGGCGAGCCGCCGCATCCGGCTGTGGTCCGGCGGGTTGGTACGCAGCATCGAGCGGGAGATCGAGGCCACGGCCGGGCTCTCCCGCCAGCCGGGCAGGAACAGGTCGCGCAGTTCGTCGTCCAGCACCCCGAACCGCGGGTCGCGGAGGATCTCGTCGGCCTCGGCGTAGCCGGTGACCGCGTAGAAGACCGGCCCGGCCTGGACGACCGGACCGTGCGCCCGCAACCGCTCGTAGGTGGGGTACGGGTTCACCCGCCCCTCGGGGGACATCAGCAGCGCGAGGGCGTCGACAGGATCCACGGTGAGCCTCCCGGGAGATCGGCGGCCTTCATCATGCGCCCGTTCGCCCGATCCGGCGATCCCCCGCCGCCCGCGCCGGGTCCGGCGCCGGCCGGTGACCGCCGCCGGGGTCGGCTCAGGCGCCGCTGCCGGGCTCCCCGGCCAGCACCGCGTCGCCACCGAGCAGGGCGTGCTCGGGCAGCGGCAGCGCGATGCCGTGGGCCGCCTCCCAGTCGTGGATCATGCTCGGACGGACCTGGGCGGTGAAGTAGTCGACCGCGCTCATCCCGCCGACCACCGGCTCCTCCACCTCGGCCACCAGCCGGGCCGGGACGAGGGGGAAGCCGCTCTGGATGGCGGCGCTGAGCCGGCGGTGCCCGTCGACGACGAAGAAGTACTCACCGGTGTAGCCGATCCGCAGCGGTTCCAGGGCCTCGTCACCGGCGCCGGCCACCTCGCCGACGAACTCGGAGTCCCAGAGCCCGCGCAGGGTGGTGATGTCCTCGGTCGGGTAGACCCGGGCCGGGTCGAGCAGCAGCAGCGGCTGGCCGTCGGCCAGCACGTCGGCGCCGAGGCGGCCCTCGTAGACGTCGATGATGTGCGCGATCACCTGCTCCGGGTCGGCCCGGGTGGTGTCGCAGATCAGGTCGTAGTTGCGCAGCCGGGCCTTGTCGACGCCGTACCGGACTATGAAGCGGTTGCGCTCGCTCTCGCTGCGCTCCCGGAGCTTGGCCCTCGCCTCCTCCAGGGAGCTGTAGCTCTCGGCCGGGCCGGACGGGCGGGCCAGCACCCGGCGGGCCGCCTCGGTCGGCTCGGTGATCATGTGCACCTTGAGCGCGTCGGTGAAGAAGTGCCAGGCCAGCCGGGAGTCCATCACCAGCGACTCGCCGGAGGCGGCGATGTCCCGCTGGAGCTGGTCGACGTAGCCGTCGACCGCCTGGTCCAGCTCGGCGTGCAGGTTGAGCTGGAGCGCGGTCATCTGCCGCTCCTGCGCCATCTGCCGGTAGAGGTCGCCGACGCTGACCCGGCGCAGCCCCAGCCGCTTGGCGATCTCGACGGAGACGGTGCTCTTGCCGCTACCGAGGTCACCGTTGAAGACGATCGATTGACGAACGGTCACGACTGGTCCACCCCTGCTCACCGGCTGCTTGACAGCATCGATCTGGCGTCGGATCGACGCGCTCCCGCCTTCGTTGGGCCATTCTCCGACAGCTCCAGCTCGGCGCGCCTGACGCCGCGCCGCGACCTCGAGTCGTCGTACGCCCGGGCATGACGGGCGATGCTATCACGCAGCCGCCAGCGCTTTACCGCACGCGGTGTGCGACGGGCGCCCCGCCACACCCCCCGCCACCTGCGGCGGGCGGGGTCAGAAGAGGCTCAGCGGGTCGACCTGGAGGCGGACCGGGTCGGCGGCCTTGCGGGCGGCGCGCTGCCCGGCGGCCGTGTGCAGCGCCTCCGCCAGCGCGGCCGCCCGGGCCCGGGGCACCCGCACCAGCATCCGCTCGCGGCCCTCGTCGGCGGGCACCGGACCGAGCACCTCCGCGCCGTCGGGCAGCCGGGCCCCGGCCAGCAGGTCGGCCACGGCGTCGGCCGGGCCGGTGACGCTGGCCATCTTCACCGCCGGCGGAAAGCCCAGCTCCCGCCGCTCGGCCAGCTCCCGGGCGGCGAACCAGGCGGCGTCCCAGCGCAGCAGGGCCTGCACCGGGGCGAGCGCGCCGTCGGCGACCACCACCACCCGGCCGCCGGCCGAGCCCGGGCGGGCCAGGGCCGCCGCGGTCAGCCACCGGCGCAGCGCCTCCTCGCCGGCCCGCAGGTCGGCCCGGGTGAGCAGCGCCCACGAGTCGAGCAGCAGCACGGCCCCGTAGCCGCCCTCGGCGACCGGTTCGGCACCCGGGGTGGCGATCACCAGGCCGGCCCCGGCGGGCACGGTGGTGAGCACCTCCTCCCGGCCCGAGGTGCGCACCGGCACCCCGGGGAAGGCCCGGCCCAGCTCCTCGGCGGTGCGCCGGGCGCCGGTCACGGAGGCGCGCAGCCGCCGCCCGCCGCACTCCGGGCAGGCGTACGCGGCGGCGACCCGGCCGCACCAGCGGCAGGCGGGCGTCCCGGCGGCGGAGGGCAGCGCGAGCGGGCCGGCGCAGTGCGGGCAGCGGGCCGGGGTCCGGCAGTCGGCGCAGGCCACCGAGGGCAGGTAGCCCCGGCGCGGCACCTGCACCAGCACCGGGGCGTCGGCGCGCAGGGTGTCCCGGGCCGTGGTCCAGGCCAGGCTGGGCAGCCGGGCCGTCGCCGCGCCGGGGTCGCGGGCCAGTTGCGGGTCGTCGCCGGTCGGCGCGATCGCCGGGGTACGCGCCCGCACGGTCGCCCGGTCGGCCACCACCTCCCGGGCCCAGCCGGTCTCCACCAGCAGCTGCGCCTCGGCGGTCCGGGCGTACCCGCCGACCAGGGCCGCCGCCCCGCCGAGCTGGGCCCGGGTGAGCAGCACCTCCCGGGCGTGCGGGTACGGCGCCCGGGGCTCGGCGTGCAGGTCGTCCCCGTCGTCCCAGATCGCCACCAGGCCGAGCCGGTCCACCGGGGCGAACATCGCCGCGCGGGTGCCGATCACCACCGGCGCCGGGGCGCGCCGGGCGGCGAGGAAGGCGCGGTAGCGGCGGGCCGGTCCGAGCGCGGCGGAGAGACAGACGTGCCGGTCGGGCCCGAGCGCGCCGGTCAGCGCGGCGTCGAGCCGGTCCAGGTCCCGGGCGTCGGCCACCACGACCAGCGCGCCCCGGCCGCCGGCCACGGTGGCGGCGACGGCGTCGGCGTACCGGGCGGCCCAGTCCTCCCCCGGGAGCGCCGACCAGACCGCGCGCGGCGCCCGCCCGTCCGTGAGCGCGCGCAGGAAGGCCGGCCCGGGCGGGTAGTCCCGCCAGCCGCGCGGGTCGACGTGCACCGCGCCGCCGCCAGCCCCCGTCGGTCCGGTGGCGGTGGGGG
>NZ_QGKS01000334.1 GCF_003172935.1 Micromonospora sicca | reverse complement strand
CCGCCTGCGTGCTCCCCCGGGGAGTACGCCGGCGGCGCCTCGTCGCGTTGCCGCGGTACGCCCCGGCCGTCGGCCGGCATCAACTCGTCGACCACGCCCGGATCGTCGGATCCGGTGGTGGCCGGCGCGTCCGGCGGGGTCCCGGCGACCGGCCCGGCGGAGCCGTCGCTCTCCCCGGGGGCGGGCCGGGCGGTGGGTGCCCAGGCGAAACCGAGGGCGCTGCCGACCAGGCCGAGCAGCAGGCCGAGGAAGAAGCCGCCGAGGTTGAGCCCCATCAGCGAGTAGATCGTGGTGACCGCCGCGACGATCGAGTAGAACAGCCGCTGAGCCGGGCTGAACCAGAGCAGCAGTCCGCAGGTCAGCAGGATGGCCGGGATCAGCAGCGAGTACAGCCCGGTGGATCCGCTGTGGAAGCTCAGGCCGTTGAGCGTCATCCGGGTGGAGGCGAACATCTCCACTCCGGCCAACGCGGTGAACAGGCCGCCCCAGAACGGCCGGGTCCGTCGCCAGCTGCGGAAGCTCCGCCAGGCCCGGCCGGCACCAGCGGCGCGGACGTGTTGCGGATCGGCGGTTGTCACGTACTCCTCCTGGCGGAGCGGGGGGACGAGGGGACGGGGACAGGCCCGCGGCGGCGACCGCGGGCCCGCGGTTCAGCTCAGAAGCACTCCTTGCCCGTGGCGTCCTTCCCGACGTTGACCTTCAGCCGCAGGCCCACCAGGTTGAAGGTGGAGGCGGTGGTGTAGCGGGAGACCTGTTCCAGGTTGGTGATGGTGACCTTGTCGGAGTTCTGGCCGAACGAGCCGGTCCGGGCCGTCGGGTTCAGGTCGCTCGCGTCCCGACCGATCTTGATGTTGTCGAAGGTCGCGTTTCCGTCCAGGCTGTCCATCGCGATCAGCAGGTCCTTGGCCTTGGCCGGGTCCTTGCCGTCACCGGCGTTGATGGTCAGCACCACCGGCATCCCGGGCAGGTCGGCGCGGACCGACTGGCAGAGCTTGTAGAGGTCGGCGCTGCTGATCTCGGCGAGCGCGATCGGGTGCACGCTGCCGTCCTTCTCCCGGACGATGCCGCCGTACTGCTTGAAGCCGTCACCCTCCAGCCGTGCCGCACCGATCTTGAAGGTCTGGCCGGAGACGGTGATGTCGGACGCGATCGCGCCGCTCTGCATGCCGAACAGGATGGCGCCGACCGCGGCCGTCGCGGGCACCATCATCGCGGCGAAGCGCCGCCACCGGGTGCGTCCCGGGTTGTCGATCCGATCCTGCACGGATTCCTCCTCGCTGGGGCTGGTGCTCTTCGGGGTGGGCCGGTCGACTGGTGGGGCCCCGGGCCGGGCCGTCACACCTGTTACCGGCGGGTAACGAACGTGCGAATGATGGTGCACCCACTGAGGCGGGGATCACAAGCCTCTACCTACGGTCGGGTAACTTCCGATCTACGTGCCGAAGCGACGATTTCACGCTCCGCAGAGGGCGTCGCCGACCGGCCCCCGGGAGCAAGCGTCCAAAGGTGGATTTTCCGGGCGCGCGGCCGTGACGCTGAGCAATGAAGACATCGACACGTTACGATTATGTAACGAACGCGCAGCGTGACCACAGAGGCGCGGAGGGCGGGTCGACACGTGTCGACCCGCCCTCCGCCCGCTCTGCTCACCTCAGCGCTTGCCGGCCCCGTCCTCGGTGGCCGGGCGCTGTGCCGGCACCGCCGGCTCCTCCTCCGCGCGCCAGTTCGTCGACGCCGGCGGGATCTCGTCGCTCAGCGGACCGCCCTGGCGGTCGACCTCGAACTGCTCGTCGGTCGCCGCGTCGGCGCCCCGGACCGGCTCCTCGACGCGGGTCGGAACGTCCGCCCGGTGCCGCGCCTCGCCGACCGCGGCGGCCGCTGCGCCACGACCCACCAGCACGCCACCGATCAGCAGCACCAGGCCCAGCACGGCCAGCCCGACCGGGACGTAGACGCTCAGCAGTCGGAGGCTGTCCCGGCTGTCCTTGGCCCGGTCCGCCGACGCGGTGATGGTCGCCTCGTTGTACGCGAAGTCCGCGTCCAGCAGCGTGGTCGGCGCGCCCACGTTCGGGGTCAGCACCTTCTTCTGCACCTCGCGCACCTTGATGAACGACCCGGTCACCGGGTCCACCCAGACCGTCCGCTGGTTGCTGTAGACGACCTTGCCGTCGGTCGCGCCCGGCGCGAACGTGGCCAGCAGCGGGGTGAGCCGGCCCGAGTCGAGGTTCAGCGGCTCGTCCGTGATCACCTGCTCGAACCGGTAGGTCTCGATGCCCTTGATGTTCTCCGTACCGGCGAACTTCGCGTCCCGGACGCGCCGCAGGTCGCGGTCGAAGATCCGGTAGTCCTTCTTCTCCGTGTGGAACGGGAACTTGTAGATCTGGCCGGCGAACTTGATCCCCTTGTCCTGCTGGCCGGTGTCGTCGAGCCACTGGCCGTTCCACTCCAGCGCCGCGCCGGAGACCCGGTCCAGGGCCAGCTGGGCGCCGTACGCGCTGACCAGCTGCTTGTTGTCGACCCGTTCCACGGTCTGGCCGACCCGCCACACCACGGCCTTGCCGTCGAGGTCTCCGGTCAGGTTCGCCGTCTCCTTGGGGAGCTGGGTGACCAGGACGGTGGACCTGAGGTCACCGTCGTTGATCTTGATGGACCCGTCGTTGATCTGGAGGAACTTCGCGTTGCTGGCCTCCGCCACGGAGGTCGAGGAATCCAGATCGTAGGGGAGCTTGGCCAGCGCAGGGGTCACGACGAACACCAACCCGGCGGCCAGCGCCAGGAGCAGTACGCCAACCCCGAACAGCACGGCACCGAGGGCGCGGTGCTTCATTTTTCCTCCCTGGAGGAGCTCAATTTCGTCGATATCGATCAGTGAGATGGCCGCGAGGTTACTACCTGGTCACATCGCGACGCGACCCCCGGTCAGCCCTACTTTTCCCGCCGCAGCCGGTGATTCGCCGGTACCGACGGCCGCCTGCCCGAGCCCGTCCGGCTCCCCGCCGGTACGCCGGAGCACGAGCAGGAAGTTCCACGAGCCGATCTCGCGCGCTCCGGGGACCCGCACGATCCAGCGGCCCCACCAGGGGTGATAGCGGGGCAGGGCGTCGAGGACCTCGACGTCCGCGTTGCCCCGGGTCCAGCGCAGCGCGTCGGAGATGGAGACGGGGAAGAGGGTCTCCCGGAAGCGGTTCTTCGGCGGACGCCCCATCCGCCGCTCGTAGCGCCGCCGGGCCCGGTCCCCGCCCAGGTAGTGCCAGGGCGCGGTCTCGTGCCCGCCCCAGGGGGACAACCACGGGGTGAACGAGACGAAGAGGATGCCGCCCGGCCGGGTCACCCGCGCCATCTCGTCCAGCATCCGGTGCGGCTCGGAGACGTGTTCCAGCACGTTGGACGAGAAGCAGACGTCGACGCTGCCGGTGCGCACCGGCAGCGCGGTGCCGCTGCCGCGCAGCATGCCGGCGGCGGACCCGGCCGCGGAGAAGTCGCCGACGTCCGGGTCGAGACCGACATAGTGCGCGCCGCCCGCGCGGAACGCCTGCGCGAAGTAGCCCGGGCCACCGCCCACGTCGAGCACTGTCCGCCCGGTCAGCCGGGTGTAGCCGGAGACCTGTCGTACCGAGTCGTCGGCCAGCAGACCGTAGAAGCGGTCGGGATCGGTCTGCTCGACCAGGAACGCCCGGAACAGGGTCACCGAACGACCCAGGGTGGCGAACCGGCGGCGGGCCGCCCGTCCCTGCTCAGCCGTCATCGCACTACCGTCCCGTCCTCGTCCTCACCGGCGACCGGCGGGTCGCCGATCCCCGGGGCGGTCACCCGCGCCGGCGCAGCATCTCCGACCGGCCCGCCGGCGTCATCCAGGGGCGGGCCGGCGTCCTGGGTCGACGGCGCGCCGGGGACCGGCACCACCGCCGCCACCACCGCGCCGATCGCCACCAGCATCGCCGCCTGCACCCACGTGCCGTACGCCCACTCCTGGCCCTGGCCCCGCAGCCGGCCCGCCACCGCGGTGACCGTGGCCAGGGTCAGGCCGCCGAAGACCACCACCGGCAGCGCGCGACGGGCAAGCTGGCGCAGCAGCATCGCGGCGAGCACGATCGCCACCGGCAGCACCCCGCCCAGCGCGGCGAGCAGCACCACCAGCAACGTGCCGATCAGCCAGGGTGCGCCCTCGGCCGGTACCTGGCTCCCGTCCGCGGCCCTCCGGCGCACCGGCCAGGCGGCCAGCAGCAGCACGACGAGCACGCTCAGCGCGCCGGCGGCCAGCCCGCCACGGTAGGCGCGGTCCGGGGCGAACCTCAGGCGCACCTCGCCGCCGGCACCCGCCGGCAGCACCCACGCCTGCTGCCACCCGTCGACCCGGGTGGTCGGCAGGGTCCGTCCGTCCATCGTGGCCGTCCAACCGGCGTTCGCGTTCTCCGGTACGACGAGCAGCGCGCCCTCCCCGGCGCCCACCCTCAGCCGGCGGTCGGCCGGTGCCCAGTCCAACACCGAGACGTCCCGGTGCCGGGGTGTGGCGGCCGCGGCCCCGGCCGGGCGCAGCGTGACGTCCTGCGCCAGGAAGCCGCGCGACGGGGAGGTGGCCAGGCGGTGCCCGCCGGCCGGCAGGTCCACCACCGCGCCCGCCTCCCCGCACAGGGTCACCGCCATCGGCGTGCCGGCGACGGCGTCGCGCAGGGTGCCGGTGACCGCCGTTTCGTACCGGAAGCCGTCGAGTTCGACGGCGGGGCCGGCACCGCACGGCGCGGCGATCCGGGTGTGCGCGGGCAGCGGCCGCAGCAGGCCGTGCAGGCCCGGGACCTCGACCTCGGCGATGCCGACGGTCGCGGTCCAGCCGTTGCTGCGCCGGTCCGCCACCCGGTCGACGACCTCCCGCACGCTGATCTCGAGTCGGTCGGTGTGCACTGCGGCCAGGCGGACCAGACCGTCGGCGCCGACCGGCACCAGCTGGACCCGGCCGCCCGCGCGCACCTCGACCCGCTCGGGCCGGGAGCCCACGGGCAGGTCGGCCGGGCGCAGCCGCAACTGGTCGATCCGGCGCTTCCCGTGCCAGCTCAAGGTGATCGTCGGACGCAGATCACCGGTGTCGGCGAGCCAGGCGGTGCCGGGATCGCCGTCGACGGCCGCCCACGGCGCCACCGACGCGTCCCCGGCCAGGTACGACGAGGCGTCCGCGGTGACCCGCGCCCCGGCGAGGGCCAGCACACCCCCGGGGCGGGCCACGGCGGTGACCGTCAACCGGTACGGGCCCGGCGCCGCGCTGCGGAACAGCCGGTCCACGCCGAGCGGCTCCTCGCCGACCCGAGCCAGGAAGCGGTCGCACCGGATGACGGTGCCCGCCGTCCGGATCCCCGGGCCGGCCGTCGTGGAGCCGGAGCCCGTGGCCGGGTCGGCGTCGGCGGACGGGACGGCGTCGGAGCCGGGGGCGGCCGCCGGGAAGCACGCGGGCCGGCCGGCCGAACCCCGACTGAACGACCAGGAGACCGGGCCGGTGAGGGCGGGCAGGTCGGTGGGAACGCGCAGGGCCCGGTGGGGCGTCGTGCCCGGAACCCCGAGCTCCCGGATGCCCACCCCGCCGTCGAGCCGGCCGCCGGCCACCCCGAGCACGGTGACCCGGATCGTGCTGGTGACCCCCGGCAGGGTGTAGTACGTCTGGGCGCCCAGCCCGGCGGCGACGTCGTGGTCGACCGAACCCCGGTCGGTGCTGATCCGGAACCGGGTGACCGGCCAACCGACCCCGAGGTCGTCGACGAAGGACAGCGAGACCTGCTCCACCTGACGTGGGGTGTCCAGGTCCAACTGGAGCCACTGCCCCACCGGCCCGGTGAGCGGCGCGGAGTGCCAGGAGGTGCCGGCGTCGCCGTCCACGGCGGCGAACGGCAGGTGCGACGGGTCGGCGGCGGCCAGGTTGTCCACGAAGCTGGCCGCCGTGGAGGCGGTCACGTCGCGGATCCCCTGATACGTCGCGACCGTCTGGTGTTTCTGGCCGGAGAACGGCAGCAGGTCGAGGGCGACCCGCCCCTGCCGTCCCGCCTCGGTCGCGGTCAGCGTCTGGCTGAGGTTGTCCCGGACCCGGCCGATGTCCCGTTCCCGCCGGCGCAGCCCGTCGGTGACGATCCACCGCCCGTCGGCCGCCTCGGACCTGGTGTCGGGCCGGTCGCCGGCGAGCACCACCGGCTGGTCCTGGCGGACCATGCCCTGTTCGAGCAGGGGCAGCAGCGACTCGGGGCCGCCGCTGATCGTGGGCACGTCGGCGGTGAGCACCGCGGAAGCCGCCGGCACGGATCGCTGGACCTCGTACACCTCGATGGCCGGCAACGGGCCGTCGCCGTCGTCCACCGGGCTGCCGGGCGTCCGGCCGACCGCGCCGGTCGTGCCGAAGGTGGCCACCCGCGCGATCCCGGGCGACCCGTTCAGCGCCCGGCGCAGCACCGCCACCGGCGGGGCGTCCACCTGGGTCCGGTCGATGTCGTTGCGGAGCAGCAGATGGCGGAAGCCCGAGCGGGCCAGGAAGTCGGCCAGCCCGGCCGAGCCCCGCCCGCCGGACAGCACCGTCTCGACGGTGTCCATCATCCGGGTGTTGCCGGCCGAGCCGAGCGGGATCTGGTGCCGCACCGCCCAGGGCGCTCCGGCCAACGACTGCAACGGTTCGTCGACCGTCCGTCCCCAGTCGTACTGGCCGAAGCCGGAGCCGGGCACCACCAGGGTGCGGGCCAGGGCGTCCCGGTCGGCCAGCCAGGTGGCGGCGGCCCGCCAGTGCGGCGGCAGGTCCGACCAGCCGGGCCCGGGGCGCAGCAGCCCCGTCCAGGCGGGCGCGGCCGCGCCGACCACCAGCAGGAACACCGGTACGAACACCAGCGGGCGCAGCCGCAGCCCGGGACGGCGCCGGCGGGCGGCGGTGTGCAGCCGGGTGGCCCAGGCGTCCACGCCGTGGGCGAAGCCCAGCATCAGTGGCAGCCGCAGCACCGGCTCCAGCTTGTGCACGTTGCGGAACGGCGCCAGCGGGCCGTCCAGCAGGTCGCGGACCTGCTCGGAGAGCGGGCTGTCCAGGCTGCCGACGTAACCCATCGTGAGCAGGGTCAGCCCGGCCAGGAAGCCGAGCACCAGGAAGCGGCGCTCGGGCAGCAGGTTGCCGGCCAGCCCGGCCAGCCCGACCAGCGCCACCACCGCGGTGAGCGCCATCAGCACCGGGTGGTCGATCAGCAGCCAGCCCGCCGGCCACCACGGGTCGCCCTGGACGATGTACGCCACCCACTGGTTGGTGCCGCGTACCGCCTGGAAGAGCGAGGCGACGGCGGTGGTCGTGGTGGACGACTCGATGTAGTCCAGGAAGGGCAGGCTGTACTCGCCGAGCAGCAGCAGCGGCACGATCCACCAGAGGCAGACCCCGACCACGCACAGGCACCACCAGCAGACCAGCCGCAGGTGGGCGGCGTCCCACCGCCGGGTGAGCAGCCACACCCCGGGCAGCACCAGGGCGAGCAGCACCACGGCCGCGTTGATCCCGCCCATGCCGAGCACGGCCAGCGCGGAGAGCGCGGCGGCCCGGCGCGGCGAGCCGATCCGGTGCACCCGGACCAGGGGCAGCAGCACCCAGGGCAGCAGCGCGGCGGAGAGGACCTCCGAGGAGAGCGCGCCGATCTCGGTGAGCATCCGGGGCGCGAGCGCGTAGCCGAGCGCGGCCGCGTACCGGGTCGGTTCGGTGCCGATGCGCATCGTCCGGGCCAGCAGCAGCAGGCCGTAGAAGGCGGCGCAGAAGAGCAGCGCGCACCAGAGCCGCTGGGTGATCCACGGCGGTACGCCGAGCAGCTGCCCGACCGCGAAGAACGGCCCCATCGGGAAGAGGTAGCCGTACGCCTGGTTCTGCAGCTCGCCGGAGGTGGCCTCCGGGTTCCACAGGTGCAGCGCCCGGGCCAGGAAGTGCACCGGGTTCGCCGCCAGGTCGAGCTTGGTGTCGAAGGTGACCTGGCCGGGCCGCTGGGCGAACGAGACGGCGGTGAGCAGCAGCAGGCAGAGCGCGGTGGCCGGGGCCTCGCGGACCGGCCGGAGCACCCGCGCCACGCCACGCGACGGCACCGTGGTCACCGCCGGCACTCCGGCGGCAGGCAGCTCAGCGCGGCCAGCGCGGAGAAGAAGATCTGCCGCATACCCTTCGGCTGGTCGGTGCGGAACACCTGACCGCCGGTCACCTTCGCGATCGCGTTCAGCTCCTCGGGGTCGACGTCCGGACCGAGGCCGACGAAGAGGATCGGCAGCGGCCGGCGCGGGTCCTGGAGGGCCTTGAGCTCGGCGAGGAACTTCGTCCGTCCGATGCTCTCGGCGTCCTCGTTCCGGCCGTCGGTCATCACCAGCACCAGGTTGATCCGGCCCGGGGTCCAGTGCCGCCGGGCGTCCCGGTACGCGGCCAGCGTGGTGTCGTACAGGCCGGTGCCGCCGTTCGGCTTTACCTTCACCTCGCCCAGCCGCCGGTCCAGCGCGGCCCGCTGGGCACGCAGCGGCCGGACCGGCAGGATCTCCCGGTAGTCCCGATCCCCGTCGACCTTGGTGGCGAAGACCCAGACGCCCAGCTCGCTGTTGTCCAGCAGCAGCCCGGCCCCCTCGCGGGCGGCGGCGAGGGTGGCGTCGAGCCGGGTGCCACCGCCGGGCACCCGGACGGCCATCGAACCGGAGATGTCCAGCACGGTGAGGATCCGGGCGCTGCGCTGCACGCCGCTCCACCCGGTCAGCATCTCGGTGACGGTCTCCTCGGCGGGCAGCGGCACCGGGTTGCGGTGGTCCGGGCTGAGCCGACGGTCGCGCGGCATCGCCGGCGGGTAACCGGCGGCGGTGCGGAAGCCGTACCCGGTCAGCACGTCCCGGGAGCCGGTGGTGAGCAGGTCGGTGAGGAAGCCGGCCGCCGCGTCGCGGACCGCGTCGGGAGTGCCGGGCAGCACCACGTACGGCAGGTCGAGATCGGGGACGGCGACCTCCGGGTACGCGGCGACCAGCTTGTCCGCGCCGGTCAGCGCGTTGTGTTCGAGCACCGCCTGCTCGGTGGTGGCGACCGCGTCCGAGCGGCCGGGCAGCCCGGCGTCCGGGGGCAGCGTGGTCGTGCTGTCGGCGGGGCTGAAGGTCCGACCGGCCAGCTTGCGCAGCGTCGCCGCCACCACGCCGCCCGGGTCGCGCTCCCCGGCGGCCAGCGCCCGGACGCCGAGCAGCGCCCCGACCCCGGCCGGATCGACGGCCGGATCGGGCAGCCCCACCTTCGCCGCGTCCGCCTTCGGGCCGACGAGCGGCCGCCAGGCCAGCGGCCGGGCCGGCCAGCCCGACCGGCGGGCCACCGGCTCGGTCACCGCCAGCACGACCGGAGTCCTCGCCACCGAGGTGCCCTGCCCGGGCACCTCGAACGCCCCGGTGGAGCGGGCCCGGCGCAGCCAGAACGTGGACTCCGGCAGCCAGGCGTCCGCCACGTCGGCGCCGTTGGCCAGCTCGGCGGCGACCTCGTCGGACTCCCGCGCCTGCACCACCAGCGCCACGCACGGCTGCCGGCCGACGGTGGCGCGGGCGATCCGGTCCACCGCCGGGGCGACCACCGGGGCGGCGGCCACCCGCAGGCGTACCCGCTGGAGGCACTCCGGCGTGCTGCGCTCGTCGCGCAGCCAGACGAATCCGCCCCAGCCGATCAGCAGCAGCGCGAGGGCCGCGCTGAGCAGCACCACCGGGGAACGACGGGCGAGGATCCGCGCCGGGACGTCGGGCACCACGACCGGCCACCTCCTCGCCATCTCGCCGAGCCGGCAGGCGCCGGCCGCAGGTCACGGGTATCGCGGAACGGCCTGACCGGTTTCGCCACCGGCGGCGCACGGTTCCGCGCTGACACACCCTGCCAAGCTTTTGGGTCCCCGGCAAACCCCCGGTCGACGAGCTGTTATCCGATCGTCGCTGCCGACAAGACCCATTGCGTACGCGGGCCCCGCCGCCCTAGGGTGGCGCGATCGTGCCGCTTACTGATCGGTAGGAGCAGCGTGGACAGGTCCGGCAGCACCACCGCTCGCCACGTGCTGTTCCTCAACTGGCGCGACACGAGCAACCCCGAGGGCGGTGGCTCCGAGGTCTACATCGAGCGGATCGCCGCCGAACTGGTCGCCGCCGGTCACCGGGTGACCCTGCTCTGCGCCGCCCACGGGCGGGGCGCGGCGGAGGAGACCAACGCCGACGGCACGCGGGTGCTGCGCCGCGGCTCCCGGCACACCGTCTACGCCCGCGCCGCGCTCACCTACCTCGCCGGCCGGTTCGGCCTGGGCCCGCTGGCCCGGCGTCGCCTCGGCCGGCCCGACCTGGTCGTCGACGTGTGCAACGGGGTGCCCTTCTTCGCGCCGCTCTACGCCCGCCGGCCGGTGCTCGCCCTGGTGCACCACGTGCACCGGGAGCAGTGGCCGGTGGTCTTCGGCCCGGTCATGTGCCGGCTCGGCTGGTGGATCGAGTCCCGGCTGGCGGTCCGGCTCTACCGACGCTGCCGCTACGTCACGGTCTCCGAGGCGAGCCGGGCCGAGCTGGCCGAGCTGGGCGTGGACCGCGAGCGGATCGACGTGGTGCCCAACGGCACCCCGCCGGTGACCGGCGCCCCACTGCCCCGGACGACCCACCCGTCGGTGCTGGTGCTGGGTCGGCTGGTTCCGCACAAGCGGGTGGAGATCGCCCTGCGTACGGTGGCCGAGCTGAGCGGGGAGCTGCCGGACCTGGAGCTGGTGGTGGCCGGGCAGGGCTGGTGGGAGCAGCCGCTGCGGGAGCTCAGCGACTCGCTCGGCATCGCCGACCGGGTACGGTTCACCGGCTTCATCAGCGAGGAGGAGAAGCACGAACTGCTCTCCTCCTGCTGGCTGGCCCTCACCCCGTCGCTCAAGGAGGGCTGGGGGCTGACCATCGTCGAGGCCGCCGCCCGGAGCACCCCGACGATCGCGTTCCGCTACGCGGGCGGCGTCGCCGAGGCGATGGTCGACACCCAGACCGGGCTGCTGGTGGACGACGAGCGGGAGTTCACCGAGCGGGTCCGGGAACTGCTCGCCGACGACGTGCGGCGCAAGGCGATGGGCGAGGCGGCGCTGGCGCACGCGGGCCGGTTCACCTGGGCGACGACCGGTGCGCGCTTCGCGCAGCTGGTCGCCGGGCTCACCGCCGCTCGGTAGGCGGACACGCGACCGGGGCGCCCGCATCGGCGGACGCCCCGGTCGGCGCTGGTCAGCGGGTGCCGTACAGGGTGGTATCGGAGCTCTGCTCACTCACCTTGCTGGTGTTGGCGACCTCGTTGGCGGACGGGCTGAGCGCATTCGCCAGGCCGACGCTGCCGAGCAGGCCGAGCACGACCCCGAGTACCCCGACGGCGACGAACGCGGGCAGGTTCCTCATCCACCTTCTCCTTCCGCGGGACTCGCGTGCCGGGACGGTACCACGCGTCGCAACCCCCGCGCAGCGGCCGAAAAACCGATGGTCAACACCACCGTTCCGGCCAACAGGTGGACCAGTCCGACCCGGCCGGGACCGTTCGTCGCCGCCGGAGCCGTCCAGTCCGGGTTCTCGTAGAGGGCCAACTCCGGTCCGGCGTGCGCCAGACGCAGTCCGACCAGCGACGATGCCGGCACCGGCGGGCCGAACGCCCGCTGCACCAGCACCCAGCGCACTCCCGTCCCGGGCAGCGGCCGGCCGGCGGTGAGCAAGGCCCGGACCCGGGCGGCCCGGGGATCCTCCCCGCCGACGGCGAGGTCGCCGACGCGCAGGGTGTCGTCGATCAGCACCGGCGTCGACAGGTACCGGGGCGCCGGGTCGATCACCACCTGCCCGCGGTTCCAGGCGTACCGCTGGTACTCCTGGAACGGCAGGGAGATCACCTCGCCCGGACGGTCGGCCACCTGCCGCGCCACCACCGCCCAGTCGGCGGGGTAGTCGACGGGCCGCAACCGGCCGATCGCCCCGAAGGCCAGGTCGGGCAGGACGGCCACCGGCAGCAGCGCGGCGCCGACCAGCAACACCCGCCCGGTGGTCGCGTCGAACCGGGTGGCGAGCCGGTCGGCCAGCCGTTCCGCGCCGAGCGCCCCGGCCACCGCGAGGGCCAGCGCGTACGGCACCAGCAGCTTCTGCCCGTCGCGGATCAGCCCGGCGCCGGGGACCGTGTCGACCAGCCAGCCGAGCAGGGCGGCTCCACCGGGGAGCACGCCGAGCGCCGCGACCAGCCACGACCCGGCCGCCAGCAGGCCCAGCCGGCCGGCCGAGCGGGCCGGCCACCGCCGGCGCAGCAGCGGCACGCCGTACCCGGCGAGGAGCAGCAGCAGCGCGGTGGCCAGCGGCACCACCCCGGCCTGCCGGGACACCGGGACGGTCAGCCCGTTCCAGATCCCGCCGGTGCCGGCGAGCGCGACCAGCGGCCCGGCCCAGTTCTCGGCGCGGGCGGCGAAGGCGGCCACCCCGGCCGGATCGGAACGGCCACCGGTGGCGCTGCCCGCCCCGGCGACCAGCCAGGGCGCGTTGAGCAGGACCGTCGCCGCGAGCGCGGTGCCCGCCCGACGACCGGCGCCCGGGTACCGGCCGGGCAGCAGCACCGCCACCGCCGCCAGGGCGAGCACCCCGCCGGTCGGGGTGATCGCGGCGACGGCGGCCGCGAGCAGCAGCCGGGGCAGCGCTCCGGGCCGGCCCGCCCGCACGTCGAGCGCCGCCGCCACCAGCCAGGGCAGCATCGCGTACGCCAACAGCAGGCCCCACTGCCCGATCAGCAGCCGCTCGGCGAGGTACGGCGTCCAGGCGTACCCGAGCGCGGCCACCACCCGCACGGCGGTCCGGTCGGTCGGCACCAACCGGGCGGCGCCGAGCGCGGCCAGCCAGAGAATCGCCACCAGCACCAGCCGTTGCAGCAGCCAGCCCGGCACCAGTTGGGTGGCGAGCGCGACCACGGCGTCCTGCGGGACGGCCCGGGGCAGCGCCGAGGCCGGGGCGATCACGTCCCAGCTCAACGCCTGACGAGGCACGAAGACCATGTCGTAGCGGAGCACGTACCCGGGTAGCGCCAGCGGCGCGAGCACCACCGCCGTCACGGCGGCGGCCACGCCGTGCGGCACCAGCCGTTCGCGCATCCGTCGACCTCACCCCGCCCGCCGGGCGCGACCCGCGCCACCCTGGTCCGGCGGCCACTGTACGCGGCGCCGGCCGGGCCCAGGTGTCCCCTGAACCACCCGTTGACCTGATGGGACGCCCGGTGACCGGTGTGGCAGTCTTCCCGCCATGGCATTGACCGGACCCGAGGCGACGACGCCACGCGACGAGGGCGGATGGATCGGCAGCTGGGTCCGCGCCGACCCGGTCCGCGCGGTCGGCGTCGCGATGATCCTGTTCAGCCTCGCCTGGCGGGCGCAGCTCGCCTCCCGCGGCTTCCTCGCCGCCGACGACTGGGTGCTCGTCGCCCAGTCCGCCGGGTCGGACCTCACGCCGGGCTTCCTGTTCACCCTCTACAACAACCACTTCATGCCCGCGGCGCGGCTGCTCACCTGGTTGGTCACCCACGCGCTCGGGTACGCGTACTGGCCCTACCTGCTGCTGATGATCGTCGGGCAGGCCCTGATCGCGGTGACCTTCCACCGGCTGCTGCGGGCGCTGCTGCGGCCGGGCTGGCTGCTGCTGGTCCCGCTCGGCATGTTCCTGTTCAGCCCGCTGACCATGGAGGCGACCTCCTGGTGGGCGGTCGGGGCCAACATGCTGGCGATGCAGTTGGCCATGGTGCTCGCCCTGGGCGCCCAGTTGAAGTACGTCCGCACCGGGCGCCTGCGGCACCTGGTCTCCCTGGCGCTGTCCGTCCTGCTCGGCCTGCTCTTCTTCGAGAAGACGCTGCTGGTCGTACCGCTGGTCTTCCTCTTCACCGCGTGCCTGTTCGCCGGCGGCGGCCCGATACGCGCGGCGGTGACCACGCTGCGCCGCTGGTGGGCATCGTGGGCCGTGCTCGCCGCCATCTCGCTCGGCTTCCTCGCCGCCTACCTGTCCCGGTCCGTGTCCTCGCTGCGCCAGCCGAACTCCATCTTCGAGGTGCTCTCGTTCCTCGAACAGCTGCTCGGGTCGACCCTGGTGCCCGGGCTCTTCGGCGGGCCGTGGCGCTGGCTCGGCGCGGGCGACGGCGCGCCGGTGGCCGCGCCGCCGGAGCTGGGGCGCTGGCTGGCGTGGACGGCCCTGGTCGCCCTGATCGTGGTCACCCTGCGGCTGCGCCGGATCGCCGCGCGGGCCTGGGTGCTGCTGGGGACGTACCTGCTGGTGGTGTCGGCGCTGCTGGCCGCGACCCGGCTCGGCTCGGTCTTCAGCGACGTGGCCGGCGCGGTGCCCCGCTACGTCAGCGACGTGGCCGTGGTGGCCGCGCTCTGCGTCGGCGTCGCCCTGCTCGGGCTGGCCGCGCCGGCCGCGGCCCCGGCGACCGGGGCGGTACCGCCGACCCCACGGCGGAAGGCGGACGACGAGCCGGCCACGCCGGACGACCCGGCACGGGAGCCGGTCGCCGGGGCCCGGCAGAAGGTCACGCCCGAGGAGGCCGTGGTCGAGGTGCCCCGGGCGGCGGTGCCGGCCGCACCGCGCCGGGGCGTCATCCACGCCGATATGGATCATGACGAGGCGCCCCCCGGTCCCATCGCCACCGCGATCCCGGCCGCCGCCGGTCCGCCGCCGTCCACCCCGGCGGTCCGGCCCGGAGACACCCAGCGGGCCGTCGCGAACGTCGGTCCCCGGGCCGACGCGTCGGACCTGGACCGGATGCCGGACGTGCTGGCCCGCAACCGTGAGCCGGTGGCGGCGGCGCTCGCCGCCGTGCTGGTCGCGGCCGGGCTCGGCACCGCCTGGACCACCGCCCGGTACAGCGACGAGTGGGCGACCAGCACCAGTCGCACCTATCTGGAGACGGCCCGCGCCGAGCTCGCCGGCGCCCCGCCCGGCACCGTCTTCTTCGACCGGAAGGTCCCGGACGACGTGGTGCTCAACCTGTCCGCGCCGTACAACCAGCAGTCCCGGTTCTTCCGGGCCCTCCCCGACCCGCCGGTCTTCGTCACCGAGGCGGAGAACCCGTCGGTCTTCGACGACTCCGGCCGGATCGCGGCCCTCGGTGTGGACGGGCCATCGGTCCGGCCCGGGCCGGAGGAGGGCTGCGGCTACAAGCTGACCGACCGGCAGATCGTACGGATGCCGCTCAACGGGAGCCGGATCGACTGGGCCTGGGTGGTCCGGGTCGGCTACCTCGCCTCGGCCGACGCGACTGCCACCCTGCGCCTCGGCGACGGCGTTCGGGAGTTCCGCGTCCAGCGCGGCCTGCACCAGGTCTTCTTCGAGATCACCGGCGGCGGGGACGCAGTAGACCTCGTCCTGCACGGGCCCGGCGTGACGCTCTGCACGAACGAGGTCACCGTCGGCACTCTCACCGCCCGCCAGTGACGGCGGACGACCGCACCACCGTCGACGACGCAACGGCGGCGCACGACAGGCCGGCGCTGGGCGACAGGCCGGCCCTGAACGACGGCCGGACGGTCCACGACGGGGCGGCCGGGCGGCCCGGGACCGCGCGGGCCGGCGGCGGCAAGGCGGGCACCACCCGGTTGGGTGCGGCCGGCGCGGCGGTCACCGTGGCCACCACTCTGACCAACGCACTGGCCTACCTGGTGCCGGTGCTCGGCGCCCGGCAGCTGGTCCCGGCCGACCTCGGCGCGCTGGCCACGGTGCTCGCCCTCGGCGCCATCGCGGCCGTGCCGGGCTTCGGGTTGCAGATCGCCGTGGCGGTCCACCGGGCCCGGCGCGGTCCCACCGCCACCGGCCGGTTGGCGCTGCTCACCGCCGCCGTCGCCGCGGCAGTCACGGTCGCGGCGGCGCCGCTGCTGACCGTGCTGCTGCGGCTGCCGCTGGCGCTGACCCTGCTGCTCGCGGCGACCACCTTCGCCACCGTGCTGGCCGGCCGGTGGCTCGGCGAACTCCAGGGTGACCAGCGGTTCCTCCGGCTCTCCGCAGCGATGACGGTGCTCGCCGCCGGCCGGTACGGCGGCCTGGTCGTCGGGCTGGCGCTGGGCGGGGACGCGGTCACCGCGCTGGCGCTCACCGCGGTCACCGGTCTCCTCGCGCTGCCGCTGCTGGCCCGCCTGGCCGCCGGCGGCCGGCCGGCGCCCGTCGCCACGCCCGGGCAGCGCGAGCTGCGACCCGGGGACGTGATGACCGCGTGCGCGGCCACGCTGGCGATGCTCACCATCTCGTACGCCGACCTGATCCTGGCCCGCCAACTGCTGCCGGCGGCCGGCTCCGGGGCGTACGCGGTCGGTGCGGTGCTGACCAAGGGCGCGCTCTGGGCGCCGCAGGTGGTGACGCTGCTGGTGCTGCCCCGGCTGGCCCGGGGCGACCGGCGAGCCCGGGCGCTGGGCCTGGCGGTCATCCTCGCCTGCGGGTCGGTGCTGGTGGCCGCCGCGGCGTTCGGCGGGGAGCTGGCGTTCCGGCTGGCCGGCGGCGTCGACTACCTGCACCTGGCCGGCGAGGCCCCGCTCTTCGCCGCCACCGGGGCGCTGTACGCGGTCGTCTTCATGCTGGTCAACGACCGGGTGGCCAGCGGCGCCCGGTTCCCCGCGGCACCGCTCTGGGCGGCCACCGTGGGGCTGGCCGGGGCGGCCCTGCTGGTGGCCCCGCGTACGGTCGAGGGGGTCCTCGGCTGTGCGCTGACCACCGCCGCGCTGACCGCCGCCGTGATGACCTGGCTGGCCCTCCGACCCCGGCGCTGACCGCGCGGGTCCCGGTGCTCAGTCGCCGGCGGCCAGCCAGCCGCCGAGCAGGTGGCGGTCGATCGAGTCCACCCGGCCCAGCCGCCGCCCCCGCGCCACCCGGTCCCGCAGCTCGTCCCGGGTGAACCAGCGCGCCTCCAGCAGCTCCTCGCCGTCCACCCGCACCTCGGTCGAGGCGGCGGTGGCCCGGAAGCCCACCATCAGCCCGGCCGGGAAGGGCCACGCCTGCGAGCCCTGGTACGCCAGGTCGACCACGGTCACCCCGGCCTCCTCGGCCATCTCCCGGCGGACCGCGTCCTCGAGGCTCTCGCCCACCTCGACGAAGCCGGCCAGCGTCGACCACGAGTCCTCCGCCGCGCCCCGGTGCCGGGCCAGCAGGCAACGGTCCGGCTCACCGGGCGCTTCGACCAGCACGATGATCGCCGGCTCGATCCGGGGAAACAGGAGTTTGCCGCAGCCGGATCCGGAGCAGGAGCGGGTGTGGCCGCCGTTCCCGGCGACCGTGTGCGCCCCGCAGGCGCCGCAGTACCGCTGCCCCCGGTGCCAGTGCAGCAGTCCCCGGGCGTACGCCTGGATCGCCGCCTCGGCCGGTCCCAGCCCGCCCACGAGGGCCCGGACGTCCACCGCCTCGGTCGCCCCGGCCAGCTCCCGCGCCTCCCGTTCGGCGCGGGCGGACAGGTCCACGGCGAAGACCGCCGCGCCGGCGTCCAGGCCGAGGAAGACCGTCTCGTCGGCGGCGGCGAGCAGCTCGGCGGCCTCCCCGACGCCGCGCCGGACCGGTGTCCGACCCGGCCCCACCAGGCAGCGGTCCTGCCAGAGCGGCAGCACCACGCTTGCCCGGTCGGCCAACCTGCGGGCGATCCAGTCCGGGTCCGCCCGCAGCTCCCCCGCCCGATCCAGCCACCCACCGCCGTACTCCATGATCCGATCGTCGGTCCGCACCCGGACACCGTCCCACGGCCCGCCGGGCGGGTGGGGACCGGTGGTGGGTGACCATCGCGACACCCTGCGCCGGCCGGCCGACACACGGCCATGGGAGATGCCCGGGTGGGACACTGCCGGCCGGGTCGAACGTTGGTTACCGTAGTTGTCTTCCGGGTGGGGGAAGCGCTCCCCACGTGGTACTTCCGATCGAGGTAGCTGTGACGCTGTACGGCGAAAAACCCCCACCCGCCGACGACCGGCCGACGGTGCAGGTCACCGCGGTGAGCTGGCCGGGCGACGAGCCGGGACCGGCGACTCCGTCCGCCGGCTCCCGCCCGCGGCGCGGGCGACTCCTGCTCGCCGGCGGGGTGACCGCGGCCGTGCTGGCCGCCGTGGCGGGCGCCGGCGCCTACGCGTACGCCGGGGACGTCCCCCGCGGCACCACCGTGCTGGGCGCCGAACTCGGCGGCCGCAGCCGGACGGACGCGGCCCGCGAGCTGCGGGCTGCGTTGGAGCGCCGCTCGGCGGAGCTGAGCGCCCCGGTCCGGGTCACGGTGGGGGAGAAGACCACCGAGATCAAACCGGCCGACGTCGGCCTGGCGGTGGACGTGGAGGCCACCGTGGCGGCGGCGGCCGAAGCCGACGCGCACCCGGTCAGCCGCCTCGTCGGGTCCCGCTCGATCGACCCGGTGGTGACCGTCGACGTCGACCGGCTCGACGCCGCGCTCCGGGGGGTGGTGGGGAGCCAGGGCCGGGAGATGACCATGCCGGCGATCATCTTCACCGGTACAACGCCGAAGCCGGTCTACCCGAAGCCGAGCCTGGCCCTCGACCCGCCACGCTCCGCGGAGGCGGTCAAGGCGGCCTGGCTCGGCGACCGCCCGGCCACCGTCCCGTTGGTGGAGAAGCACCCGGAGACCACCCGCGAGGAGGTGGACCGGCTGGTCGACGAGCTGGCGAAGCCGGCCGTCGCCGCCCCGGTCACCCTGACCACCGCGAAGGGCTCCCTCAGCATCCCGCCGAGCGCGATCGCCCGTAGCCTGCGCTTCTCCGCCGATGAGGCGGGGAAGCTGGCCCCGCGGGTGGACGTGAAGCGGCTGCGTACCGCAGTCGGGGAGCGGCTCGCGAAGGTCGAGGTGGCGCCGAAGGACGCCGGGCTGACCATCTCCGGCGGCAAGCCCAAGGTGGTGCCCGGTCGGGCCGGCCAGCAGCTGGACACCGAGGCGCTCAGCCGGGACCTGCTCGCCGTCCTGCCGAAGGCGGACGGGCGGACGGTCACCGCGCAGCTGAAGCCGGCCGAGCCGGAGCTGACCGAGGCGAAGCTGGCCGAGCTGCGCATCAAGGAGCGGGTCTCCACCTTCACCACCCGGTTCCCGGGCGGCCTCTCCTCGCCGCGCAGCCAGAACATCGTGCAGGCCGCCAATGACGTCGACGGCACGATCGTGAAGCCGGGCGAGACGTTCTCGCTCAACGGGCACACCGGCGAGCGCGGCTACGACCAGGGCTACCAGGACGCGCCGACGATCGTCGACGGCAAGCTCGTTCCCGGGGTCGGCGGCGGTGTCTCGCAGTTCACCACGACCCTGTTCAACGCGACGTACTACGCCGGGCTCGAGGACGTCGAGCACAAGCCACACTCGTTCTACTTCAGCCGGTACCCCGCGGTGATCGAGTCGACGATCTACTACCCCGCTCTGGACTTCAAGTTCCGCAACAACAGCCCGCACGGGGTCCTGATCGACACCTCGTACACCTCCAGCACGATCACCGTGTCGATCTGGAGCACGAAGATCTACGACAGCGTCAAGACGGAGTACGGCCCTCGCCGGAACATCACCCAGCCGAAGACGGTCCACCTGGAGGCCGGCCCCGACTGCATCGAAGCCGCGGGCAGTGTGGGGTTCGCCCAGGACGCCTACCGGGTCATCACGAAGGACGGCAAGGTGATCAAGCGGGAGAAGTTCAGCTGGACGTACCAGGCTGAGCCCCGCTTCATCTGCGGCCCGAAGCCCCCCGCCTGACGCCCGTCGAGGTCAGGCACGACGAAACCCCGCCGGCTCGATCGCCGGCGGGGCTTTCTTCGTGGTACGACCTCAGGGACGCGCCTCGGCGAGCCCCTGGCGTACGCCGTCCGCGTCGCGGTCGGCGCCGTAGACCGGGGTGTCGGGCTGCTGCCGCCAGCTCTCGTCCAGCGTGCCGCCGTCCACCGGGTCGAAGCCCAACTCCTCCACCAGCTCCATCACCACCTGCTTGGCCTGGGCGTCGTCGCCGGCCACCGGCAGGGCGATCCGGTCGGGCGAGCCCGCCGGCCGGCCGTTGTCCATCAGGTGCGGCGCCTGGATGGTGTTGAACGCCTTCACCACCCGGGCGCCCTTCAGGTGCTCCGCCGTCCAGCGGCTGGAGCTGAGACTCCGGTCGAGCAGTTCGGCGATGTCCCCGTCCCGTTCGGGGTAGTAGTTGTCGGCGTCGACGACCACCTTCCCGTCGAACAGCGCCGCCGGCAGGTCGGGCACGGCCTTCACCGGAACGGCGACGACGACCAGCTCCGCCCCCTGCACCGTCTCGTCGAGGGTGCCGGCCGCCGCGCCGGTCTCCGCGGCGAGTCCGGTGAGGCTCTGCGGACCCCGCGAGTTGGTCACGGTCACCTCGTGCCCCAGCGCGGTGAGCCGACGGGTGAGGGTGCCACCGATGTGACCCGAACCGACAATTCCGATCTTCATGACCACTCCTGCCTCCGCCAACGCCTGGCGGTCAGTTCCGGCCGAACCAACAGCAGGTACCCCGACCGGTCCACGCCGATCGCGGACGAGGCGTACGCCACGTCCCGTTTCCACCACGGGGGCGGGGGAGCCGTCGCGGGCGGTCCCGCACCGACGGTACGAGACGGGCCCGGCCCTTCGGGCGGATTCCCGGAAAGGCCGCCGGCCGCGGTCGCGCGGACTCAGGAAAAGGGCCGGAAACGCAGATGAGGTCACCCCGAAGGGTGACCTCATCTGGAAAGATTGTCCGGCGGTGTCCTACTCTCCCACACCCTCCCGAGTGCAGTACCATCGGCGCTGGAGGGCTTAGCTTCCGGGTTCGGAATGTTACCGGGCGTTTCCCCTCCGCCATGACCGCCGTAACTC
>NZ_QGKS01000247.1 GCF_003172935.1 Micromonospora sicca | reverse complement strand
TATCGGCCATCGCCACCGCCGTCGTCGCCGCCGCCCCATCGCCGCCGCTGCCGCCCTATCGCCATCGCCGCCGCCCCATCGCCATCGCCGCCGTGGCCGTGGCTCTGGCCGTGGCCGTGGCCGTGGCCGTCGACTCTGCCTGGTGCCCGCTACGAAGCTGATGTCGCAGACGATTCACGGCCGGCCGCGCCCCGTCGTCCCGTCAAGATCCGCACGCCTTGCCGTGAAGAGCGGCCTCAGCGCGTCGGGAAGCCACTCTTTGCCGACACACGCGGGCCCCGCGTTCGAGGCGCGCGCCGCGCGACGGCTCGATGCGCCCGTGGCAGGGCGCCCGGCGGGGCTGAGTCATGTGCGACATCAGCTTCGTAGCGTCCGTCAGCGGTACCGCCGCCGGCACGGCGTGACACGTGGGACCTGCCGCCGCACCGGTGGGGCCGCACGCCCGGCCTGCCGTCGGATGCCCGGCCGGCCGTCGGATGCCCAGCCGGCCGTCGGATGCCCGGCCTGGCCGGCAGGGGTCAGCGGATCGGGGTGCGGACGCCCTCGGCCAGCTCGGCGCTGAGCGCACGCAGGGCGGCCAGGCCGGTGGCCTGGTCCGGCGCGTCGAGCAGGCAGCGGATCAGGGCGCTGCCCACGATGACGCCGTCGGCGTACCCGGCGACCGTGCCGGCCTGCGCGCCCGTGCCCACGCCCAGCCCCACGCCCACCGGCAGGTCGGTGACCTCGCGCGTTCGGGAGACCAGGATCGGCGCGGCGTCGGAGGTCTCGGCGCGGGCGCCGGTCACGCCCATGATCGCGGTGGCGTAGACGAAGCCCCGGCAGTGCTCGGCGGTCATCTTCAGCCGCGCGTCGGTGGAGGACGGGGAGACCAGAAACGTGCGGTCCAGGCCGTACGCGTCGGAGGCGGCCAGCCACTCGTCGGCCTCGTCCGGGATGAGGTCCGGGGTGATCAGGCCGGTGCCGCCGGCGGCGGCGAGGTCACGGGCGAAGGCGTCCACGCCGTACTGCTCGATCGGGTTCCAGTAGGTCATGGTGACCACCGGGGCGCCGGTGGCCGCGACCGCCTCGACGATGCGCAGCGTGTCCGCGGTGCGGACGCCGCTGGCCAGGGCGATGTCGCTGGCCTTCTGGATCACCGGGCCGTCCATCACGGGGTCGGAGTACGGGATCTCCATCTCGATGACGTCCACGCCCGCCTCGACCATCGCGGTCATCGCGGCGATGCTGCCCTCGACGGTCGGGAACCCGGCCGGCATGCAGCCGACCAGCACGGCCCGCCCGTCGGCGCGGGCCTTGTCGAAGGCCACCCCGATCCGGCTCATCATTTACTCCTTGTCGAGGATGCCGAAGTACTCGCCGGCGGTGTGCACGTCCTTGTCGCCCCGGCCAGAGAGATTGACCACGATGACCGGCTCCCGGCCCAGCTCGGCGGCGAGCGTCGGGGCGATCTTCAGCGCGCCGGCCAACGCGTGCGCGCTCTCGATCGCCGGGATGATCCCCTCGGTCCGGCAGAGCAGCTCGAACGCGGCCATCGCCTCGGTGTCGGTCACCGGCGCGTAGGTGGCCCGGCCGCTGTCGTGCAGCCAGGCGTGCTCGGGGCCGACTCCCGGGTAGTCCAGGCCGGCCGAGATCGAGTGCGACTCGATGGTCTGGCCGTCTTCGTTCTGGAGCACGTACGTGCGGGTGCCGTGCAGCACCCCGGACGTGCCGCCGGTGATGCTGGCCGCGTGCCGGCCGGTCTCCACGCCCTCGCCGCCGGCCTCGAAGCCGTACAGCCGGACGTCGGTGTCGGGCACGAACGCGTGGAAGATGCCGAGCGCGTTGGAACCGCCGCCGACGCAGGCCGCGACCGCGTCGGGCAGCGCGCCGGTCAGGTCCAGGCACTGCTGCCGGGCCTCCTCGCCGATGCCCCGGACGAAGTCCCGGACCATCTCGGGGAACGGATGCGGGCCGGCGGCCGTGCCGATCAGGTAGTGGGTGTCGTCGACGTTGGCGACCCAGTCCCGCATCGCCTCGTTCATCGCGTCCTTCAGGGTCCGCGAGCCGGTGGTGACCGGGACGACGGTGGCGCCGAGCATCCGCATCCGGGCCACGTTGAGCGCCTGCCGCCGGGTGTCGACCTCGCCCATGTAGACCACGCACTCGAGGTCGAACAGGGCGGCGGCGGTGGCGGTGGCGACGCCGTGCTGCCCGGCGCCGGTCTCCGCGATCACCCGCTTCTTGCCCATCCGCTTGGTGAGCAGGGCCTGGCCGAGCACGTTGCGCACCTTGTGCGCGCCGGTGTGGTTGAGGTCCTCCCGCTTGAGCAGGATCCGCGCGCCCGCCTTCGCCGAGAACCGCTCGGCGGAGTAGAGCAGCGACGGGGTGCCGGCGTAGTCGCGCAGCAGGGCGTCGAACTCGGCGAGGAACGCCTCGTCGGTCATCGCCTTGCGGTACGCCGCGTCCAGCTCGTCCAGGGCCGCGACCAGCGCCTCCGGGACGAACCGGCCGCCGAACCGACCGAAGTGGCCGGCGGCGTCGGGGACCCGGCCGGCCGGGGCGGACGCGTTGGCGTTGGCGTTGGCGCTCATCGCGGTGTCCTCTCGCTGCGGAGTCTCCCCGGCGCTGGTCAGCGCACCGGGCGGGGCGTGGCCGGGTGGTTGCCGGCATTGACCAGCTCGGCGACCGCCTCGCGGGGGCTCTTCTTGGTGACCAGGCCCTCGCCGACCAGGACCGCGTCGGCGCCCGCCGAGGCGTACCGGATGAGGTCGTGCGGGCCGCGCACGCCGGACTCGGCGATCTTGACGACCCTGCTGGGCAGGCCGGGCGCGATCCGCTCGAACACCGAGCGGTCGACCTCCAGGGTACGCAGGTCACGGGCGTTGACCCCGATCACCTGTGCACCGGCCTCCAGGGCCCGGTCGGCCTCCTCCTCGTTGTGCACCTCGACCAGCGCGGACATCCCGAGCGACTCGATCCGCTCCAGCAGCCCGACGAGCGCGTTCTGCTCCAGCGCCGCGACGATCAGCAGCACCAGGTCGGCGCCGTGGGCCCGCGCCTCGTGCACCTGGTAGCTGGAGACCACGAAGTCCTTGCGAAGCACCGGGACCTGCACCGCGGCCCGGACGGCGGCCAGGTCGTCGAGCGACCCGCCGAACCAGCGGCCCTCGGTCAGCACGCTGATCGCCCGGGCGCCGCCGGCGGCGTACTCGCCGGCCAGGTCGGCCGGGTCGGCGATCTCAGCCAGCCGCCCCTGGGACGGCGACGAGCGCTTCACCTCGGCGATCACGGCCACCCCGGGCCGGCGCAGGGCCGCGTACGCGTCCAGCGGCGGCGGCGCGGCGGCGGCCAGCTCCCGGATCCGCTCCAGCGGAACCTGCTCCTGCCGTCGGGCCACGTCCTCGCGGACGCCGGCCAGGATCTCGTCGAGCACGCTTACGGACGCCGCCGGACCGGCCTCGTCCCCCTCCGCGTGCGCATGCTCAGCAGTCACCAACGGACTCCCCTCTCCGGGTGTCATGGGCCGATGCTAGGGGGCGCCACCTGGCCCCGAGCGCCGGGGGTATGGCGCTGGTCACGAGATGGGCTGTGGCATGATGCCGGACTTCCGGTGAACGGAATGTCACGGTGCGCCACCGCGCCCATCGACCGGCGTCATCGCCGCCCGTCGGCCCTCGTCGACCTCCCCATCGATCACCGCCCATGCTCCATCTCACCACGGCCGGCCCCGGGACGCAGGACGACGATACCGGTCGATGCTGTGACCAAGCTCAAGGACGAACGGCCCTGCCCAGGTCGTACCGCCCACGGCACAGTTGACCTGGGCGTCACGGGTGCGAAACGTGAGCCGGGCAGCATTCTTCTCGGGCAGACTCGATGAGGCGTCCGCCAACCGTCGCCAACGATCTCGTACGGGGTGACCATGAGCACCAACGGACCGAACCAGACCATCGGACTGACCACCATCTCCCGGACCGTCGCCTCGCTGGCCGTCGGCGTCGTGCACACCCTCGAACGGGCCATGGTGGGCGACGGTCGGATGCGGACCGCACGGGGCAACGCCTGGGAGGCGGTCTGCGCCGACCGGGCCCGCGCCGAGCAGCGCAGGGAGTTGGACCGTCTGGTCGCCGAGCTGACCGCGGCCCGGGCCGCCGCCCGGGACCGGCGCGAGGTGCGCCACCCGCAGTCGGTCAGCTGACCGTCGGGTCCTCACCCCGGTCGAGCGCGTCCCAGGCGTCCCGGGTGCCCCGCCCGACCGCCGGGCCGTCCGTCGCCGGCTGCTCCGCCGCGCGGACCGGCCGCTCGTAGCGGGCCCCCATCGCCGGCCAGTCGCCGCCGCGCAGCGCGGTGACCAGGCCGCCGGCCGCGGCGACCAGCCCGCCGACCAGGCAGAGCGCCGGCCACTGCCGGCTGACCCCACCGGCGAAGGCTGCTGTCAGGCCGTACCCGCCGCCGGCCGCCACGGCCAGGCCGAGCAGGGTCAGCAGGCCGCCCAGCAGGCGCCGGACCCGGCCCCGGGTGGCGAGCACCGCGCCACCGCCGGCCAGCGCGACCAGCGCCAGCGCGGAGAGCCAGGGCAGCAGGTCGGTGCCGGTGCGGGCGTGCCGCGACGGCGGCAGCGACCCGCGGGAGGTCAGCTCGACCGACCAGGTCCGGGTCGCCGCCCAGCAGGCCAGGCCGGCCCCCGCCAGGCAGAGCAGCACCGCGTACGTCAGCTCCCGGCGCCGCAGCGCGACCGGCCGGCCCGCCTCGGCGGCGGTGGCCGACCGCTGGGTGGCGGCGGGTTCCGGCGCGGCGCTCATCGGGCCGGCCGGAGGGTCTCGGCGGCGGCGATCGCGGCGAGCACCGCGGCGGCCTTGTTTCGGGTCTCCTGGTCCTCGGCGGCGGGATCGGAATCGGCCACCACGCCCGCCCCGGCCTGCACGTAGGC
The DNA here is from genome assembly GCF_003172935.1 of Micromonospora sicca. GTDB lineage: Bacteria > Actinomycetota > Actinomycetes > Mycobacteriales > Micromonosporaceae > Micromonospora > Micromonospora sicca. The sequence goes on along the minus strand of NZ_QGKS01000247.1, from coordinate 15,979 downwards.
CCGCCCGTCGCGGATCAGCGCGGTGCGGATGGCGATCGCCATGTCCAGGTCGCCGCCGAAGCCGAAGTAGCCGACCGTGCCGCCGTAGAGGCCCCGCCGGACCGGCTCCAGCTCCTCGATGATCTCCATGGCCCGCACCTTCGGCGCCCCGGAGAGGGTGCCGGCCGGGAAGGTCGCGGCCAGCGCGTCGAAGGCCGTCCGGTCCTCCCGCAGCTCCCCCACCACGGTGGAGACGATGTGCATGACATGGCTGTACCGCTCGATGGTGGCGAACTCCGGCACCTCGACCGTGCCGGGCCGGCAGACCCGGCCGAGGTCGTTGCGGCCCAGGTCGACCAGCATCACGTGCTCGGAGCGTTCCTTCGGGTCGGCGAGCAGCTCGGCGGCGAGCCGGGCGTCGGCCTCCGGGGAGCCGCCGCGCGGCCGGGTGCCGGCGATCGGGTGCAGCAGCGCCCGCCGCCGGCCGTCCGCGCCGGTGCTGACCTTCAGGTGCGCCTCCGGCGAGGAGCCGACGATGTCGAAGCCGTCGAAACGCAGCAGGTACATGTACGGGCTGGGGTTGGTGGTGCGCAGCACCCGGTAGACGTCGAGCGGGTCGGCGTGCGTATCGCGCTCGAACCGCTGGGCGAGCACGATCTGGAAGCACTCGCCGGCCCGGATCGCCTCCTTGGCGGCCTCCACCGCCTTCGGGTACCCGCCGTCGGGGGTGCGGCTGACCACCTCGCCGGCGGGCGGCCGGTCGACGGTCGAGATCATGGGCGGAATCGGTCGGGACAGCGCGGTGGTCATCGCGTCGAGCCGGCCCACGGCGTGGTGGTACGCCGCCGCGACCTGGGGCGCCCGGTCCGGCGCGTCCGGCGGGGGCAGGATCGCGTTGGCGACCAGGATCGCCGAGCCGTCGTAGTGGTCGAGCACCACCAGGTCGGTGGCGAGCATCATGCCCAGCTCGGGCACGCCGAGGTCGTCCTCGGTCAACTCGGGCAGCCGTTCGAAGCGGCGGACCAGGTCGTACCCGAGATAGCCCACCATGCCGCCGGTCAGCGGCGGCATGTCGCTGGCCGGGTCCCAGGCCGGTCCGCCGAGGGCCGCGACGGTCTCGCGCAGCACCCGGACCGGGTCGCCGTCGACGGGCAGGCCGGCGGGCGGGTCGCCGGTCCAGACCGCGGCGCCGCCGCGTTCGGTCAGCGTGGCGCTGCTGCGGACGCCGATGAACGAGTACCGGGACCAGGCCATACCGGCCGAGCCGACGCCCTGCTCGGCCGACTCGAGCAGGAAGGTGCCGGGGCCGCCGGCGAGCTTGCGGTAGACCCCGACCGGGGTCTCCGCGTCGGCGAGCAGCCGCCGGGTGACCGGGACGACCCGCCAGCGGGCCGCCAGGTCGGTGAAGGTCGCCTGGTCCGGGCTGACCGCGCCGTCGGTCATGAGGTCGCCTCCGGGGAGGTCACCGGCAGCTCGGTGAAGAAGCAGGTCCGGTGCCCGGTGTGGCAGGCCGCGCCGACCTGGTCGACGCTCACCAGCAGGGCGTCGCCGTCGCAGTCCAGGGCGACCGAGCGGACGTGCTGGTGGTGGCCGGAGGTGGCGCCCTTGACCCAGTACTCCTGGCGGCTGCGCGACCAGTAGGTGGCCCGGCCGCTGGTGAGGGTGCGGTGCAGCGCCTCGTCGTCCATCCAGGCGACCATCAGCACCTCGCCCGTGTCGTGCTGGCGCACCACGGCGGCCACCAGGCCGTCGGGGGTGCGGCGCAGCCGGGCGGCGATGGCCGGGTCGAGCCGGGACGGGCGGACCGGGCCGGGGGCCGCGGGTTCGCCGGCGGTGGCGGGTGCGCCGGTCAGCGGCGCGTCAGAGGCGGGCACAGTGACCCATTGTCCCGCACGCGGCGCCGGGACCGCCGCCGCGTCCCGATGGCCGGGCACGGCGGGCGCGACGGCCCGGGTCAGCTGGGCCAGGTAGCGGTCCAGCCGGCCGTCCAGCAGGGCGTCCGCCAGGTCCGCGCCGGACACCGCGGCGATCTCCTCGGCGTACGGGCGGACCAGCGGCACGATCCCGGTCACCAGCCGACCGGCGGCGACGCTCACCTCCCCGACGGAGGCGGGCCGCAGCCCGAGGCAGCGCAGCATGTCGTCGCGGTAGCCGGGCGGGGCGACCGGCAGGTCGAGCACTGCGGCGAGGGCGCCCCGGCGGGAGGCCACCCGGACCGAGGGGTTGGCCAGCCGGAGCACGGACGGGCAGAGCCGGGCCAGGTCGGCGGCGGCCAGCCGGACGCCGAACGGGTCGTCGGCCTGGCGGGCCCCGGCGACCTTGCCCAGGGTGGCGATCAGCTCCTCGAACCGGGGCTCGTCGGCCGGCTGGCAGAGCACCGGCAGGTCGATCCGGCGCCGCCACTCCGGCACCGCCCAGAGCAGCCGGGCCGGCGCGGTGACCGGCAGGCCGAACGCCCAGTCGGCCGGCTCGTTGAGCCGGTGCACCCAGGAGCGGACGTCCCGGGCGGCCACCGAGACGTGCACCAGCCGGCCCTCGAATTCGGCGAGGAAGGCGCGGCGGGCGGCGTACGGGCCGACACCCGGCCGGGCGGCCGGCGCAGCGGCGGCGACCGCGCGGCCGCCCGGGGTCACCGGCCGGCGCGCCGCCCCGGGACTCGGGGCGGCGGAACGGTCATCGGCGGTGGGTCGGTCGTCGGCGGCGGGTTCGTCGTCGGCGCTGGGTTGGTCGGCGGCGGCGACGAGGACGTCGAGGTCCACGTCGCTGTGCTCGGTGGCGCCCCGCCGGGCGTGACTGCCGCGCAGCATGATGCCGACGACGGGACGGTCGGCGACCTGCCGCAGGCGGGCGGCCCAGTCGTCGAGGAAACCGGTCTCGGGCAACGGAGCGGGACCCACCTGGTCATCGTGCCGGACGCCCGATCTTCGGCGCAATGACCGATGGCGGACGCCCTGTCCGTTCCGGGGTCAGTGTCCGACGAATCTCATTGCTGCCTCGGGGTACCTTTCGCCGGCCGCCGCGCCGGGCGGCAACGCCTCGGCGAGCCGGGCCGACTGGGCGGCGCTGAGCTCGACGTCGGCGGCGGCGGCGTTCTCCTCGAGGTAGCGCACCCGCTTGGTGCCGGGGATGGGCAGCACGTCCGCGCCCTGGGCGAGCAGCCAGGCCAGCGCCACCTGGGCGGGGGTGCGACCGAGCTCGGCGGCGACCGCCCGGACCTCGTCGACCAGCCGCAGATTGGCGTCGAGGTTTTCCTCGGCGAACCGGGGCGCCCCGGCCCGCCAGTCGTTCTCGGCGAGCTGGTCGCGACCGGTGATCGCCCCGGTGAGCAGCCCCCGCCCCACCGGCGAGTACGCCACCAGCGACACGCCCAGCTCCCGGCAGGTGGCCAGCATCTCGCCCTCGACGTCCCGGCTGAACAGCGAGTACTCCATCTGCACCGCGGAGATCGGGTGCACCGCGTGCGCGGCGCGCAGCGTCGCGGGGCTGACCTCGGAGAGCCCGATCAGCCGGACCTTGCCGGCCGCCACGAGGTCGGCCAGCGCGCCGACGGTTTCCTCGATCGGCGTCTCGGGATTGCGCCGGTGCAGGTAGTACAGGTCGATGGTGTCCACCCCGAGCCGGCTCAGCGAGGCGTCGCAGGCCTCCCGGGTCCAGGCGGCGCTGCTGTCCACGAAGGCGCCCGGGGTGCCGGTGCCACCGAAGCTGTCGCCGGTGGTGCGGTTGCCGAACTTGGTGGCCAGGAAGACCTCGTCCCGGCGGGCCCGCAGCACCGGGGCGAGCAGCCGCTCGTTCGCGCCGAAGCCGTACATGTCGGCGGTGTCGAGGTGGTTGACGCCGAGGTCGAGGGCCCGGTGCAGGGTCCGCGTCGACTCGGCGTCGTCGCCCGGGCCGTACGCGAAGCTCATCCCCATGCAGCCCAGACCGATCGCCGAGACCTCGGGACCGGTCGCGCCCACTCGTCGCCGGATCATGCGCTCTCCTCCTCCGCCCTGCGGTACGCGTCGATCTTGTAGTCGAGCACCTTCAGGTCCTCCTCCAGTTCGGCCATCCGGGCCAGCACCCGGGCCCGGTGCGCCTCGAAGAGCGCCCGCCGGGCGCCGAGCGTCCGGTCGCCCTGTCGGGCCAGCTCGGCGTACCGGCGCATGTCCCGGACCGGCATGCCGGTCCGGCGCAGCCGGGTGAGCAGGAACAACCAGTTGACGTCGCTCTCGGTGTAGCGCCGCCGGCCGGCGGAATCCCGTCCGACCGGGGCGACCAGCCCCTCCTGCTCGTACCAGCGCAGCGTGTAGGTGCTCAGGCCGACCCGTTCCGCCGCCTCACCGACGGTGAGGCTCATCTCGCGTGTGCTGATGTCCACGACCCAAGGCTTCCAGTTGGAGTGCACTCGAAGTCAACCGTTGCGCGGCGGAGTTAATTCACCTAGCGTTGATTTCAACGGATGATGAGTTTGGAGGCGGGCGATGGAGGACGCGGTGGTGGTCCGTGACCTGGTCGTCGACCGGGGCCGGCGGCGGGTGCTGCAGAGCATCAGCTGCACGGTGCCCCGCGGCACGGTCACCGGGCTGCTCGGGCCGAGCGGCAGCGGCAAGACCACGCTGATGCGGGCCGTGGTCGGGGTGCAGACCGTCACGTCGGGCACGGTCACCGTGCTCGGCCGGCCGGCCGGGGCGGCGGAGCTGCGCCGCCGGGTCGGCTACCTGACCCAGGCGCCGAGCGTCTACGCCGACCTCACGGTGCGGGAGAACGCGCGCTACTTCGCCGTCCTGCACGGCCGGGGTCACGCCGAGGCCGACCGGGCCGTCGCCGACGTCGGGCTGGCGGACGCCGGCGGTCAGCTCGTCGGCACCCTCTCCGGCGGTCAGCGCAGCCGCGCCTCGCTGGCCTGCGCCCTGGTCGGCGATCCGGAGCTGGTCATCCTCGACGAGCCGACCGTCGGCCAGGACCCGGTGCTCCGGGCCGACCTGTGGGCCCGGTTCCACGAGATGGCCGCGGCCGGGACGACGCTGCTGGTGTCGAGCCACGTGATGGACGAGGCGGCCCGCTGCGACCGGCTGCTGCTCGTCCGGGAGGGCCGGCTGATCGCCGACGACACCCCGGACGCCGTCCGCGCCGCCACCGGCGTCGACGACCTGGAACAAGCCTTCCTGCGACTGATCAGGGCGAACGAGGCGGGCCGGGAGCCCGCCGGACGGGAACGGGCATGAACCTCCGGATCCTGGCCGCGACCACCGGCCGCATCCTGCGCCAGCTCAGGCACGACCGGCGCACCCTCGCCCTGCTGGTGGTGCTGCCCACCGTGCTGCTCACCCTGGTCTACTTCATGTACGTCGACCAGCCGACCCCGCCGGGACAGCCCGCCGTCTTCGACCGGGTGGCGCTGATCATGCTCGGCTTCTTCCCGTTCATCATCATGTTCCTGGTGACCAGCATCGCCATGTTGCGGGAGCGCACCACCGGCACCCTGGAGCGGCTGCTCACCACCCCGCTGAGCAAGCTCGACCTGCTCTTCGGCTACGGCCTCGCGTTCGGGCTCGCCGGCGCGGTCCAGGCGACCATCGCCTCGGCGGTCGCGTACTGGGTGTTCGACCTGGACACGGCCGGCAGCATCGGGCTGGTGGTGCTGATCTCGGCCGTCAACGCCGTGCTGGCGGTGGCCCTGGGCCTGTTCTGCAGCGCCTTCGCCCGCACCGAGTTCCAGGCGGTGCAGTTCCTGCCCGTCGTGGCGGTGCCGCAGCTGCTGCTCTGCGGGCTGTTCGTGCCCCGCGGCGAGATGGCCGGCTGGCTCCAGGCGGTCAGCGACGTGCTGCCCCTGTCGTACTCGGTGGAGGCCCTGCAGGAGGTCGGGCGGCACGTCGACCCGACCGGCACGATGTGGCGGGACCTGGCGATCGTGTCCGGTGCGGCGGTGGGGGCGCTGGTGCTCGCGGCGGCCACCCTCCGCAGGCGCAGCGGGTGATGGCCCGCCGGACCGGCCGGCGGCCCGGCAACCCGGACACCCGGGAGGCGATCCTCGCGGCCGCCCGGTCGGCCTTCGCCGAGCGCGGCTTCGACGCCGCCTCGATCCGGGGCATCGCCACCGCCGCCGGGGTGGACCCGGCCCTGGTGCACCACTACTTCGGCACCAAGGAGGACCTCTTCCGGGCCACCGTCGACATCCCGATCGACCCGGCGCAGCTGCTCCCGACCGTACTCGGCGCCGGGCCGGACGGGGCGGGCGAGCGGCTGGTCCGCGCCTTCCTCGGCGTCTGGGACTCGCCGGTCGGCGCGGCCGCGGTCGCGCTGCTCCGCTCGGCGGTCAGCAACGAGTGGACCGCCCGGCTGATGCGCGAGTTCCTGGTCACCCAGGTGCTGCGGCGGGTCCTCGACCACCTCGACCTGGACCCGGCCGAGCTGCCGCTGCGCGGCTCGCTCGTGGCGACGCAGGTCATCGGTCTGGCCATGATGCGGTACGTGATCCGGCTGGAGCCGGTCGCCTCCGCCGACCCGGAGACCCTGGTCGCGGCGATCGGCCCGACCGTGCAGCGCTACCTCACCGGCGACATCACCGGCGACCTGGCCGGCTGAGCGGGCTGCCGGCAGCGCCGCGGACGGCCGCCCGCCGAGGGACGGCCGCCGAGGAACTAGCGGGTCTGCTCCAGCCAGGAGGCGTAGAGCAGCGCGTAGACCGACTCGGGATCCCTGACCAGCTCGTCGTGCGGGCCGCGCTGCACGATCCGGCCCCGGTCCACCACGATCACCTCGTCGGCGGCCTGCGCGGTGGAGAGCCGGTGCGCGATGGCCAGCGTGGTCCGGCCGCGGGTGACCGCGTCCAGGGTCCGCTGAAGGCGTACCTCGGTGGCCGGGTCGACCGCGCTGGTCGCCTCGTCCAGCACCAGCAGGTCGGGGTCGGCGACGTACGCCCGGGCGAGCGCGACGAGCTGCCGCTCCCCCACGCTGAGCGCCTCGCCGCGCTCGCCGACCGGGGTGTCCAGCCCCGCCGGCAGGCCGTCCAGCCAGTCGGCCAGGCCCAGCTCGGTGAAGGCCACGGTGAGCTGCTCGTCGGTCAGCTCGGGCCGGGCGAAACGGACGTTCTCCCCGACGGTGGCGTCGAAGAGGAAGCCGTCCTGCGGCACCATCACCACCCGGGAGCGCAGCGAGTCGAACCGGACCTGGCGCAGCGGCACCCCGGAGAGCAGCACCTCGCCGGCGGTCGGGTCCATCAGCCGGGTGAGCAGCTTGGCGAACGTGGTCTTGCCGCTGCCGGTCTCGCCGACCACGGCCACCCGGCTCTTCGCCGGGATCTCCAGGCGGACGTCGTGCAGCACGGGCGGGCCGCCCGGGTAGGCGAAGGTCACCCCGGCGAAGCGGATGTCCAGCGGTCCGGGCGGCAACTCCCGCCCCTGCGCGCCCGGGTCGGCCACGTCCGGGGCGACGTCCAGCACGTCCAGCACCCGGCGCCAGCCGGCGATCGCGTTCTGCGCCTCGTTGAGCACCTCGGTGGCGATCTGCACGGGCTGGATGAAGAGCGTCACCAGGAACAGGAACGCGGTCAGCTGACCGATCGACAGGGTGCGGTCGACGCCCAGGGTGACCCCGACGACGACCACGCCGGCCAGCGCCAGGCCGGCCGCCAGCTCCCCCACCGAGCTGCCCACGATGCTGATCCGGATGGCCCGCTGCTGGGCCTGCCGCTGCCCCTCGATCGCCGCGTCCAGCCGCCGGGCCGTCCGCCCGGCGATGCCGTACGCCCGGATCACCGGAGCGCCCACCACGCTCTCCGCGATGGTGCCGAGCAGCGTGCCCGTCCGCTGCCGGACCAGGCCGTACGCGCCCGCGAGGCGGCGCTGCAACAGCCGGATCACCAGCACCGCCGGGGCGAACGCGGCGAGCACCACCAGGGTGAGCTGCCAGGAGTACGCCAGCATGACGATCGTGGTGACCACCAGCTGACCGAGGTTGACGATCAGGATCACCCCGCCCCACTGGAGGAACGTGGTGATCTGGTCGACGTCGCTGGTCACCCGGGACACCAGCGAACCCCGCCGCTCCGACTGCTGGTGCAGCATGGACAGGTCGTGCACGTGCCGGAACGCCCGGGTCCGCACCCCGGCCAGGGCGGTCTCGCTGACCGTGAAGAGCCGCCGCATCATCAGGTAGCCGCAGCTGGTGGTGATCACCAGGACGGCCGCGGTGATCGCGACCACCCGCCACACCACGCCGAGGTCCAGGCCGCCCACGATGCCGTGGTCGATGCCGCGCTGGACGGCGACCGGGACGGCCACCCGCCCGACCATGTAGACCAGCGCCAGCACCACGGTGCCGGCCAGCCCGGTCTTCAGCTCCGGGGAGAGCGCGAGCCCCCGCCGCAGCGTCCGCCAGGTCGACTCGGTGCGCTCCGCCGGCCGCTCCGCCTCAACAGTCGCGCTCACCGGTCAACCTCGACTTCCAGGCCGGAGGTCAACGGCGTGACCTCGTCGTACGTCCGGGGCTGCTCACGATCATGCTCCGCCTGCTCGTACGCGGTGACCAGGTCGGCGTAGCCGGGGACGGTGGCCAGCAGCTCGGTGTGGGTGCCCCGGGCCAGGACCCGCCCCTGTTCCAGGTAGATCACCTCGTCGGCGAGGGCGATGGTGGCCCGCCGGTACGCGACCACCAGGATCGACGCGGCCGCGCCCCCGCCGTCGGTGGGCGCGCGCAGGCCGGCCAGGATGGCCGCCTCGACCCGCGGGTCGACGGCGCTGGTGGCGTCGTCGAGCACCAGCAAGCGGGGCCGGCCGGCCAGCGCGCGGGCCAGGGTGAGCCGCTGCCGCTGGCCGCCGGAGAGCGAGGTGCCCCGCTCGCCGACCATGGTGTCCAGCCCGTCGGGCAGGGCGGCGACGAACCCGTCGGCCTCGGCCAGCCGCAGCGCCGCCCACACCTCGTCGTCGCCGATGCCCGGGCGGTCCAGGGCGATGTTGGCTCGGACCGTGTCGTCGAAGACGAACGGCACCTGGGCGACCAGGGCCACCGTCGAGGCGAGCGAGGCGGCGGTGAGGTCGCGGAGGTCGACGCCGTCCAGGGTGACGGCGCCGGCGCGCGGGTCGACCAGCCGGACCGCGAGGGAGGCGATGGTCGACTTGCCGGCGCCGGTCGGCCCGACCAGGGCCACCGTCTTCCCGGCCGGCACGGTGAAGGTCACCTCGCCGAGCACCTCGGCGCCGGGCAGGTGCGCCTCGGCCGGCTCGTAGCCGAAGTGCACGTCGTGGAAGGCGAGCGTGGCCGGCGTCGGAGCGGCCGGGTCGAGGACGGTGTCGCCGTACGGCATCTCGCCGGTGGCGTCGAGCACCCGGCGCACCCGGTCCCAGCCGGCGACGCTGCGCGGCAGCTCGGCCAGCACCCAGCCGATGGCCCGGACCGGGAAGGCCAGCACGGTGAACAGGAAGGCGACGCTGACCAGCTCGGCGACGCTGATCGCGCCGGCCCGCAGCCGGACCGCGCCGACCACCAGCACGGCGAGGGTGCCGAGGCTGGGCAGGGTCTCCAGCATCGGGTCGAAGACACCGCGCAGCCGGCCGACGGAGATCAGCGCGTCGCGCAGCTCGCCGGCGCGGGACGCGAAGCGCGCCGTCTCCTCGGCCTCCCGGCCCATCGTCTTGACCACCAGGGCGCCGTCGAAGCTCTCGTGGGCGATGCCGCTCACCTCGGCGCGCAGCCGCTGGGCCCGGGCCTGACGGGGCGCCATCCGCCGGGAGTAGACCACGTTGAGCGCGAAGAGCGCGGGGAAGACGGCGAGGCCGACCAGGGCGAGCGCCCAGTCGGTGAGGAAGAGCGAGACGATCGCGCCGACCAGCATCACCACGGTGCCCACCGCGAAGGGCAGCGGCGCGATCGGGTACCAGGCCGCCTCGACGTCCGAGTTGGCGTTGGACAGCAGCGTGCCGGTGGCGTTGCGGTGGTGCCAGGACAGCGGCAGGTCCAGGTAGCGCCGGGTGACCCGGCGGCGGTACGCGGCCTGGAGGCGGTACTGCATGTAACCGGCGCCGAGCCGGCGGCCGAAGATGCCCACCACCCGCAGCACGCTGATCCCGAACAGCGACGCGGCAGCCAGCGCCAGCACCCCGGTGCCGACCGAGCCCCGGGCGATGGCCGGCACCACCACGTCACCGACCACCCGGCCGACCACGAACGCGCTGGCGATCACCATGAGGCCGAAGAGCACGCTCCCGGTCACGGCGACCGCGAAGATCCGCGGCTGCTCCCGGATGGCCCGGCCGAGGACCCGTAGCCCCCGGCCGAGGACGTCCCGACTTGTCCCGCTCGCCACGCTCTCCCCCGCCGTAAGCCGCAATTATCTCCCTCATCCTTACCGGTCGGTGCCAGCTCCGCCGACCCGGACGGCATATGTCCAGCGTCACTTCCCCGGCGGCGGCGCGCCGACCAGGGCGGTCGGCGCCGCGCGGGGGTGCCCGTCGGGCCGGCCGCAACGGCGCACCGTCGCGCCGGGCGCGCCGAAACGGCGCCGCGACCCTACGATCGGGCCATGCCGCAGTACGCCCGATCGGAGCGCGAGGCGCTCGCCGATCTGCTGCTGGACCTGGGACCGGACGCGCCGACGATCAACGAGGGGTGGCACACCCGGGACCTCGCCGCGCACCTGATCGTCCGGGAGCGCCGGCCGGACGCCGCCGCGGGCATCCTGCTGCCGCCGCTGCGCCGGTACGCCGAGGCGGTCCGCCGGCGGGTCGCCGCGCGCCCGTACCCGGAGCTGGTGGCGCGGGTTCGCCGCCCGCCGGCCTGGAGCCCGCTGAGCAACCCGCTCACCGACGAGCTGGTCAACACCATGGAGTTCTTCATCCACCACGAGGACGTGCGGCGGGCCCGCCCGGGCTGGCTGCCCCGGGACCTGCCGGCCGGGCTGTCGGCGGTGCTCTGGAAGCGGACCGCCGTGCTGGCCCGGCTGGCGTTGCGCCGGTTCCCCGCCGACCTGTTCGTCCAGGCGCCCGGGTTCGGCGAGTTCACCGTCGGCCGGGGCGGGGAGCGCCTGCGGTTGGTGGGCGCGCCGGGAGAGCTGGCGCTGTTCCTGTCCGGCCGGCAGCGGGTGTCCCGGGTGCAGATCGACGGGCCGGCCGCCCCGGCGGACCGGCTGCGACGGGCCAGCCTGGGCTTCTGACCGAGTGTGCGGAAACGGTCACGGAACAATGTGAGCGGACCCGCGACCCAGCGATCCGGGCCGATTCCTGCTCCCGTAGGCTGCTGCCCGCCGCCCCGCCCGCGGGCGGCGGGCAGGGGGCACGGATGCGGAGCTTCGCGATCTCGGCACTGCGCGAACCTCCCTTCCCGGCACGCCGGCACGCCGCCGTCGAACTGGTCGCCGGGGAGAGCACCGGCTGGGCGCGCGACCTCGGCCTGGTGGCCACGGAGGCCGGGCTGCGCCGGTTGCGCGGGGCCGGTGCGGCGGAGCTGGCCGGCCGGGCCTGCCCGGACGCGCCGGTGGACCGGTTGCGGTTGCTGACCGACCTGATCTCCTGGTTGTTCGTGATGGACGACGCCTGCGACGAGGACGGGCTGGGGGCCAGCCCCACCCGGCTCGCGCCCACGGTGGCGGAGCTGTTGGCGGTGCTGGACGGGCACGGCGACCGGGCGGCGACCCGGCCGGTGGCGGCCGGACCGCTCGGCGTCGGCCTGGACGATCTCTGCCGGCGGGTCCGCGCCCGGCACCGGCCGACGCTCCTGCTGCGGCTGATCAGCCAGCTCCGGGAGTACCTGCTGGCGCTGCTCTGGGAGGCGGCGAACCGGGAGCACCGCCGGGTGCCCGGGGTCGCCGAGTACGTGCAGATGCGCCGGCACACCGGCGGGGTCCGACCCAGCTTCACCGTCACCGACCTGGCGTACGACGAGCTGCCCGGCGCGGCCCGGTGGGCCGACCCGGCGCTGACGGCGCTGGACGCCCTCGCCGCGGACCTGGTCTGCTGGTGCAACGACCTGTTCTCCTACGGCAAGGAGCTGAGCACCGCGCCGGACGTGCACAACCTGGTGACCACGATCGCCGGGGAGACCGGGCAGGGCGAGGAGGCGGCGCTGCGGGCGGCGGCCGCCCGGTTCAACGAGGGCCTGGCCGCGTACGCCGAACTGGAGGCCACGCTGACGGGTGCCGGGGACGAGTCGGTGCGGGCCTTCCTGCTGACCCGCCGGAACTGGATCCGGGCCACCTACGACTGGTCGGTCGCCGTGTCCCGGTACGCCTGACCGGGCGTTCCACGTCCCGGGACGCCCGGCCCCTGCGGAACGGGAGGGCTAGCCGCTGCCCCGGTGCAGGCAATACTCTTCGGTAACCGCAGAATGGCGTGACCCCCGTCACGCCTCTCCACCCTCTGAAGGCGGCTACAGCGATGGCTCTCGATGTACCGTACCGTTCCATTCCCGATATGTTCCTCAAGCGCGTGGCGGCGACCCCCGACCGCCACGCGTTCGCCCACCCCGGCCCCGACGACTCGGGCCCGGTCTGGCTGAGCTGGGAGCAGGTCGGCCGGCGCGCCAAGGCGGTCGCCGCCGGGCTGCACGGCCTCGGCGTCGGCCTGGAGGATCCAGTGGCGATCCTGGCCAACACCCGGCTGGACTGGGTGATCGCCGACTTCGCCATCATGTGCGCGGGCGGCGCGACCACCACCGTCTACCCGACCACCGAGCCCGAGGACGCGACCTACATCATCGCCGACTCCGGATCCCGGGTGCTCTTCGCCGAGAACCCCGCCCAGGCCGCGAAGATCGCCGGGGCCGAGCTGCCGGCGCTGACCCACGTGGTGCTCTTCGACGGCGCCCCCGACCCGGCCGTCGCCGTCCCCCAGCTCACCCTCGCCGAGCTGGAGGAGCGGGGGGAGCGGGCCCTCGAGGCCGAGCCGGACCTGATCGACATGCTGGTCGCCGGCATCGGCCCGGAGAACCTGGCCACCCTGATCTACACCTCGGGCACCACCGGGCGGCCCAAGGGGGTCGAGCTGCTGCACGGCGGTTGGTGCTGGGAGGGCGTGGCGCAGGCCGAGATGGGGCTGCTCCGCGACGACGACCTGCAGTACCTCTGGCTACCGCTGTCCCATTCGTTCGGCAAGACCCTGCTCTGCGGCGCCACCCACGTCGGCCTGCCGACCTATGTCGACGGCCGGGTGGACAAGCTGGTCGACCTGCTCGCCGTGGTCAAGCCGACGCTGATGTGCGGCGCGCCCCGGGTCTTCGAGAAGGTCTACAACAAGGCGGTCACCACGGCTCAGGACGCCGGCGGCGCGAAGGCGAAGATCTTCGCCTGGGGCGTGCGTACCGGCAAGGAGAAGGTCGCCCTGGAGCAGGCCGGCAAGCCGGTCCCGGCGGGGCTGAAGCTGAAGTACGCGCTGGCCGAGAAGCTGGTGTTCAGCAAGCTCCAGGCCCGGCTCGGCGGCCGGATGCGGGTGCTCGTCTCCGGCGCGGCGCCGCTGAGCCGGGAGATCGCCACCTTCTTCGCCGCCGCCAACCTGCCCATCTCCGAGGGGTACGGCCTCACCGAGACCAGCGCCGGCAACTTCGTCAACCCGCCGGACGGGCTGCGGATCGGCACCGTCGGCCGGGCGATGGGCGACCTGGAATGCCGGATCGACACCGACGGCGAGATCCTGGTGCGCGGCACGCCGGTGATGCGCGGCTACCACAACCTCCCCGAGGAGACCGTCGCGGCGTTCACCGAGGACGGCTTCTTCCGTACCGGCGACATCGGCAGCCTGGACGACGACGGCTACCTGCGGATCACCGACCGGAAGAAGGACCTGGTCAAGACCTCCGGCGGCAAGTACATCGCGCCCTCGCACATCGAGGGCATGTTCAAGGCGATCTGCCCGTACACCTCGCAGGCCGTGGTCATCGGGCAGGCCCGCAACTACTGCACCATGCTGGTCACCCTCGACCCGGACGCGATCAAGGGCTGGGCGGCCGGCGGCCCGCTGGAGGGCAGGGAGTACGCGGAGATCGTCGCCTCCCCGGAGGCCCAGGCGATGGTCGACGGGTACGTGGCCGAACTGAACGCCAAGCTCAACCGCTGGGAGACGATCAAGAAGGTGGCCATCCTCCCCCGCGACCTGACGATCGAGCACGGCGAGATCACCCCGTCGCTGAAGATCAAGCGCCGGGGCGTGGAGAGCAACTTCGCCGCCGAGATCGACAAGATGTATGCCGGGACGCTCGCCGAGCTCTGACCGCCCGTACCGGCCGGCGGCCGCGCCCCTTTGTCCCGGGGCACGGCCGCCGGTTCGTCGGCGGTCAGAGGTGCTGCCGCCGCCACCGGCTCTGCTCCACCTCGGCGGCGATCTGCTCCTCCAGCGCGAGCCGGCGGATCTGCCGCCGCCGCCCGTTCTCGCTCAGCGTCTCGGCGACCATCGCGGCCACGCAGAGGGCCGCGAGCAGCCCCAGCGCCACCAGCTCCGGCAGCCGGGCGGCCACCGGGGCGACCAGGGCGAGCACCGCCACCGCCGCCAGCAGCGGCCAGTGCACGGTCCGCAGCGCCCGCAGCGCGCACGCCGCGAGGCTGAGCAGGTAGAGGCCGACCCCGCCGTACAGGACGGTGATCCAGAAGCCGCCCAGCGGCACCCCCCAGGGCGGCGTGTCCGGCTCCGCCGCCTCCGCGAGCAGGTCCTTGAGGCCGAGGGCGAAGAAGATGATCCTGGCGACCATCGGCAGGTGCAGGTAGGTGTAGACGTCCCGGGCCAGCCGGGCGCGCGGGACCGGTTCCCGGGTGTGGTGCAGCGTCTGCTCGAGCGCGAAGGACAGGGCTCACAACCGTTGCCTTGACGGTATGCGATAGTGTGTAACTGTGAACTTGAAAGAGTGGGCGAAGCGGGAAGGGGTCCATCCGGTAACGGCGTATCGCTGGTTTCGGGAGGGCAAGCTGCCCGTGCCCGCTCGCCGGGTCGGTGGCCTGATCCTGGTGGAGCAGCCCACCGATGCGGCTCCGGTCGAGACGGTGGTGGTGTACGCCCGGGTCTGTTCGGCCGACCAGCGCGCCGACCTGGACCGGCAGGTGGCCCGGGTTACGGCATGGGCGACCGGGCAGAACCTTCAGGTGGCGCGGGTCGTCACCGAGGTCGGCTCGGCGTTGGACGGCCGCGGCAAGGAGTTCCTCGCGCTGTTGCGTGATCCGGCGGTGACCGCGATCGTGGTGGAGCACCGGGACCGGTTCGCCCGGTTCGGCGCCGAGTACGTCGAGGCCGCGCTGACCGCCCAGGGCCGTCGGCTGCTCGTGGTCGACCCGGCCGGGGTGGACGACGACCTGGTCCGCGACGTGACCGAGATCCTGACCTCGCTGTGCGCCCGGCTGTACGGCCGCCGGGCGGCGGCGAATTGGGCCGAGCGAGCGGTGGCCGCCGCCACCTCGGGTGATACCGGGTGAAGCGGTACGAGGCCCCCGCGGGCTGGACCGTGCAGGCGTACAAGTTCTGCCTGGACCCGGCCGACGAGCACAACCTGCGCCGGCACGCCGGCGCCGCCCGATTCGCGTTCAACCACATGCTCGGCCGGCTGCGCGCGGTCAAGGCCCAACGCCTGGCGGAGGCGTCCTACGGGGTCGCCGAGGCGGACCTGACGCCGTGGCAGGGCTGGTCGCTGCCGGACCTGCGGCGCACCTGGAACCACATCAAACAGTGGGTGGCGCCGTGGTGGCAGGAATGTTCGAAGGAGGCGTTCAACACCGGCCTGGACGCCCTGGCCCGGGCGCTGGCCAACTGGGCGGCGTCACGCAGCGGCAGGCGTAGGGGCCGCAAGATGGGCTGGCCCCGGTTCAAAGGCAAGGCCGCGGCCCGGTCCGTGCGGTTCACCACCGGGGCGATCCGGGTCGACGCCGACCGGCGGCACGTGGTGCTGCCCCGGCTGGGCCGGATCCGGACTCACGAGTCGACCCGTAAGCTGGCCCGCCGGGTCGAGGCGGGCACCGCGAAGATCCTGTCCGCGACCGTCACCGAGACCGCCGGGCGCTGGTTCTGCTCGTTCCAGGTCGCGGTCAAGCGGACCATCGAACGCCCGGCGCACG
>NZ_QGKS01000206.1 GCF_003172935.1 Micromonospora sicca | reverse complement strand
CCCCACCATGAGCCACCCCGAGGCCGTCGCCGTGCCGTCCGCCGCCCACGGCCGGCCGGCCGCGTCCGTGGCCAGCCCCGGCACCCCGCTGACCAACCGGAAATCGGTCCCGTCGGCGGAGACCCAGGCCGCCGCCCCGGTGGCCCGGTTACCGGCGATCAGCCAGCCGCGCGGGCCCCCCGCGATGCGGCCCACGTTGACCGCGTCCGGGCCGCCGAACACCTCGAACTCCGCCGGCACCTCCACCAGCGACCCGTCGGCCACCTGCCGCCAGGTGCTGATCCGCGGATTGCCGTGCACCCCGCCGCTCTTGCCGCCCACCGCCGCCAACCGGCCGTCCCGGCAGCCCGCCGCGGTCAGCACGTTCTCCGCGCCGTACGGGCTGCGCGGCACCGGACGTAGGGCCGTCCAGGCGGCGGCGTCGATGCTGGTCCACGCCGCCGGGCGGGTGCCACCCGCCGCGTCGGCGACCGCGCCCACCACGAACCACCGGCCCCCGCAGGCCGTCGCGTCCCGCAGCTGCAGCCGCCCGGGCGCGCCCGGCGGCACCGGCAGCGTCATCGGCTGCCAGGCCGGGCGGGCCGGCTCCGGGGCCGGATCGGTGCGCCCGGGCGACCGGCAGCCGGCCAGCAGCACGGCCGTCAGGCCGAGCACCGCCAGCGGACGCCGAGCACGCATGGCCGCGATCGTATCGACCGCCGACGAGGCACGGGATCCGTCGACCCGCCGGATTCTCCCGCCACCACTCGCCGGCGCGAGGACGTGCGCCGACGGCGCGGCGACGGTCGGGGCGGAGGGCGGACGGTCAGGAGGCGGGCTGGGTCACCTCGCCGCCGGCGGTCTCGGCGAGGATCCGCTCGGCGACCTCCTTCATGGTCATCCGGTGGTCCATCGCGGTGCGCTGGATCCACTTGAACGCCTGCGGCTCGGTCATCCCGTACGTGGTCATCAGCGCGCCCTTGGCCCGCTCCACGGTCTTGCGGATCTCCAGCCGGTCGGTGAGGCCGGCCACCTCCGCCTCCAGCGCCGCGATCTCCGAGTAGCGGGAGAGGGCGATCTCCACCGCCGGCACCAGGTCGCTCTTCTGGAACGGCTTGACCAGGTACGCCATCGCGCCGGCCGCCCGGGCCCGCTCCACCAGGTCCCGCTGGCTGAACGCGGTCAGGATGATCACCGGGGCGATCCGGGCGCCGGCGATCCGCTCGGCGGCGGCCAGCCCGTCCATGATCGGCATCTTGATGTCGAGGATGACCAGGTCCGGCTTGAGCTCCTCGGCGAGCTTGACGGCGGTCTCGCCGTCACCGGCCTCGCCGACCACCTCGTAACCCTCTTCGACCAGCATCTCGGCCAGGTCCAGCCGGATCAGCGCTTCGTCCTCGGCGATCAGTACCCGCCTGCGCTCGGCATCCGTCTGCGTCTCGGCCACGAGCCACTCCCACCAGTTTGAGCCCGACGCCCGCCGTGCCGGGTGTCGCCGCCCTTAGCCTAGTCGGTATTCTGTTGAGGCTGAATCACGCAAGCCCCTGTACTCCAATGGAAGAGAGACGGAGCTCAAACCTCCGACAGTGTGGGTTCGAGTCCCACCGGGGGCACCGAAATTGTCGTACTGGCGTTCGAAGATGCGTACGTGCATCCACCCGAAGTACGCGCTCGAGCGCGGCATCTGTACCTCGCCGGCGCGACCGTTGCTGAGGCCGCCCGCGCCGTCGGGGTTTCCTATCCCACCGTCCGACACTGGTGCAAGGTCCGACCGGAGCCGAAGCAACAGGGCACCGCGCTGCGCTGCTTCCGCTGCCGCGCCGACGTCGACAATCCGACAGATCCCGGTCAGTACGCCTACCTGCTCGGCCTCTACCTCGGTGACGGGCACCTGGTCACCACCGTCCGGGTTCCGGTGCTGCGCATTTTCTGCGCCGACGCCTGGCCGGGCCTGATCGACGCCTGCGAAGAAGCGATGAAGGGCGTCCTGGCGGCCTCGGTGCAGCGCGTGCAGAAGCAGGGCTGCGTCACCGTGCAGAGCTACGGCAGACACTGGCCGTGCCTGTTGCCACAGCACGGGCCCGGCAAGAAGCATGAGCGGCCGATCGTGCTGGCCGAATGGCAGCGGGAGATCGTGGCGGCGCAACCGGGCGACCTTCTGCGCGGCCTGTTCCACTCCGACGGTTGCCGGTTCAGCAACCGGGTCACCGTCCGGGGCAAGCAGTATGTCTACCCACGCTACATGTTCACCAACGAGTCGACCGACATCATGGGCCTTTGCCAGTGGGCGCTCGACCAGCTCGGCATCGCGTGGAAGATGAACCGCCGCAACTCCCTCTCCGTCGCGCGGCGGGACGCGGTCGCCGCGCTGGACTGCCACGTCGGCCCGAAGTCCTGACGCCGGACAGCGCCCCGGGCCGGGCGGCGAGACGCACGGGGTCCGCAGCCGCGAGGCGTCAGATCACCCCGAGCGCGTGGGCCAGGTCCGCCCGGAGGTCCTCCGGGTCCTCCAGGCCGACGGAGATCCGCAGCAGCCCGCCGCACGGCTTGGCCTCGCCGGCGACGGGTCGGTGGGTCAGCGAGGCCGGGTGCTGGATCAGGGTGTCCACCCCGCCGAGCGACACGGCGTGGGTGATCAGCTCGCACGCCCCGGCGACAGCCGCCGCGGCGGGCGCGCCGCCGCGTACCTCGAAGGCGAGCAGGCTGCCGGTGCCGGACATCTGCCGGCCGACCAGCCCGGCCGGGTCGTGCGCCGACGGGTGGTGGACCCGCTCGACGGCGGGGTGGCCGGCGAGCCAGCCGGCCAGCTTCTCCGCGCCGGCCTGCTGGGCGCGGACCCGCAGGGGCAGCGTCTGCAGGCCGCGGTGCAGCAGGTACGCGCCGAGCGGGTGCAGGATCGCGCCGGTGACGGCGCGGACCTGGCGCAGCCGGGTGGCCCACCCGGCGTCGCAGGCGATCACGCCGGCGAGGACGTCGCCGTGGCCGCCGATGCTCTTGGTGGCGCTGTGCAGCACCAGCGTGGCGCCGTGCCGGGCGGGCTGCTGGAGCACGGGCGTGGCGACGGTGTTGTCGACCAGCAGGGGGGCGTCGCCGGCGGCGTCGGCCAGGGCGGCGATGTCGACCAGGTCGAGGGTGGGGTTGGCCGGGGTCTCGACGATGACCAGCGCGGTGTCGGGGCGGACGGCGGCGGCGACCTCGTCCGGGCGGGCCCAGGTGACCTCGGTGCCGAGCAGGCCGGTGGCGAGCACGTGGTCGGTGCCGCCGTAGAGGGGGCGGACGGCGACGATGTGCCGCTGCCCGTCGCGGGTGGCGGCGAGCAGGGCGGCGGTGAGGGCGGCCATGCCGCTGGCGAAGGCGACGGCTGCGGCGGTGCCTTCGAGTTCGGCGAGGGCGGTCTCGAATCGGGCCACGGTGGGGTTCCAGAGCCGCTGGTAGACGGCGCTGCCGCCGGCGGGGAGGGTGCCGCCGGTGGCGAGGGTCTCGTACGCGTCGCCGCCCTCGTCGACCGAGGGCAGGGGGTTGGTGGTGGAGAGGTCGATCGGCGGTACGTGGACGCCGAGACCGGCGAGGTCGTCGCGCCCGGCGTGCACGGCTCTGGTGTCCACGGCTGTCATGACCGGAAGGGTCGAACATCAGCGCAGTTGGGGGCAATAGCTACGAAGAAGATTCTGTCACTGGCTCTTCCAACGCTCGCCGATTCGGTGGAGGATGCTCGCATGCCCGTTGCACCGAACGATGTGCGGCCGTTCACGGCCTTGGACGACGTCGACCGCGCGATCCTGACCGAGTTGGCCGCCGACGGCCGGCTGCCGAACAACGCCCTCGCCGAGCGGGTGGGGGTGGCGCCCTCCACCTGCCTGACCCGGACCCGGTCGCTGCGCGAGTGCGGGGCGATCCGCGGCTTCCACGCCGAGGTCGATCCGGCCGCGGTGGGACTGCCGTTGCAGGCCCTGGTGTCGGTGCGGCTGACCGCGCACGAACGGGCGGTGGTGGACGCGTTCCGGGCCCGGTCGGTCCGGCTGCCGGGGGTGGTGTCGGTGTTCCACGTGGCCGGCGCGGAGGACTACGTGCTGCACGTGCGGGCGGCCTCCGGGGACGCGCTGCGGGACTTCGTGCTCGACCACCTGGCGGTGGACCCGGCGGTGCAGCACACCCAGACCAGCCTGATCTTCGAGCAGGCGCGCGGTATGGGCTAGGGCACCATCCGGAACAATTCCGGCACGGGCGGGGTTGCTCAACGAGTGATCGACGTACCCCTGTCTGTCCTTGATCTTGCTCCGGTGGCCCGTGGGGCGACCTCCGGTGAGGCGCTGCGGCACACCACCGAGCTGGCCCGCCGCACCGAGGAGCTGGGCTACCACCGGTTCTGGGTGGCCGAGCACCACAACATGCCGGCGATCGCCAGCTCGGCTCCGGCCGTGCTACTCGCCCACCTGGCCGCCAACACCTCGACGATCCGGCTGGGCTCGGGCGGGGTGATGCTGCCCAACCACGCGCCGCTGGTGGTGGCCGAGCAGTTCGGCACCCTGGACGCGCTGCACCCGGGCCGGATCGACCTGGGCATCGGCCGCGCTCCCGGCACCGACCAGGTGACCGCGCTGGCGCTGCGCCGGACCATGGAGGGGCTGTCGGCCGAGGGGTTCCCCCGGGAGCTGGCGGACCTGATGAACTACTTCAGCGGTGCGGAGCCGGGGCCGATCACGGCCACCCCGGGGCGCGGCCAGTCCCCCACGGTGTGGCTGCTCGGGTCGAGCGGGTTCAGCGCCCAGCTCGCCGGGCTGCTCGGGCTGCCGTTCTCGTTCGCGCACCACTTCAGCGCGCAGAACACCCTGCCCGCGCTGGCGCTGTACCGGCAGAGCTTCCGGCCGTCGCGCTGGTTGGAACAGCCGTACGCGATGGTGGCGGTGAACGTGGTCTGCGCGGAGACCGACGAGCGGGCGGAGTGGCTGGCCGGTCCGAGTTCGCTGTCGTTCCTGAAGCTTCGCTCGGGTCGCCCGGAGCCGCTGGCCAGTCCGGAGGAGGCGGCGGCGTACCCGTACGACGAGCTGGAACGCGACTTCGTCCGGCAGCGCCGCGAGGGTCAGGCGATGGGTTCGCCGGAGACGGTGGGCCGGCAGCTGGGCGAGCTGCTGGAGCGCACCGGCGCGGACGAGCTGATGCTGACCACGATGGTGTACGACGTGGCCGACCGGGTGCGCTCCTTCGAGCTGGTCGCCGAGCAGGTGGCCGGCGGGCTGCGCCGGAACGGCTGAAACACGCTCTTCATAGCGACGTCACCCCACCGTCGCGGAGCTCCCCTAGCTTTGTGACCGGTGGTGGTACGGCATTCCCGGTCGGGACGGGTCGGGGGTGCTGCGGTGTGGTGCACCGGGTCGCCGGCGCTGCGGATTCCGCGGTCGGCGACCCGGTGCCTGCCTTTCCCCCTCCCGCCCCTTGATCCGCGACAACCCACCTGATCGACTCGGGGTCATGGCTGAGCACATGGACCCCGAGGAGTTCCGGCGCGCCGGGTACGCGGTGGTCGACTGGATCGCGGACTACTGGACGACACTCGGGCAGCGACCGGTGACGTCGCAGGACCCGCCGGGCGCGGTGGCCGCCGCACTGCCGGCCGGCCCGACCGACCGGGGCGAGCCGGTCGAGTCGCTGCTGGCCGACCTGGACAGCGTGATCGCGCCGCGACTGACGCACTGGCAGCATCCCGGCTTCTTCGGCTACTTCCCGGCCAACACCTCCGGCCCGAGCGTCCTCGGCGACCTGGTCAGCTCCGGTCTCGGCGTGCAGGGCATGCTCTGGGCCACCGGGCCGGCCTGCACCGAACTGGAGACGGTGATGCTGGACTGGCTCGCCGGGCTGCTGGACCTGCCGGAGCGGTTCCGCTCCGCCGGCCGGGGCGGCGGGGTGATCCAGGACTCCGCGTCCTCGGCCACGCTGGTCGCCACGCTGGGCGCGCTGCACCGGGCGAGCAAGGGCGGCTGGCGGGCGGACGGGATCGACCGGCGGTACCGGGCGTACACCTCCACCCAGGGGCACTCCTCGATCGAGAAGGCCGCCCGGATCGCGGGGCTGGGCGCCGACGGGGTCCGAGCGGTCGAGGTGGACCTACGGACCCAGGCGATGCGCCCGGAGGCGCTGCGGGCGGCGATCGAGGCGGACCGGGCTGCCGGGGTGACGCCGGCGATCGTGGTGGCGACGATCGGGACCACCTCCACCACCGCCGTCGACCCGCTGCCGGAGATCGGCAGCATCTGCGCGGAGTACGGCGTCTGGCTGCATGTCGACGCCGCGTACGCGGGAGCGGCCGCGGTCTGCCCGGAGCTGCGCTGGTCGCACGCCGGACTGGAGCGCGCGGACTCCTACTGCTTCGACCCGCACAAGTGGCTGCTCACCGGCTTCGACTGCGACGCGTTCTGGGTGGCCGACCGGGGCGAACTGATCGAGGCGTTGACGGTGATGCCGGAGTTCCTGCGCAACGCGGCCACCGAGTCCGGCGCGGTGATCGACTACCGGGACTGGCAGGTGCCGCTGGGCCGCCGGTTCCGGGCACTCAAGCTCTGGTTCGTGCTCCGCTGGTACGGCGTCGAGGGGTTGCGGGCGCACATCCGATCGGGAGTGGCGCTCGCCGACCGCTTCGCCGCGCGGGTGGCGGCCGACGACCGGTTCGAGCTGGCCGCCGCGCATCCGTTCTCGCTGGTCTGCTTCCGGCTGCGGGCGGGTGACAAGCCGAACGCCGAGCTGCTGCGCCGGGTCAACGACACCGGTCGGGTACACCTGACGCACACCCGGGTGGAGGGGCGGTACACGCTGCGGCTGGCGGTGGGCTCGCCGCTGACCACCGAGACGCACGTCGACGAGGCGTGGGATCTGCTCTCCGCGGCGGCTGAGGACCTGCCGGCCGGCTGACCGCCGACCGGACAACGCGGCGACCGGACCGGCAAGGCGTGCCAGGTTGTCACGGACGTCCTTTGCTCTGCTTCAGGCAACACTCACGCAGAGTCGCGGGAACCCCCTGGCCATCGCCAGCCGCTGACGAGGATGCGCTGGTCAGCGGGTTGTTGCGCTGGTTGAAGCAGAGCAAAGGAGGTGGTGCGGGTAGGCGGCCGCGCAGGGCAGCAACCGTCGGTGACGTACGTCGAGATCTCGCGGCGGCCACGACGGTTGTCGCGGGGTTCGTCGGCCGGCGCCGGCCTCGCACGTGCCGGGCCGGGGGCGGGGTCCCACCTCTCAGGCGCCGGCGCCGGGAGCGGGATCAGCCCTCGACGGCCGCGGCCAGCCGACGGGGCCGGTCCGCGTCGGCGGTCGCGGGCTCGACCGCCCCGCTCGCGTGGGCGGCGACCGCCGTCGCCGAGACCGCTTCGGCGGCGACCGTCGCCGGCGCGGCGTCGGCGGCGAGCGCGGCCTGGGCGATGGCCCGGGCCAGGCGGGTACGCCGCAACGCGCGCACCGCCAGGACCAGCGCGACGAGCCAGCCGGCGGCGAGCAGCACGTACAGCAGGGACGGGACCGGACCGCCCAGTTCACCGGCGCGGATCAGCGTGCGGGCGTTGGTCAGCACGATCACCCCGCCGATGGTGGCGCCGAGCAGCTGGGCCGGGACGATCCGCACCAGCCAGGCGGCGATCGGCGCGGCGACCAGGCCGCCGACCAGGAGCGCGGCCACGGTGGGCAGCAGGAAACCCTCGACGCCCAGGCCGATCAGGAAGCCGGCGCTGGCCGCGCCCGCCACCACGAACTCGGCGGTGTCCACGGAGCCGATCACCTTGCGCGGCTCCATCCGGCCGGAGACCAGCAGCGCCGGGGTGGCCACCGGCCCCCAGCCCCCGCCGCCGGTGGCGTCGACGAAGCCGGCCACCAGGCCGAGCGGACCGAGGAACCGCCCGCGCAGCGGGCCGGCGGCCCGGTTCGCCCGAAGCGGTCGGGAGAAGCGCACCAGCAGGTACGCGCCGAGGGTGAACAGGATCGCGGCCATCCAGGGCGCGGCGGCCTCGGTGGAGATGGCGCTCAGGAAGGTGGCGCCGGCGAACGCCCCGATCGCTCCCGGCACCGCGATCCGGCCGACCACCCGCCAGTCGACGTTGCCGAACCGCCAGTGCGCCACTCCCGCCGCGAGCGTGGTGCCGATCTCGGCCAGGTGCACCGACGCGGAGGCGGCGGCCGGCGCCACCCCGGCGAAGAGCAGCAGGGTGGACGAGGTCAACCCGTACGCCATGCCCAGCGCGCCGTCGACCAGCTGCGCCGCGAGCCCGACCAGAGCGAGGATCAGCAGCTTGCGCACGAGCGCCCCCTGACTTTTCGGTATCTCCTATCGACTTGGTCGACAATGCGGCACGGAGGCGCTCCGGTCAAGTCCCCTATCCGGTTGGTGGGAATTGCCGAACGGCCCCGGCGGAGGCGCGGGTCAGGTCCAGGCGCGCGGATCGGCGGCGAGTTCGTTGACCCGGCCTGGCAGCGAGCCGCTGGCCACGTCGGCGATGGTGACCAGGTCGAGGATCTCCCGCTCGCTGGCCCGCAAGGCGATCCAGACGTCCTGCAGGGCACGCGCGGCGCCCTGGTAGCCGAGTTCCTCCGGCCGGTGACCCCGGACGTGCGCCAGCGGGCCGTCGATCACCCGGATCACCTCCGCGAGCGAGATCTCCGAGGCCGGCCGGGCCAGCCAGTAGCCGCCCTCCGGACCGCGCTGGGCGTGCACGATCCCGCCCCGGCGCAGCTGGAGCAGGATGCTCTCCAGGAACTTCGGCGGGATCTCCTGGGCGCGGGCGATCTGCTCGGCGGTGACCGGTCGGCTGCGTCCGGCCGCCGTGCCGTCGGCGACCGAGGCCAGCTCGGCCGCCGCGCGGAGGGCATAGTCGACCCGGGCGGAGAGACGCATGCGGCAAGGTTAGTCCGCTGATCAGCCGCCCGGGCCGGCGACCCTCGGCCGATCGGTCACGGCACAGTCGCCGGCCGGTCAGGCGCCGACGCGGCGGAGCAGCCCCTCCTGGACCGCGCTGGCGATGTGCCGGCCGTCGGTGGTGAACATCCGGCCGGTGGCCAGCCCGCGCGCGCCGGAGGCGGACGGGCTCCAGCAGTCGTACAGGAACCACTCGTCGGCCCGGAACGACCGGTGGAACCACAGCGCGTGGTCGAGGCTCGCCCCCACCACACCGCCGGGGCCCCAGACCTCACCGTGCACCGACAGCACCGAGTCGAGCAGGGTCAGGTCCGAGGCGTACGCCAGGGCGCAGGCGTGCAGCAGCGGATCGTCGGGCAGCTTGCCGTCGATGCGCATCCACACCCGCTGGTACGGGTCGGCGGGCCGGTCACCGGGGCGTACCCAGCCGGGCTCGCCGACATACCGGACATCGATCGGGCGCGGGATCTGCCCCCAGATCCCGAGCCGCTCGGGGTACCGGGAGAGCCGGTCGGCCATGGTGGGCACGTCGTCCGGCCCGGGCACGTCCGGCGGGGTGGGGGCCTGGTGGTCGAGGCCCTCCTCCTGTCGCTGGAACGACGCCGACATGAAGAAGATCGGCTTGTCGTGCTGGAGGGCCACCGAGCGACGTACCGAGAAGGAGCGACCGTCGCGGACGTTCTCCACCTGGTACTCGATCGGCTCGACCGGGTCCCCGGGGCGGACGAAGTAGCCGTGCAGCGAGTGCACGAAGCGTTCCGGGTCGACGGTGCGACCGGCGGCGACCAGCGCCTGGCCGGCGACCTGGCCGCCGTACACCCGCTGCGGGCCGACCGGCGGGCTCATCCCGCGGAAGGCCATCTCGCCGGTGTGCTCGAGGTCGAGGACCTCCAGCAACTGGTCGACCGCGGCCTGCCCGGCAGCCGGACGCTCGGTCACTGCAGGGCCCGCGCGGAAGCGGCGTCGACCAGCGAGCCGAGCTGGTGCACCCGCAGGGTGTTGGTGGAGCCCGGGGTGCCGGGCGGGCTGCCGGCGACGATCACCACGTAGTCGCCGGGGTTGGCCCGGTTGAGGCCGAGCAGCGCCTGGTCGACCTGACGGAACATGTCGTCGGTGTGCTCGACGAACGGCATCAGGAAGGTCTCCACGCCCCAGCAGAGCGCGAGCTGGTTGCGCACCTCGGGGACCGGGGTGAAGGCCAGCAGCGGCAGGTCGCAGTGCAGCCGGCTCAGCCGCTTGACGGTGTCGCCGGTCTGCGAGAAGGCGACCAGCGCCTTGGCGCCGATGGCGCGGGCGATCGAGGAGGCGGCGACGGTCAGCGCGCCACCGTGGGTACGCGGGTCGTGCTGGAGCCGGGGCACCCCGATCGACCCGGCCTCGGTGGTGGTAACGATCTTCGCCATGGTGCTGACGGTCAGCACCGGGTACTTGCCGACGCTGGTCTCGCCGGAGAGCATCACCGCGTCCGCGCCGTCAAGCACCGCGTTGGCCACGTCGGAGGCCTCCGCGCGGGTCGGCCGGGAGTTCTCGATCATGGAGTCGAGCATCTGGGTGGCCACGATGACCGGCTTGGCGTTCTCCCGGCAGAGCTGGACGGCGCGCTTCTGCACCAGCGGCACCTGGTCCAGCGGCATCTCGACGCCGAGGTCGCCGCGGGCGACCATCACACCGTCGAAGGCGAGCACGATCGCCTCCAGGTGGTCCACCGCCTCGGGCTTCTCGACCTTGGCCAGCACCGGGCGGTACACGCCCTCCTCGGCCATGATGCCGTGCACCAGCTTGATGTCCTCGGCCGAGCGGACGAAGGAGAGCGCGATCAGGTCGACGCCCAGGCCGAGGGCGAAGCGGAGGTCCTCGGCGTCCTTCTCCGACATCGCCGGCACGCTGACCGCCACGTTGGGCAGCGAGACGCCCTTGTTGTTGGACACCGGGCCGCCCTCGGTGACCAGGCAGCGGATGTCGTTACCGGTGACGTCGCTGACCTCGACGGCGACCCGGCCGTCGTCGATCAGCAGCCGGTCGCCCGGCTTCACCTCCTGCGGCAGCTTGCGGTAGGTGCAGGAGACGCGGTCCTTGGTGCCGAGGATGTCGTCCCCGGTGATCACGACGGAGTCGCCGGTGCGCCACTCGTGCGGGCCGTCGGCGAACCGGCCCAGCCGGATCTTGGGGCCTTGCAGGTCGGCGAGGATCGCCACCGGGTGGCCGGCCGCCTCGGCCGCCTCGCGGACCAGGCGGTAGACCGACTCGTGGTCGGAGTGGCTGCCGTGGCTGAAGTTGAGCCTCGCCACGTTCATACCCGCCTCGACCAGGCCCCGGATGCGCTCGGGGGACGAGGTGGCGGGGCCGAGGGTGCAGACGATCTTCGCGCGGCGTGTCACGCCCATCAGGCTAGTCTCTCCTTCGGATCGACCTGCCGGCCGATCCCTTGCGGGCTGCGGAACTTTGTCCAACGGCGCGATCCCCGCGCAGCGGGCGGACGGAACCGCACCGGAACATCGTATGTCGGCGGGCACCGGCGACCGCGCGGCCGAAATCGTACCGCTCGCCCTTGTGCCCCGACTGAGGTCCTCCTGGAGTCCACCCGGCGGCGGGTCCACGGCGGCCGCGGGCGGCACCGCGCCGCCCCCCGGCGTCCGCACGCATCGGCGAGGGAACCTGGCGACGCGACCTGGACGCGCTGGTCGACTGCGCCGCGGTGGCGGTCCGGCAGAGGCCGGAGCTGAGGCCGGCCTCAGGTCTGCGTCTTGGCCAGCGGGAACTCGAGCGAGCCGGCCGGGCAGAGGAAGGTCAGCACGTCCACCCGGTAGAGGCCGGCCTGCACGGCGGGGTCGGCCTCCATCACGCTGCGGACGTCGTCCACCGAGCCGGTCCGGGCCAGGCCGAAGCCGATCGGCGGGTCCGGCTCGCGGGCCGGCCCGTCCACCGAGCCGTCGACCAGGAGGATGCCCCGCCGTTGCAGCGCCCGCATGTGCTGGACGTGCTCGGCCTGCAACCGTTGCACCGTCTCGTCCGGCAGGGCCCGACCGGACGGCCCCGGGTACAGCACGATGCACTCGAACGTGTCGAGCGCGAAGTCGACCTGCGGCGTTCCCGACATGGCGCCCCCTCCCGACGTACGTCCGACCCGGGCACAGCGTCGCACGTGCCGGACCGCCGTAGCGGGCGCTCGCCGCAACTGCCCCGCGCCGGCCCGGTAGCCGACCTGCTGGGCCCTTCGTCCCCGCAGGGGTCGCGACGCGGCAGGATCGGAAACGACCACCCCGGCTGGGCGTGTCTCCGCCCACAACCCGGGCCCGGATGTTGCGCCCGCCGTATTGCGGGAACAACACCGGACGCTGACGACGACGGAACAGGAATGGGAGCGGCTCATGGCGATCGACCCCGGCAAGCAGCCCGCGAAGGCCTCCGGCACGTACCGGATCGGTGGTGACCTCCAGGTCGACCGGCTGGGCTACGGGGCGATGCAGCTCACCGGGCCCGGGGTCTGGGGTGATCCGAAGGACCCGGCCGAGGCGGTCCGGGTGCTGCGCCGGGCGTACGAGCTGGGCGTGACGTTCATCGACACCGCCGATTCGTACGGCCCCTTCGTCAGCGAGCTGCTGATCAAGGAGGCGCTGCACCCGTACCCCGACGACCTGGTCGTCGCCACCAAGGCCGGGCTGTCCCGCTCCGGCCCCGGCGACTGGCGGCCGCTGGGCCGCCCGGAGTACCTGCGCCAGCAGTGCGAGCTGAGCCTGCGCCACCTGGGCCTGGACAGCATCGGGCTCTACCAGCTGCACCGGATCGACGCCAAGGTGCCGCTGGAGGACCAGCTCGGCGAGCTGGCGCTGCTCAAGCAGGAGGGCAAGATCCGGCACATCGGCCTGTCCGAGGTGACCGTGGAGCAGATCGAGGCGGCCCGGAAGATCACCCCGATCGTCTCCGTGCAGAACCTCTACAACCTCGCCGACCGCAGCGCGGAGGACGTGCTCGACCACTGCGAGCGCAACGACCTGGCGTTCATCCCGTGGTTCCCGATCGCCACCGGCAACCTGGCCAAGCCGGGCGGTCCGCTGGACGAGATCTCCACCGAGCACGGCGCGACGCCCGCGCAGCTCGCGCTCGCCTGGCTGTTGCGCCGGTCGCCGGTCATGCTCCCCATCCCGGGTACGTCCTCCGTGGCGCACCTGGAGGAGAACATCGCCGCGGCCGAGGTGCGGCTCACCGACGACGAGTTCGAGGCGCTCGCCAAGGCCGCCTGACTCTTCGTACCCGCGCGACGGCCGGCCGCCACCTCGGCGGCCGGCCGTCTCCGGCGCGCTACAGGGCGAAGCAGTTGGGGCGGATCGCGGCGTCGGTGAGCGCCTGGCGGACCACCGAGTAGGTGGTGCCGTCGAGGATCAGGCTGAGGTGGCCGACCAGCCGCAGCGGGCACCACGACTGGATCAGCACGTTGGTCGCCCCGTCGGCGAGGCCGGCGTTGTCGATCGGCCAGACCAGCTCGTCCTGCCAGGTCCGGACGGTGGTCCAGCGCACCGATCCCGGCGTGTCGTCGCCGCCGTTGAGGGCGGTGAGCAGGTCCGAGCCGATCGACATCTGCTGGCAGGCGACGATGCCGGCGCAGCTGCCGAGCCCGACGAACTTCAGGATGTTGGCGGCGTAGGTGCCCTGCTGCGGGCTGCCGAGGCTGAGGTAGTGGTCGACTTTGTCGACGCCGCCGAGGAACTTGACGTACCAGCGGGAGACCAGGCCGCCCTCGGAGTGGGTGACTAGGTCCACCTTGGCCGCCCCGGTGGCGGCGCGGACCTGGTCGACGTACGCGGCGAGGGCGCGGGCGGATTCGCGGATGTCGCCGAAGCCGAGCCCGGGGAGCTGGTAGATGGAGACCCGGAAGCCGTCGGCGCGCAGCCGGGCGGCGATCGGCTCGTACGCGATGGAGACGCCGATCAGTCCCCCGACGACGATGACGGGGTTGGCGCCGGCGGCGGCGATCGCCTCGGTGCCGGCCGCGGTGCCGGCGGTTGCGGCGCTGGTGGTGGTTGCGGCGCTGGTGGTGGCGCGATGGGGGCCGGCCTGGGCGGCGGTGGCCGGGACCAGCAGGGCGGTGACGACGGTGGTGGCGGCGAGGATCGTTCGGAGCAGCATGGCTGCACCTCCGGTGGGAGGCACCCGGGGAGCCGGGACGGTGAGTGGGGGGATCCGATCGATCGTGGGAACGATGATGCGGGTCACAATTCGTGCTCGTCAATGAAAAGTTACGGACGGGTAACGTGAACTCCCGATGGGAGCGCGATCAGGCATTTCGGGCGCATGAATCGGTTGCGCGGCGGCGTCACGCACCGCTCCGACCGCCGGATCTCCTTCGTGTCAACGGTTCTGCCACCGGTCGGCGGCGTTACGCTGTGCCGATTCGTCCGGGCAGATCACGGGAAGTGCGATGACCCCCTCCAGCGAGTTACTGAGCAGCCACGACCTCGACGAGATCGCTCACCTCGCGTACTCCGCGCCCGACCCGGAGGCGCTGGTCACGCGCCTGGTCGACGCGGTCGACGGCGGCCACATCCTGAACAAGCGCGACTTCGGGTACGCGCTGACCCTCGCCGCGGAGATCGTCGAACGGGAGGAGGACGACCCGGAACGGGCGCTGGCCCTGGCCGAACGCGCCATCGACGTCTACCGCACCCACGGCGAGCCCGACGGCTACTCCAGAGCGATGCGCGCCCGGCTGCTGCACCGGTTGGGCCGTGTCGACGACGCCATGGCAGGGCTGGAGGAGCTGCGCCCGCTGCTGACCGTCGACCCGGCCGCAATCTACGTGACCGAGGTGCTGGAGGAAGTCGGGTACGACGACCTCGCCGAGCGTTGGCTGACCGACGCGGTCCGCGAGCTCCTGGACCGGAGCACGGACCGGCCGTACGCGGCGGAGGAGTCGCAGCAGCAGACCGCCGCCATGGTGTACGGACTCGTTCAGCAGCGGCACCGGCTGCGCGGGGAGATGGAGCTGCCCCACGACGACCTCGACAACCTGGCCGACCGGCTGCGGGCCGCCAGCTCACGAGCCCTCGACCAGCTCGACGACGGTCCGCATGGGATCGTCTTCTGGCCCCGGCCGGAGTTCAACGCGCTGCTGCTGCGCTGGCCGGCGCTGGCGGAGACGTACGGGACCGGCTGGGACGACCACCGGGCCCGGGCCGAGCGCGACCTGGTCGCGCTGGCCGAGGAGGGCGTGACCGATCTGGGGCTCGTCGCCGGCTCCGCGGACGGCCTGGCCACCTTCGCCCGGGACGCCGACCTCGACCCGACGGACCTGACGACGGTGGACGAGTATGCCGACTCCCTGCTCGCGGAGGCCGACCCGATACCGTGGCCGCCGGGCCGCAACGAGCCGTGCTGGTGCGGGTCAGGCAGCAAGTACAAGAAGTGCTGCCTGCCCCGGTCGCGGAGCTGACGCCTACTCGGCCGTTCCTCCCGCGTACGGGAGAGTCAGCCCCGCTCAGCGACCCGGACGACGAACGTTCGCCAGGCTGCGGGAGTGAAGGTCAGGGCCGGGCCGGCCGGGTCCTTCGAGTCACGGACCGCGACCACCCCAGGCAGGTTGTCGGCCACCTCGACACAGGCACCGCCGTTGCCGCTGCTGCGACTGCTCTTGCGCCACCGCGCCCCACTCAGCTCCATGTCTCCGCCACTTCCGTGATTAGGTCGACTGACTGCCAGTGGGAAAGCGCCTCGCCGCGCACGTTTTCCCACGCTGCCATCATGGCCGCGATGTCCTCGGGGTCGCTAACCACTTGTCCCTGCAACTGGTTGTCCAGGTAGCCGGCGGCCCGGTGGTCCGGGCAGGTCGCGACCACGAAGGGGCCGTTCAGGCCGGCGTACGCGCCGACCGAGGACGGCACGACGTGCACCCGGACGTGCGGCTCGGCGGAGGCCGCGACCAGGGCGCGCAGTTGCTCGTGCATGGTCGCCCCGCCCCCGACGGGTCGGCGCAGGATCGCCTCGTCGATCACGGCGGTGAACTGCGGCGGGTCGTCGCGTCTGAGGACGCCCTGACGGGCGAGCCGGGCCGCCAAGTGCCGCTCGACGTCGCCCCGAGGGATCAGACCCGCGCCGCTGAGCACGGCACGGGCGTAGGCCTCGGTCTGAAGGAGACCTGGCAGTACAAGGGACTCGAACCAGCGCAGCGACACCGCCTCACGCTCGATCTCCTGCCAGGGACGGAACCAGACCGGCTCACGACGTCTCGACGTGTCCGGCCAGATGTCCACCACGTCCCGCCCGAGCACCGCGGCCGCCGAGACGCGATGCCGGGCGTGCGGGATGCGGCCCTCGCTGAGCCACCGGCCGACCGTCTTCGGGTCGACCCCCACCCGCTCCGCAAGGGCCTCCGTCGTGTACCCGGTCTCGTTGAGCGCCACCCGCAACGCGTCGTTCACGGCCCCTCCGTCGGACGTCCCGAATATCCGGCGACCATATCGCTACGCGGTGTACCTGTCCGACGACTCGCCGGAGTGTTGTCCCCATAGGACGGCGCGACCGGTGGAGGCGAGGAGCCCGGCGGTCAGCGTCAGCGCCGGGGCCGCCTCGCCAACGACGTCGGGGCGGCCCCTGCCACCGGCCGAAGGAGGCAATCCCGTGCGTTTCCTGTTCTGGCGTCACCAGCCGGCGCCGACGATCCCCTGGCAGCGGACACCGAACGAGCGGCCGACCTGGGCCACGGCACCCACGGAGGTCTTCCCGACCACCGGCCTCGGCCGCGTCGGGAACCTCACTCCGGCGCAGCGCTGGCGGGCCGGCGGGTGGCGGCGCAACGGCGGCCCTCGGTGAGCCGGCCGTCCCGGCCGCACCTGCCGATGCGTCCACTGTGGCGCTGCCGGGTCTGTGGCGCCGAGTGGCCCTGCCAACCGGCGCGGCTGGCCCTGCTGGTCGAGTACCGCGCCGACCGGACCGCGCTGCTGGTCTACCTGAGCACCCTGATGGCCGAGGCCGGCGCGCAGCTCTCCCAGCTCAACGGGCACGCCGTACCGGAGAACCTGACCGAGCGCTTCCTCACCTGGGCCCGGGCCCGGTGACCCGGGTCAGCTGCCCAGCGCCTGGACCTTCGCGATGGTCTCCTGGACGTGCTGCTTCGCCGGCTCGCCGCCCTGCGCGGCCTGCGCGAGGGCCTGCCGGTACGCGTCGATCGCGCCGACCAGCGGACCGGCCGCCACCCCTTCGAGGGCGCCCGCGACCAGCGCCCGCGCCTCGGCGGCGTCCTGCGCCGCGGCGGCCGTCTTGGCCTTCGCCTCGTCCAGCTTCTGGGCCGCCGCCGCCAGCCTCGCCATGATCTGCGCCGCGCTCACGCGCCCTCCCCTGGACTGGTCCTCGTCTACCCGCATGACGCGGTCGACCGCCCCGGCCACATCACGCCGAGGGGCCGGGGACAGATCCTGACACGACAACGGCCCGGCCGGCACCCGTCAGCCGGCGGCGAGCAGGGCGGCGAGGCGGCGTACGGCGGGGTTGGTGGCGCCCCGGCGCCAGGCGAGTCCGATGTCGACGGTCGGCGTCGGTGCGGTGAACCGGCGCAACCGTACCCCGGGCAGGGTCAACGCCCGGGCCCGGCCGGCCGGCACGGCCGCGACCACCTCCCCCTCGGCCACCGCGCGCAGCAACTGCTCGTCGTCGGGCTCCTGGCGGACCAGGTGGAAGCTCCCGTCCGGCCAGATCTGGGCGATCGTGCGGTCGAACATGCCCGGGCCGTTCTCCCGCGGCCACATCACCGCGGGGAGGCCGGCCACCTCGGCCCGGTCGAGCCGGCGGCGGCCGGTGGCCAGCGGATGCCGCGTGGGCACGGCCAGCAGCAGCTCCTCCGTGTCGACGATCCGGCAGGTCAGGCCCGGCTCGGGCACCGGCGGGCGGACGAAGGCCGCGTCGAGGCGGCCGGCGAGCAGGCCCGCCACGTTCGGCGCCGTCCAGCCGGTCTCGGCGACCACCTCCACCTCCGGGTTCTCCGCCCGGAAGCGGGCGATCAGCGCGTCCACCCGGCCGCCGCGCGCTGAGCGGGTGTACGCCAACCGGAGCCGGCCGCCCCGGCCGCGGACCAGGTCACGGATCCGGGTGGTGGACGCGTCTTGGACCGCACCGTCCCGCCGGGGAGGCGACCCGGGTCTAGCCGCCCGCCGGGCGCGGTCCGACGGGGGTGTCAACTGTTGCCGAGGCATTGGTATGCGTTGGTGAGCTTGGAGGAGTGGCTTGCGGTGTGGGTGGTGCGTTGTGACGGGGGATCCGGTGGTCGGCGGCTCGGTGCCATGGGGGTGTGGCGTTGGTGGTTGCGGGTGAGTGTCGTATCGGGTGGTTAGGGTGCTGGGCGTGGCGGACCGGGAGCGGTTGGGTGTGGTGCAGGCATACCGGTTCGCGTTGGACCTGACGCCCCGGCAGGAGCGGGTGGTGTTGGCTCATGCGGGGGCGGCGCGGGTGGCGCACAACTGGGCGCTGGCCCGGGTGAAGGCGGTGATGGCCCAGCGGGCCGCCGAACGCACTTATGGCATCGACGAGGTGGACCTGACCCCGACGCAGGGCTGGTCGCTGCCCGCGCTGCGTAGAGCGTGGAATCAGGCGAAGTCCGATGTGGCGCCTTGGTGGGCGGAGTGCTCCAAGGAGGCGTTCAACACGGGCCTGGACGCGCTGGCCAGGGGGTTGAAGAACTGGTCCGACTCCCGCACCGGCAAGCGGGCCGGACGCCGGGTCGGGTTTCCGCGTTTCAAGTCACGCCGCCGGTCGACCCCGTCGGTGCGGTTCACCACCGGGGCCATCCGCGTCGAACCCGACCGCAAGC
Organism: Micromonospora sicca; assembly: GCF_003172935.1. GTDB lineage: Bacteria > Actinomycetota > Actinomycetes > Mycobacteriales > Micromonosporaceae > Micromonospora > Micromonospora sicca. The sequence goes on along the minus strand of NZ_QGKS01000206.1, from coordinate 2,231 downwards.
ATGTGGTGTTGCCCCGGCTGGGCCGGTTGAAGCTGCACGAGTCGGCTCGTAAGCTGGCCCGCCGGCTTGAGGCGGGCACCGCCCGGATCTTGTCGGCGACGCTGCGCCGCGACGGTGGGCGCTGGTACGTGGCGTTCACCTGCGCGGTGCAGCGCGCCCAGGGTGTACCGGCCGGTCCGGATGCGACAGTCGGTGTGGACCTGGGTGTGTCGCATCTGGCGGTGTTGTCCACCGGTGAGGTGGAGCCCAACCCGCGCCATTTGGACGCTGCCGCCCGGCGGATGCGGCGTCTGGCTCGGCGCGTGTCTCGCCGGGTCGGCCCGGACCGGCGCACCGGCCGGCGTGGGTCGAAGCGGTGGGAGCGGGCCCATGCCCGGCTCGGCCGGGCGCATGCCCGGGTCGCTGATCTGCGTCGTGACGGTCTGCACAAGCTGACCACCCGGCTCGCCCGCGAGTACGGCACGCTGGTGGTGGAAGACCTCAACGTGGCCGGGATGCTCGCCAACCGGCGGCTGGCCCGAAGCGTCGCCGATGCCGGGTTCGCCGAGCTACGCCGGCAACTGGCGTACAAGACGGGGTGGAATGGCGGGCGGCTGGTGGTGGCCGACCGGTGGTATCCGTCCTCGAAGACCTGCTCGGGCTGCGGCGTAGTGAAAACCAAACTCGCCCTGTCCGAGCGCACCTACACCTGCACCACCTGTGGTCTCGTCCTGGACCGGGACGTCAACGCCGCACGGAACCTGGCCGCCCTGGCGGTCACCGTCGCCGGGAGTGGCTCGGAGACGCGAAACGGACGTGGAGCCGACCGTAAGACCCCGCTCGCGGGGCCGGTGGCCGTGAAACGTCAACCCGGCACCGCCACGGCGGGTAATACCGGGACCGTCCCACCGCAAGGTAGGACATCCAATCATGTGCACACCCACGCATCATGAGAGGAAACGGAGGCTGACCATGACGGGTAGGGCGGACGTGGTGGTGGTCGGCGGCGGGATCATCGGGTTGACCGCGGCGGTGCGGCTGCGGGAACGGGGCGCGCGGGTGACCCTGCTGGCCGCCGACGAACCGGCGGACACGGTCTCGGCGGTGGCCGCCGCGGTCTGGTATCCCAGCCACACCGAGGCGGACCCGCGGGTGCTGCGCTGGGCCCGGGAGACCCGCGCCGAGCTGGGCCGGCAGGCCGCGGCGGGCGTACCGGGGGTGGTGGCCCGGCCGACCCGGATGCTGCTGCGCCGGCCGTGGGCGGGCCCGCCCTGGTGGGCGGCGGCGACCGGGGACCTGGTCGCCACGCCGGGCGCCGGGCCGTACTCGACGGAGTTGCGGTTCACCGCGCCGACCGTGGAGATGCCGCCGTACCTCCGCTGGCTGCGGGAGCGGTTCGCCGGCGCCGGCGGGCGGCTGCTGCGCGGCCGGCTCGACCGGCTCACCGACGGCTTCGCCCTGGCGCCGACGGTGGTCAACGCCACCGGGCTGGCCGCCGGTCGGCTCGCCGACGACCCGGCCGTGCACCCGGTCCGCGGTCAGCTCGTGCTGGTGGCGAACCCGGGGCTGACCACCTCCGTCCGCGACGAGGACAATCCGGCGGGCATCACCTACGTGCACCCGCGCCGGCACGACGTGGTGCTGGGTGGCACGTTCGAGCCGGGCGAGTGGGACACCCGGCCCGACCCGGCCACCTCGGCGGCGATCCGGCGCCGGTGCATGGCCCTGGTGCCGGAACTGGCCACCGCGCCGGTGCTCGGCGAACGGGTCGGGCTGCGACCGGCCCGGCACGGCGGCCCGCGGGTGGCGGTGGCGCCGGGCAGCCCGCCCGGGCGTCGGCTGGTGCACGCCTACGGCCACGGGGGCGCGGGGGTCACCCTCTCGTGGGGCTGCGCGGCCGAGGTGGCCCGGCTGGCATTGGACGACGCGGACGAACTCCGGCCCGCTCAGCGCAGCACGCGGAACGCCAGCAGGTACGCGCAGTAGACCAGCGGCACCAGCAGGACGCAGATGACGAAGCCGAGCGGGACGAACCGCGACGCCGGGGCGTCACCGTCGATCACTGATCGCCCCCACCGGCCGAGCACCAGGTAGCCGGCGACGAACGACGCCACCGGCAGGCCGGCGCACATCGAGGCGTACAGGGTGCCGAGCCCGACCATCGCCAAGCCGGAGGCGACGACCATGGCCAGCATCAGCACCGCCCCGGCCAGCGCGCAGCAGGTGTAGACGGCGGCCGCCCGGGCCGGCGG
>NZ_QGKS01000144.1 GCF_003172935.1 Micromonospora sicca | reverse complement strand
GGGAGGGGAGAGGGGGCAGGGTCATGGTCGCCGCCGGGTGGTCGGCTCGTTCTCGTGCATGGGCGGGGAGGTGGCGGTTCGGGTGTGGCGGAAACCCCGTGCGGCAGGTTTTGCGCCGGCGGGCGTGGAACCCGGCGACACGACGCGGCTGGGTTCCGTGCGTCCGGACCGCCCCGCCGCCGCGCACCCGAGGATTGATCCTCCCCGTGGGGGGATGCCCCGTTTAGACCGCATAGGGACGGGAAGCCGGGCCGCGTGGTGAGCGAACGAGGCAAGGTGGGGCCGGGGCCGGAGGTGCAGATGGGGCTCACGGCGGAGGGTGCCGGGCTGGCCGGTGACCGGGTCGTGGCGGCGGGCAGCACCGCCCGGATCCTGGTCGCGGCGACCGCGCGGGCGCTGCGCGGCGCCGACTGCGGCGACCTCGGGCACCCCAGCCCGCTGTCCCGCTTCACCGGCGCCCCGGAGCCGGTCCGCCGGGCCGCGGCGGCCCGGGCCGCCGGACGGGTCGCCCTCACCCCCGCGCAGACCGCCGAGGTGGACGCCGAGCGCGTGGCGCGGTGGATGGTGGACCAGTATCCGCGGCGCCGCTACCCGGGGGTGGTGCTCGGCTCGGCGCACGGTGCGGCCGCGCACCTGGCGGTGGCGCTGGGCGTGCCCTGGCTGCCGGCCGCCTTCGAGCTGACCGCGCACTGGACGCACGGCGCGGTCGACCGGCCGCGGGCCGCCCTCGACCACGGCGCGGCCCTCGCCGCCCGGCTGCTGGCCGGCAACTCGGACGTGCACGTCCGGCAGGTCCACTGTCCCGCCAGCCGGGGCGCCCTCGCCGGCGCCACCGTGACCCTCGCGGTGCGTTGGCGGCGCCTGCCGGCGGCGTACGCGCGGTTCCTGGCCGACCGGCTCGAACCGGGCGCGGCGGTGCTGCTGCTGCGGGACGCCCGGACGTGGCCGGTGCTCGACGAGGGCCGGGGCCACAGCTTCCAGGTCGGCTCCCCGGCCAGCGGCCTGGAGCCGGTGGACTTCCACCCGGATGCGCACGCGCTGCGCCAGGTGCTCCGCTCCGCCGGCGGCGACGGGGCGCACTGGGAGCCCCCGGAGGTGTCCGCCCCGCCGGGGCACGCCGAGCACGGCGTGGAGTCGGGTTTCGAACTCAGCGCCCGGAACTGGGCCGGCCGGCACGGCCATCCGCTGCACCAGGTGCTCTTCCCGCAGCCGGACGCGCTCAGCGCCGCCACGGCCGACCTGTACCGACGGTGGCTGCGGCGGTCCGGCAAGACCGGCGACCGGCTGGTGGTGGAGTGTGGGCGGCTGCTCGACCCCTGGCAGGTGGTCCGGGCCGGCATGGTGCCGTACTGGTGCGAGAACGCGACCCGGCGCCGGGTGGAGGGGGTGGAGTGGTGGCTCGCCGGCAGCGAGCCGTTCAGCTCGGTCGACGTGCTGCCCGAGCCGCCGGGCGTCCGGTCGCCGGCGCTGGCCGGTCTGCCGCAGTGGCTGGCGGTGGCCGCGTTCGGGCGTCGGCGGCGGTCCCTCGACCGGGGGTCCGCGCGCGGCTACCCGGTCAGCTCGGTGCCCACCCGCCGTGCCACGGAGGTGTTGCGCAACCAGCCGTACGACCTGCCGGTCCCGCCGCCGCTGCGCCTCGCCGAGGCGGTCGACCTGCTCCGGGACACCGGCGCCCACCAGGGATTGCTGGTCTCCTGACCGGATTCGACCGGTGGGCCGGCGGACCGGTCCACCCCGACCGGCACCAACCCTGGCGAAACATCCTCGCGAACTCGCGGTCCGTGATTGAGTACCTACGGAGCGGGAACACCGCTCGCTGCGACGGCCGATGAGGCCGTGTGGCGAGCTGTCGTCGCTCCTGGCGTGCCAGTCACGTAACCCACTTCCGGCCCGGTGCGTGGCCCGACCACGCGCATGACCGGTTTCCCAATCCGGGCGGGGGACCTTCCTGAGGGAGGCGCGGATGTTCGGACAGACCACCACGACCACACCACCACCCACCGATCGGGGCCTGGAGGACCTCGACGCGGCGGCGCTGGCGTACGCGGCACGGATCGAAGGCCTGCCGCCGGAGCGGCGGCAGGAGGCACGGGACGACCTGGTCCGCTTCGCGCTGCCGTTCGCCGGGCGGCTGGCCCGCCGCTACCGGGGTCGGGGGGAACCGCTGGAGGACCTGGAGCAGGTGGCCCGTCTGGGCCTGGTCAACGCCGTCGACCGGTACGACCCGGAACGGGGATCCTTCACCGCGTACGCGGCGATCACCATCGTCGGTGAGATCAAACGGCACTTCCGGGACCGCACCTGGGGTGTGCACGTGCCCCGCCGGCTGCGCGACCTGATCCTGGAGGTGGGGCAGGCGACGGCGGCGCTGACCAGCGAGCTGTCCCGGGCGCCCACGGTCGCCGAACTGGCCCAACGGCTGGAGACGCCGGAGGAGGAGATCCTCGCCGCGCTGGAGTCGGCGGCCGGCTACAGCCCGGCCTCGCTCAACGCCCCGGTCGGCGGGGAGAGTTCCGCCGAGTTCGGCGACCTGGTCGGCGAGTCGGACAACGCGCTGGAGTCCGTGGACGACCGGGTGACCGTCAGCGGGCTGCTGCACGCGCTGCCCTGGCGGGAGCGGCGGATCCTCGCCATGCGCTTCTACGGCAACCAGACCCAGGCGGAGATCGCGGCCCGGTTCGGCATCTCCCAGATGCACGTCTCCCGGCTGCTGTCCCGGGCGCTGACCTGGCTGCGCCAGGCGATGCTCGCCGACGCCCCGCCGCCGTGGCAGAACGGGGCCGCCGAGTCGGCGGAGCCGGCGAAGACGAGGATCTCGGTGCGGCAGAACGGCGACCGGGTGGTCGTCGAGGTCGGCGGCGACGTCGACCGGGACGGCGCGGACCAGTTGCGCCGGGCGATGTTGGAGGCGGTGACCGGGCAGCCCCGCGAGGTGGTGGTGGACCTGGTCGGCGCGGGCGGCGTCGACGCGGGTGGCATCGCCGCGCTGATGGCCGGCCGGGATGCGGCAGCCCGGACCGGGGTGCCGCTGCGGCTGGCCCGGGTGCAGCCCGCGGTACGCCGTTCGCTCGCCGCCGCCGGCCTGCCAGCTGCCGGCGACTGAACCTGGCCGGTACGGGACGAGGAAGGGGGCCGGCGCTCGTGGCGTCGGCCCCCTTCTTTTCGTGACGCTCAGCGCTCGGGGTTGTCCTCGTGCCCGTGCGGGTGCCGCCACCGCTCGCTCTCCGGTGGCCGGGGCTCCGCGCCCGGCTCGACCTCCTCCTCGGGCACGTCGTACTCCTCGAAGCTCGGCCGGCGGATCTGCTCCGGCTCCGGCACCACCACCGGCCGCGCCCCGGACTGCGGCGCGGGATGGTGCTCGACGGCCTCGCGGGCGCCGTGCGCCCCCTCGGCGGCCGGCGACTCGGGCACGCGCGGCTCGAGGTGCAGCTCCTCGGCGAAGTGCTGCGGCGGCTTGGTGGTGCGCTGCGGCAGGTCCCGGCCCAGGTCGGCGACGAGTTTGCCGTACTTGGCGTCGAAGGCGGGGCGCTCGGAGCGGATCCGGGGCATCCGGTCGAAGTTGCGCAGCGGGGGCGGGCAGGTGGTGGCCCACTCCAGGGAGTTGCCGAAGCCCCAGGGGTCGTCGACGGAGACCATCGTGCCGTACCGCCAGGACTTCCAGACGTTGTAGATGAAAAACAGCGTGGACGCCCCCAGGATGAACGCCCCGATGCTGGAGATCGCGTTGAGCGTGTCGAACCCGTCGGTGGGCAGGTAGTCGGCGTACCGCCGGGGCATGCCCTCGCTGCCCAGCCAGTGCTGGACCAGGAAGGTCATGTGGAAGCCGACGAACATCGTCCAGAAGTGCGCCTTGCCCAGGCGTTCGTCGAGCAGCCGCCCGGTCATCTTGGGGAACCAGAAATAGGCCCCGCCGAAGGCGGCGAAGACGATCGTGCCGAAGAGCACGTAGTGGAAGTGCGCCACGACGAAGTAGGTGTCGGTGGTGTGGAAGTCCGCCGGCGGGCTGGCCAGCAGCACTCCGGTCAGGCCGCCGAGCAGGAAGGTGGTCAGGAAGCCGATGGCGAAGAGCATCGGCGTCTCGAAGGTGAGCTGTCCCTTCCACATGGTGCCGATCCAGTTGAAGAACTTCACCCCGGTCGGCACCGCGATGAGGTAGCTCAGGATGCTGAAGAACGGCAGCAGCACCTGGCCGGTGCCGAACATGTGGTGCGCCCACACGGTCATCGACAGCACGGTGATCGCGATGGTGGCGAGCACGATACCGGTGTAGCCGAAGATCGGCTTGCGGGCGAACACCGGGATGATCTCGGAGATGATGCCGAAGAACGGCAGCGCCACGATGTACACCTCGGGGTGGCCGAAGAACCAGAACATGTGCTGCCAGAGCATCGGCCCGCCGGTGGTCGGATCGAAGACGTGTGAGTGCAGGATCCGGTCGGAGGCGAGGGCGAAGAGCGCGGCGGCCAGCAGCGGGAAGACGAAGATCACCAGGACGCTGGTGAGCAGCAGGTTCCAGGTGAAGATCGGCATCCGGAACATGGTCATCCCGGGGGCGCGGAGGGTGACGATGGTGGTGATCATGTTGACCGCGCCGAGGATCGTGCCCAGCCCGGAGAGGGCCAGCCCGACCACCCACATGTTTCCGCCGACCCCCGGGCTGTGCTGGGCGGTGCTCAGGGGCGTGTACGCGAACCAGCCGAAGTCCGCCGCGCCAGCCGGGGTGAAGAAGCTGGCCATGAGTATCGACCCGCCGAACAGATACAGCCAGTACGCCAAGGCGTTCAGCCGGGGGAACGAGACGTCCGGGGCGCCGATCTGGAGCGGGACGATGTAGTTGCCGAAGGCGAACACCAGCGGGGTGGCGAAGAACAGCAGCATGATCGTGCCGTGCATGGTGAACGCCTGGTTGTACTGCTCGGGGGAGAGGAACTGCATGCCCGGTCGGGCCAGCTCGGCCCGCACCAGCAGCGCCAGCACCCCGCCGATCAGGAAGAAGATGAACGACGTCGCCAGGTACAGCAGGCCGATCAGCTTGGCGTCGGTCGTACCCAGGACCTTGAGCAGCGTGTTGCCCCTGATCGCGGTCCGGACGGGGCCGGGATAGCCGCCGAACCGGGCGGGCGCGAGGATCGCCGGCCCCCGGTCTCGGGCCGGCTCCGTGACTACCCGTTTGGGCATATCTCTCACCCCGTCGTGACGACAGTAAGGACGGGCACGTACCCGGCCTTCTGCCATAAAACCAGGCGAGAGCGGAAAATTAGGTCAGTTCGCCGGTAGCATCGCCCAGACGACCTTGCCGTCACCGGCCGGCGCGCTGCCCCAGCGCTGGGTCAGCTCGCGGACCAGCAGCAGCCCGCGGCCCCCCTCCGCCCGCGGGTCCTGACCGGTCGTGGCCCGCGCCGCGGCCCGGCTGCCGTCCGTCACGGCCAGGCGGAGGTACGGCCGCCGCAGGGTCAGCGTCACCTGCATCGGCGTGCCGGCGTGTCGGACCACGTTGCCCACCAGCTCGGTCAGCACCAGCGATGCCGGGCCGATCAGCTCGGGGATGTTCCACCGCCCGCAGGCGTCGGTGACCAGCTCCCGGGCCCGTCGGCAGGCGCCGGCGACGGGCTCCAGGCGGGCCCGCAGCCGCGGCGCCGCCCACCCGCCCGCCAGCGCGGTGGCCTCCGCGCAGTCCGGCCGGACCGGCACCACCCGGCAGGCGGTCGTCTCGGCGAGCCAGACCGCCGCGTCCGGCGGCGGTGCGCAGAGCACGATCGGTACGGCGGGCCAGTCGGCGGCCCGGCGGGCGGCCGCGGCGAAGACGGAGAGCGCCAGCCGGTCGGCGACGCCGACCTCGGACAGGTCGACCACCAGGGCGTCCGGCTGGGCGGTGAGGCAGCGGTCCAGCACCGTGTGCACCGCGCGCATGGTCGCCAGGTCGAGCGCGCCCGCAAGCCGGACGAGGGTGACCGGCGACTCGTCGCGGACCTCGCAGCTGATCCGGCTCGGCATCGTTCCTCGATTCCGTCTCGTCGCGGACCTGGGAACTACCCGTCGCCCAGCCGGGTCAAACCGGACCAGCCGCCCACCGGGGCCCCGCTCAGCGGCGTTTCCCACCACGCGTGGTGAGTAGGCCGAGGGCGATCATGCCGATCCCGAGGAAGATGTGCAGCCAGTTGTCGGCCCCGTTGAGCGGGACGAAGTTCGCGCCGCTGGATTGGTCCACCACCAGGCCGTACAGCCACAGCACCAAATAGATGGCGCCGCCGCCGAGCAGGTACGCCCGGGCAGCGGAGACGGTCCGGGACAGCGCCAGGCCGGCGATGCCGAACAGCAGGTGCACGATGTTGTGCAGCACCGAGACCTGGAACAGGCCGAGCAGCTTCGCGTCCGACTCGTGTCCGGCGAAGCCCAGGTCGCCGAAGTTGCTGGTGATCCCCGGTATGAAGCCGAGCACCCCGACGATCAGGAAGACCACGCCCGCCGCGGCCGCGGCCCGGCGTACCGGGGCGCGGCCGTCGGCCGGGTTGCGTCGGCCCCGGGAGTGGGCCATCGAGTTCGTCACGACGTTTCCTCACCTGGAACGGACGGCGGGCTTTCCCGTTCCGGCCGGCGACAAACGCCGGCCCGGCCACCACCCGTCGGTGCGGCCGGGCCGGTACGGGCGCTCCGGCAGCAGGGGGCGGGCGGCGAGCTGGCGGACCCGCTCGTACAGCCCGACGTACTGCTCGGCCATCATCGCCGGGGTGAACCGGGCGGCGGCCTCCCGGCGGCACTCGGCCGGATCCAGCAGGCCGGCGGCCAGCACCAGGTCGCCCAGCTCCTCCTCGTCGGTGGTGAGCAGTCCGGTGCGCCCGTGCTCGATCAGCTCGGGCAGGCAGCCGCGGGCGGTGGAGACCACCGGCGTACCCAGGGCGAGGGACTCGACCACGGCGGTGCCGCCGGGCTCCTCCCAGCGCAGCGGGAAGAGCGCGGCCCGGGCGCTCGCGAGCAGGTCGTCGCGCTCCTGGCCGGCGACCGTGCCGACCCAGCGGACGAGGTCGCCGTCGACGTGCGGGGCGACGTGGTCGTAGAAGAACCGCACGTCCGGGTTCTGCCGGGCCTCGTCGCCCGCCGCGGCCAGGTCCTCCGGCCGGTGGTACGGCCCGACCGGGCCGGCCAGGACCAGCGGGAAGCCCACCTGCCGGGCCAGCCGGGCGCCCAGGTCCTGGCCCTTGCCCGGGTTGATCCGACCCAGGATGATCACGTGGTCGCCCTTGTCCACCGGGGGCCGCCGGTCCGCGTCGACGGCGAGCGGGGTGGACAGGTGCACGTGCCCCACCGAATGGTCGCGCAGCGCCTGCGGGGCGCGGGCCAGCTGCGAGGCGGAGACGCCGTTGACCCGGACCCGGTCACCGCCGTCCAGGTTGCCGTACAGCTCCGGGTGCTTCGCCAGGTCCCAGTGCAGGGTGTGCAGCGCCGGCGGGGCGTCCGGGCCCATCGCGGCCATGGTGGCCAGCCCGACCGCCTCCACGTGGTCGTGCACCAGGTCGATGTCGTCGCGGGCGTGCAGCGCGCGCACCACCCCGCTGAGGTGCGCCTGGGAGACCCCGCAGACCTGGTTGTACGGCCGCTGCAGGGCGTGGAACTGGCCGTCCGGGAAGACCGAGATCTTCTCGTCGACCGGCAGGGTGCTGGTCTCCACCGAGGCCAGCACCACCCGGACGCCGAGCCGGCGCAGCTCGGGCACCAGGGTCGCCACCACGTTCTCGATCCCGCCGTAGCCGGGGGGCGGCACGGACAACCAGGGACCGGCGTTCATCAGGACGGTGAGACTCATCGTGTCGGGTTCCTTCCGTCGGCGGCGCCCCCGTCGGCCCTCCGCGTGCCAGCGACCGGCCCCACGGACCGGCCGTCACCGCTGCGCGCCGGTCGCCGGGACCGGCCGTCGCCACCGTCGCCCGGTGGCCTCACGCCGCCACCCGCCGCCGCGGCACCCGGTGCCGCAGCTGCGCCAGCGGCGGACGCTCCTCGATCGAGACGTCGCTCACCACGATCTCGCGGTCCAGATTGGGCAGCGCCTCGGAGCCGCCGCGCCGGAACTGGGTGAGCAGGGCGGCGGGGGTGGTGCCCGGGCCGGCCCAGCCCCGGCGCTGCAGGCGCGACCAGGCGGTCAGCATGATCTGGGCAGACATCCGGCCCAACGCCGCGGTGTCCTGGTGGCGGTGCTTGCGCTCACCGAGGTCCACCTGCGCCAATGCGTCCAGGCCGACCAGCTCCAGCAGGTCGATCAGCATCGCCGTCTCCACGCCGTAGCCCGAGACGAACGGCACCTGCTCCAGCACCTCCCGGCGGCCCGCGTACTCGCCGGCGAGGGGCTGCACGAAGCCAGCCAGCTCCGGCCAGAAGAGGTTGAGCAGCGGCCGGGCCATCAGCTCGGTCACCCGGCCGCCGCCGTCGGCCTCCACGCCGGTCGCGCCGACCAGCGGGCGGTGGTAGAAGCCCTTGACGAAGTCGACCGACGGGTCGGTCAGCAGCGGGCCGATCAGGCCCGTGACGAAGTGCGGCCGGAACTCGCGCAGGTCGGCGTCGACGAAGGCGACCACGTCGCCCTCGGCGGCGGCCAGCCCGGCCCAGAGCGCGTCGCCCTTGCCGGTCAGCTGGGGCAGCCCCCGGGTCATCGCGTCCTGGCTGACCACCTCGGCCCCGGCGGCCCGGGCCACCTGGGCGGTCCGGTCGGTCGACCGGGAGTCGACCACGATCAGCTCGTCGACCAGGGGAAGCCGGTCCATCAGGTGTTCGCGGATCGTCGACACGATCGCGCCCACCGTGGCCTCCTCGTTGCGGGCCGGCAGCACCACGCTGACCCGGCTGCAACCCTTGGCCCGCAGCAGGCGTCGGGCCGGCCAGTCGCCGGCCGACGTCGTTCGATAGGTGGCCCAGGCCTCCACTACCGGTGAGACGATCTGTTCTGTATCCCGCACAGGCACACCCCCAGGTCGTGGCGGAAACGCGGGAACTGGATTTCCCAGTACCGACCCCGCGCTAACCGGATCATGCCTACCAGCCTGATCACGCCCCGGACACCGGCCGGTTCCCGCCGGGTGAACGTCTGATTGCGCCGCCCGCCGGGTTTGGTGGGGTGCCGGCAGGGGGAGAGCTGTCCGGGTAGTCGGGAAACCGTGGCGAGAGGGTCTGTGGGATGCGCGTGTGCCGGGTGGGACTGGTAGGGGGCGGCGGGGTGGCGCAACGCCACGCCCGCGTCTTGACCGGCTTCGAGGACGTGGAACTGCTCGGGGTGACCGACGTGGCCCGGGACGCGGCGGAGGCGCTGGCCGGGACGCACGGTGCCCGGGCCTTCGCCGACGTGGACGAGCTGCTCGCCGCCGGCCCGGACGCCGTGTACGTCTGCGTGCCGCCGTTCGCGCACGGGCCGGTCGAGGAGGCGGTGATCGCCGCCGGCGTGCCGATGTTCGTGGAGAAGCCGGTCGCGGTGGACCTGGAGACCGCGGAGCGGATCGCCGCCCTGGTCGAGCGGCGGCAGCTGCTGACCGCGGTCGGCCACCACTGGCGTTACCTGCACGTGGTCGAGCAGGCCCGGGAACTGCTCGCCGACCGCCCGGTGCGGATGGTCAACGGCTCCTGGCTGGACAAGGTGCCGCCGGTGGCCTGGTGGGCCCGGCGGGACCGCTCCGGCGGCCCGGTGGTGGAGCAGGCAGCGCACGTGCTCGACCTGATCCGCGCGCTGGTCGGTGAGGCCACCGAGGTGACCGCGTACGGCGACGGAGCCCCGCCGCCGGTCGACGGCGCCGACATCGACTCGGTCACCGCCGCGACGCTGCGGTTCGAGGGCGGTGCCGTCGGCACGCTCGCCGCGGCGTGCGTGCTGGGCTGGAAGCACCGGGCCGGCGTGGAGATCCTCGCCGACGGGCTGGCGCTGTCGCTGGCCGAGGACGGCCTGACCGTCTGCGACGGGGACGGCGAGCGGCACCTGCCCGCCGACCCGGACGGCGCCCGGGCGGCCGTCGACCGGGCCTTCGTCGACGCCGTGCGGGGGGTCGGCGACGACGTCCGCGTCCCGTACGCGGAGGCGCTGCGCACCCAGCGGCTGGCCCTCGCGGTGGCCGAGTCCGCCCGGACGGGGCGGAGCGTGTCGCTGCCCACCGGGCCGGCCGCGCGGCCCCGGACGGCGGTGGCGGACGCCACGCCGGCGGGGGTGACCGTCGATGCGTGACAAGGTCGTGGTGGTCAGCGCCCCCGGGCGGGTGGAACTGGTCGAGCAGGACGCCGCCGAGCTGCGGGACGGCACGTTCCGGGTGGAGACGCTGCACAGCGGCGTCTCCGCCGGCACCGAACTGAGCTACGTCAAGGGCACCAACCCCTACCTCAACGTCACCTGGAACGCCGACCTCGGCCTGTTCCAGCCCGGGGAGGCGAGCACGCCGTACCCGGTGAACCGGCTCGGTTACATGCAGGTGGGCCGGGTGGTGGAGAGCCGCACCCCGGCGATCGGGGTCGGGACCGTGGGCGCCATGACCTACGGGCACCGCACCGGGTACGTCGCCGACCCGGTCGCCGAACGCTTCGTGCCGCTGCCGGAGGACCTGGACCCGCTGCTCGGCATCTACGTCGCGCACATGGGCCCGATCTGCGCCAACGGCCTGCTGCACGCCGCCGCCGACCTCTGCGGCACCGACGTGCGCTCGCTCGGCGACGGCGTCCGCGGCCGCCGGGTCGCGGTCGTCGGCAGCGGCGTCGTCGCCCTGCTCACCGCGCTGCTCGCCCGGCGGCACGGCGCCGCCTCGGTGGTGGTGCTGGACCCGACGCCGCAGCGGCGCGAGGTGGCCGAGGCGCTCGGCCTGGAGACCCTCGACCCGGAGGCCGCCGACCCGGCGGTGGTGCTCAAGACCCGGTGGAACCACTCCGCCGGCGACCGCGGCGCCGACGTGGTGTTCCAGTGCCGGGGCCAGGCCTGGGCGCTGCACCTCGCGCTGCGTCTGCTGCGCCCCCAGGGCACGATCATCGACCTGGCCTTCTACCAGGCGGGTGCGGACGAGGTCCGGCTCGGCGAGGAGTTCCATCACAACGGCCTGTCGCTGCGCTGCGCGCAGATCGGGCGGGTGCCGCGCGGGCTCACCCCCACCTGGGACCGGGAGCGGCTCTCCGCGGAGACCATCGAGCTGCTCCGGCAGTACGGCGACCTGATCCGCAAGCACCTCGTCTCGGCGGTGGTGCCGTTCGAGGAGGCGCCGGCGTTGCTGACCGACCTGGCCGAGCGCCGCCGCTCCGAGCTCCAGGTGGTGCTGACACCCTGAGCCGACCGGATCCGGCCGGTGCGAGCGCCCCGGCCGATCCGCCGTCACCGGGTGGGCCTACGCGTAGCCGTCCCGCGGGAACAAACAGCTCGTCAGCTGACCCCCGGCAAAGGCCCCGAGCTGGGCGGATGGCCCCGAATCCGGACACCGGCACGACCGGGGGAGCGCCGGGCCGCACAATCGGGTTCGGTTCGCGTACCGTTGCCGCTCATGGGTGTGTCGCAACGGTTGAAGACCAGGTTCCGGCGGTTTCTCCAGCGGCCGGGTACGACGGTCGAGCTGGCCCCGCTGGAGAAGCTGCTCCCGGCCGTCGAGGCGCGCGAGGAGGAGCTGCAGGGGCTCGACGACGCCGAGCTGACCGAGGCCGCCGGCGCCGCCACCGGGTACGAGGAGATCTGCGCGATCGGCCGGGAGGCCGCCCGCCGCGGCCTCGACCAGCGGCCGTACGACGTGCAGCTGCTGGGCGCGATGGCGCTGCTCTCCGGCAAGGTCGCCGAGATGGCCACCGGTGAGGGCAAGACGCTCACCGCCACCATCGCCGCGTACGGGCACGTGCGGATGGGCAACGGCCCGGTCCACGTGCTCACCGTCAACGACTACCTGGCCCGCCGCGACGCCGAGTGGATGAGCCCGGTCTACGCCCTGCTCGGGCTCACCGTCGGCTGGGTCAACGAGGCCTCCACCCCCGAGGAGCGGCGCGCCGCGTACGCCTGCGACGTCACCTACGTCTCGGTCAGCGAGGCCGGCTTCGACTACCTGCGCGACCAGCTCGTCACCGACATCGCCGACCGGGTCCAGCAGCCGCTGCGGACCGCCATCGTCGACGAGGCCGACTCGATCCTGATCGACGAGGCCCGGGTGCCGATGGTCCTCGCCGGCGCGGTCCCCGGCGAGCAGGACCCGGTGCACGCCGCCGCCGCGCTGGTGCGCGGGCTGCGCAGGGGCAAGCACTACACCGCCGCCGAGGACGGCCGCAGCGTCGCCTTCACCGCGGTCGGCCTGGCCACCGTCGAGGCCAAGCTCGGCGGCATCGACCTGTACGACGAGGAGCACGTCGGGCAGCTCTCCGCGGTGAATGTGGCGCTGCACGCGCACGCCCTGCTGCACCGCGACGTCGACTACATCGTCCGGGACGGCTCGGTCGAGCTGATCGACGAGATGCGCGGCCGGGTCGCCCAGCGCCGCCGCTGGCCGGACGGGCTCCAGGCCGCGGTGGAGGCGAAGGAGGGTCTGGACGCGACCGCCGAGGGTGAGGTGCTGGGCACCATCGCCGTGCAGGCGTACATCGCGCTCTACCCGACGGTCTGCGGGATGACCGCGACCGCGGTGCTCGTCGGCGACCAGCTACGGGAGTTCTTCGGCCTCGAGGTGGCGGTGATCCCGCCGAACACGCCGTGCGTCCGCGAGGACGAGCCGGACCGGATCTACGCCACCCGGGCCGAGAAGGAGGAGGCGCTGATCGACGAGATCAAGCGCTGCCACGAGCAGGGCCGGCCGGTGCTGGTCGGCACCCTGGACGTGAAGGAGTCCGAGGGGCTGGCCGCCGGGCTGCACGCCGCGGGGGTGCCCTGCGTGGTGCTCAACGCCAAGAACGACGACGAGGAGGCGGCGATCATCGCCGAGGCCGGCGCGTACGGCGCGGTGACCGTCTCCACCCAGATGGCCGGCCGGGGCGTCGACATCCGGCTCGGCGGCAGCGACCAGACCGACCAGGAGCGGGTGGCCGAGCTGGGCGGCCTGTACGTGATCGGCAGCGGCCGGCACGACAGCCGCCGGGTCGACGACCAGCTGCGCGGTCGGGCCGGCCGGCAGGGCGACCCGGGCGGCTCGGTCTTCTTCGTCAGCCTGGAGGACGACCTGGTGGTCCGGCACGCCGGCGACGCCATCCCGGCCTCGCCGCGGATGAACGCCGACGGCCTGGTCACCGACCCGCAGGTGGACTACGCGGTGGAGCATGCCCAGCGGGTCGCCGAGGGGGTCAACCACGAGATCCACCGCAACACCTGGCGCTACAGCGTGGTGATCGAGCAGCAGCGTAAGGCCCTCGCCGAGCGGCGCGAGCGGCTGCTCACCAGCGACATCGCCGCGTTGATGCTGCTGGAGCGGGTGCCGGAGAAGGCTGGCGAGATGGACGAGGACCTGCTCGCCGACGCGGCCCGGTCGATCGCCCTGTACCACCTGGACCGGCTCTGGGCCGACCACCTGGCCGAGCTCTCCGAGGTCCGGGAGGGCGTGCACCTGCGGGCGCTGGGCCGGCTGGACCCGCTCGACGAGTTCCACCGCAGCGCCGTGCCCGCGTTCAACGCGCTGATCCCCGAGATCGAGACGCGGACCATCGCCACCTTCGAGGAGACCGAGTTCGACGAGGGCTGGGAGCCGGACGCCTCGAAGCTGGTCCGGCCCACCGCCACCTGGACGTACCTGGTGCACGACAACCCGTTCGGCTCGGAGCTGGACCGGTTGATCGCCTCCGTCGGGCGACGGCTCATCTCCGGTTCCCGCTGACCGTCACAGGGGTCCCTTCCGGCGCGCTGGTCGCGCGGAAGGGACCCCTTTGCACGGTTTCGATCCTGATTTGGGAGGGTAGTAGCCCGAGGCTTTCAAGCCAGGGAGAGGCAGCAGCGGGGATGACACAAGGCAATGGCACCGGACGGGGACACCGCGTGGTCGTACGCGCCGGGGGCGGGGACCGCGAGCCGGTGAACCTGGACACGCGGGAGTCGACCATCGACACGCTGGGCGTGCTGGAGACCGCGGCACTGCTGCGGGAGCTCACCGCCGGCCTGATCGCGGTCACCGACTTCGACGAGGCGCTGGAGCAGCTGGTCCGGATCGCCCGGGACGCCGTACCGGGGGTGGCCTGCTGCGGCTTCACCGCGCTGCGGGCCGGCGAGCCGGCCGGCGTGGCCGCCTCCGACCCCCGGCTGGCCGAGCTGGACGACCTGCGGCACGCCCCCGACTCGCCGGCGATGAGCGCCATCCGCCGCCGCGAGATGATCATCGCGGAGGACCTCACCCGGGAGTCGCGCTGGCCGACCTGGACCACCCGGGCCCGCAACCTGGGCGTATGCGGAGTGATCTCCGCGCCGGTCGATGTCGACGAGCAGGTGATCGGCGCGATCAACCTGTACGCCGAGGCGAGGCCCGGGCTGACCACCCGGCACCAGCTCACCGCGATGCTCCTCGCCGAGCACGCCGGGCTGCTGCTGGCCGCGGTCCGGGACCGGGCCCGGCAGGCGGCGACGGCCGGTCAGCTGGACGCCACCCTGCTGGAGGAGGGGGTCGTCGGGCAGGCCATCGGGGTGATCATGACCCAGCGCGGCTGCCCGGCCCCGGAGGCGCTGGACGTGCTCCGCAGCGCCGCCGCCTCGTTGGACATTCCACTGCGCGAGGTGGCCGAGCGGTTGGTGATCACCGTCTCCCGTCCCCGGGAGAGCTGAACGGCGTTCGTTTCCCCCCGTTGGCGGTCGGGTAGCACTCTGGACTGGCGCACCGCACCGATCCTGGGGAGGAACCGATGGAGAGCCGACTGCGGGTGCAGGGGCACCCCATCCAACCGATGCTGGTGACGTTCGCGTTCGGACTCTTCGTCAGCGCCGCGGTGTTCGACCTGGCCGACGTCGCCGGCGGCCCCGCCTTCCTCGGCGAGGTGGGCTACTGGAGCGCGGTCGCCGCGCTGGTCGCGGCCGCCCTCACCACCGTCGCCGGGATGGTCGACCTGTGGGACGTCCGGGCCGACCGGACCCGCCGTACCGCGATCACCTTCAACCTGGTCAACGCCGCGATGGCGGGGCTGTTCCTGCTCGCCTGCCTGATCCGGGCCCAGTCGCCGGAGCGCGGCGCCACCGGCGTGCTGCTCGCCACGGAGCTGGTCGCCCTGGTCGTCGGGGCGGTGGGGGTCCGGCTGGGCGCCCGGTTGATGCGCCAGTTCGACCGGGGCCGCGTCGAGCCGAGCGGCTTCGAGGCGCTGAGCCCGGTCACCGGCTCCACCGTCGAGATCGTCCGCCCGCCGGCGTGACGCCCCGCCGCGCCGCGCGGCTCGAAAGTTCCTTGCCGGTGCCCGGCCGCCGGCGGCAGGCTCGCCGGGTGGGCGCGGACCGTGACTTCGAAGAGCTGATCGCCGAGGGGGCCGGCGTGCCGGTCGACGGCTGGGACTTCTCCTGGCTGGCCGGGCGGGCCACCGAGGAACGCCCGCCGTGGGGCTACGCCCGGCTGGTGGGCGCCCGGATGGCCACCGTCGCCGCCGCCCTGGACATCGACACGGGCGGGGGAGAGGTGCTTGCCGAGACGCCCACGCCGCCGCCGCTGCTGGTCGCCACCGAGGCCTGGCCGCCGAACGTCGAGGTCGCCCGCCGTACGCTGCGCCGGGTCGGCGCCACCGTGGTCCGGGTGGCCGAGACGCCCCCGCTGCCGTTCCGGGACGGCTCGTTCGACCTGGTGACCAGCCGACACCCGGTGGACACCTGGTGGGACGAGATCGCCCGGGTGCTCCGCCCCGGTGGGAGTTACCTGTCCCAGCAGATCGGCGCGGGCACGGTCCGCGAGCTGAGCGAGGCGATCCTCGGCCCGCTGCCGCGGCCGGCCAGCCGGCACCCCGAGCAGGCGGTCGCCGCCGCCCGGGCCGCCGGGCTGGAGGTCGTCGACCTGCGTACGGCCACCCTGCGGACGGTCTTCCACGACATCGCCGCCGTGGTGTACTTCCTGCGCAAGGTGATCTGGACCGTGCCCGGCTTCACGGTCGACCGCTACCGCGACGAGCTGCGCCGCCTGCACGACCGCATCCGCGCCGAGGGCCCCTTCGTCGCCCACGCCCAGCGCTTCCTCATCGACGCCCGCCACCCCTGACGGCCCCCGCCCGCGCGACTCGCGGTGATCATGAAGCTGTTGTCCCCGCACCCGCGTGTCGCGACCACAACTTCATGATCACCGGGCGGGCCGGCCGCCCGGAACGAGTGGGTCAGTGGGCGGCGGCGTGGTGGGCGGCGAGGACGTCGGCGCCGAAGTCGCTGGCCGGGCGGCGCAGGACGGTGTGCGCGTGGTTGCCGTCGTCGGTGGTGTTGTCGTACTCGATCAGCAGGTCGTCGCCCTGGACGCGGTAGTAGTGCCGCTGCCCCGGCCGGGTCGGGCCGGCCCACGCGAAGTGCAGCTCCCCGCCGTCGAGCCGGCCGGCCTCCCGGGCGGCCAGTTCCGGCGGGAGGCGGTCGAGGTAGAGGGCGACGAGCTGGTCGAGCAGCGCCCGGCCGGTCGGCGTGAGCCGGTTCCGGGGCACCCCGAGCGGGTCGAGCCGGCCGGGGGCGCTGGGCCGGGTGGCGCTGATGATGTCGGTGGGCGCCTCGTCGGCGACGATCGCCGCGGCCCGGCCCGCCGGCCCGAGCGCGTCCAGCAGCTCCCGGGCCAGGTCCTCCTCGGGTCCCAGCGGCCGGGAGACCGGCCGGCCGGCGTGCCGGACCGTGGCTGGGTTGGCGCCGAAGAAGAGCGGGGCGGGGGAGACCTGGTCGGCGACCACCGTCATGCTCACCGAGAGGTGGTGTCCCTCGATCCGCCAGCCCCACCGGTCGTCGGCGGCCGGGTCGCCGAAGAGGGCCACCCAGTAGTCGCCGCTGTGCCGGCCGCGCCGCCAGCCCTCCGCCCGGTCGAGCACCTCCTCCAGGGCGATGATCGCCATCGCCTGCGCGTACGCCGGCGGGCTCAGCGCGGTGGCCAGCAGCCGGTGCGCCGCCTTGCGGGCCGCGACGTCGAGGTCGGCGAGGGGCACGCCGGGTCGGGGCCGGGGCCGGTACTCCAGCCACCGCCGGGCCGGCTCGTCGTCGAAGGCGTGGCCGGCGCGCTGCCGGCCCGCCTCGTCGAGCGCCGCCAGCAGGTCGCCGGCCGCGGTGCGCATCTGCTCGGGTACGGGATCCTCCACCGACCCTGTATACCGCCCCGACGGACGGCCCGTCCGGCGCGTGGTCAGCTCCGGCCGAGCGCGGCCAGCATTTCCGGCAGCTGACCCCGACCGGCCGCGCCTGGTAGCTTGCCAGCCCGGCGGGCGGGAGGGGTCGCGACCAGCTGACCAGCGACCGTGCATGAGTGTGCACGGAGTGACTCTAGTTGCGGTATGATGCTCCTGTGAATTTGACGGAGTGGGCACGTGCGCAAGGGATCAGTGCCCACACGGCGTACCGCTGGTTCCGTCAGGGCACCTTGCCGGTCCCGGCTCAGCGGGTCGGCCCCCGCATGATTCTGGTGAATGTGGACGCCAACAGTGCGCCGACCGCCACGGGTGGCCTCGGTCTGTACGCCCGGGTGTCGTCCCACGACCAGGAGACCGATCTGGAGCGCCAGGTCGCCCGACTGTCGCAGTGGGCGGCCATGGCTGGCCACCGGGTGGTGCGCGTGGAGTCCGAGATCGGCTCGGGTGTGAACGGCGCCCGGTCGAAGGCCCGGCGGCTGCTGGCCGACCCGGGCGTGACCACGGTCGTGGTCGAGCACAAGGATCGGCTGGGTCGCATGAACGTCGAGCTGGTCGAGGCGGCGCTGGCCGCCCACGGTCGCCGGCTGGTGGTGCTGGACGAGGGGGAGGTCGACAACGACCTGGTCCGCGACATGGTCGAGGTGCTGACGTCGTTCTGCGCCAGGCTGTACGGCCGCCGGTCGGCCCGCAACCGGGCCGAGAAGGCGTTGGAGGCCGCCGAGCATGGCTGACCTGCGTTCGATCGAGGAGCCGTTCGTCGCCCTCGGTCCGACCGGGGTCGCTATCCACGATCGCCTCAAGGGCCTCACGGCGGGAGACGAGGAGATCCTGCGTCTGGTGGGTGCACACCTGGGCTCGCTTGCAGCGAAGGACCTCAAGGTGCGGTGTGCCGACCGACTGGAGCACTCCACGGACAGGTGGGCGGCGCGCAAGCGGGAGCTGACGCCGGGGTCGTCGGCCCGGTGGGCGGGGGCGATCACGAAGGCCACGCACGACCAGTGGGCGCTGGCCCGAAGGTGCCAGCTAGCACACATCGGCAACCTCGAAGCCGAGGTGGCGACGATTCGACATCGACTGTCCCTGCCGGTGGGGCAGCGCGGCGTCAAGGGCGTACCGGGCGGCTACCGCAGTCGGCAGGAGTGGTTCGCCAAGAGCCGTCGCCTGCACGTGCTGATGGAGCGGCTGGGGCGGGAGCGGGCCAACCGTGAGGCCGGGGTCGTGCACGTGGCGCGCGGCGGGAAGCGCCTCGCCCGCAACCGCCACAACCTGGCCCAGGCTGGACTGACCGAGGCGCAGTGGCGCGAGCGGTGGACAGCGCAGCGTTGGTTCCTTCAGGCCGACGGGGAGTCGGGTAAGCGGTACGGCAACGAGACGATCCGCGTCACTGCGGACGGCGAGGTGTCGATCAGGCTGCCCGCACCGTTGGTTGGACTGGCGAACGCCCCCCACGGCCGGTATGCCCTGGCAGCGAAGGTGCGGTTCCCCCACCGCGGTTCCGAGTGGGTCGACCGTATCGAGGCCAACCGGGCGGTCGCTTACCGCATTCATTTCGACCCGCAGCGGCAGCGCTGGTACATCACCGCGTCCTGGCAGCACGCGCCCACTAGGACGGTCCCACTGGAGGCCGCGCTGGCCACCGGCGCGATCGGGGTGGACACCAATGCTGACCACATCGCCGCCTGGCGGCTCGACGCCCACGGCAACCCCGTCGGCAACCCGCGCCGGTTCCATTACGACCTGTCCGGCACCGCCGACCACCGTGACGCCCAGCTGCGTCACGCCCTGACGCGGCTGCTCAACTGGGCGAAGGTCTGCGGCGTGGAAGCTGTGGCCATCGAGGACTTGGACTTCGAGGCGGAGAAAACCCGGGAGAAGCACGGCCGGCGCAAGCGGTTCCGTGGCCTCATATCCGGGATGCCCGTCAGCAGGCTGCGCGCCCGGCTCACCTCGATGGCCGAAGCAACCGGCGTCGCGGTCGTCGCGGTCGACCCGGCATACACCTCCAAGTGGGGCGCCCAGCACTGGCAGAAGCCCCTGATCAGCAAAAAGCGAAAGACGACCCGCCACGACGCTGCCGCCGTGGCGATAGGACGACGCGCTCAGGGTCACCCGATTCGGCGTCGGACGGCACCGCCCCCTGCTCACCGGAGTGATGGGCTGGGGCATCGGACCGTCCAGGCCGGATCGGGCGTCCCTGAGCGTGAGGGAACCCGCCCCCGTAATTCCGGACCGCGGACACGATCCGTGCGCGCCGGATACGGAGCGAACGCGGGGGACCAGCGTGCCCAAGACCGTTCGGGACACGCGGCTGAACACGCGCAACTTGTGCTCAGTTCCTAGGAACGGTGGATGGACGATTCGGTGTACGTCGGCAACGCGGACCTGGACGGGGCGACCGACGCCGGCTGGCTGCTCGGCCACTTCAAGCCGCCGGGGGACGTCCGGCACAGCACGGAGGTCGAGGTGAAGTGGGGTGTGCACCCGGCGGGGGAGGCCCGGTCCCGGTGGGCGACCGGAGAGCGCCGCACCGCGCTGCTGGTGCTGATCAGCGGTCGGTTCCGGGTGGAGCTGCCGGACCGCACGGTGGTGCTCGGCAAGCCCGGCGACTACGTGGTGTGGGGCCGGGGTGTCGACCATTGCTGGTACGCGGAGCGGGAGTCGGTGGTGCTGACGGTGCGCTGGCCGTCCGTGCCGGGCTACCGGGTGGACCCGCCGATGATCTGACCTGGCGCCGTCGCTGTCCCAGCATCCGGTATTGCCTACTAAACCCATAGGGTTTGCCTTCTATCGTGGAGGGGCACGCGCCGCTCCGCACCCGTGAGGACGACCCGCCCATGACCAGCGCACCCCCCGCCGACCTGCTCGCCGTCGCCGCCCGGTACGCGGATCCCCCCGCTTGGCCGGTCCCGCTGCGCTTCGACCGGGCGCAACGGTGGTACGCACGGCTCGCGGCCGGGCCGGACCACGAGGTCTGGGCGTTGAGCTGGCTGCCCGGGCAGGGCACGGATCTGCACGACCACGGCGGCTCCTCCGGCGCCTTCCTGGTCGTCGCCGGCACCCTCACCGAGGAGACGGTCAGCGGCGGTCGGCTGCGCCCGCACCGGCTGGCCGCGGGCACTGGCCGGCGCTTCGGCGCCCGACACGTGCACGTCGTGACCAACCGGGGCGACCAGCCGGCGGTCAGCGTGCACGTCTACCGGCCCACACTGCGCCGGATGACCCGCTACCGGCTCCTCGACGGGCAGCTCCTGATCGGGGACGTGGCCGAGGCCGGGGTGGCGTGGTGAGCCGGCCAGGCGCGCGACCGCAGCCACCCGCAGACCCGACATCCGCCTGGAAGGACGCGACGATGCCGCACACCCAGACCCGCACCGACAGCTGTCCGGTCCCGCCGCCCGGCTCCCGCGGCATCGACGAGGTCCTCGCCGCCGCCCGCGCCCGGCTGCGCCGGCTCGACCCCGAGCAGGCGCACCTCGCGTACCGGTCCGGGGCGCTGCTGGTCGACATCCGGCCGGCGGGCCAACGCGCCGCGCACGGCACCGTCCCCGGTGCCCTCGCCGTGGAACGCAACGTGCTCGAGTGGCGGTTCGACCCGCGCTGTCCGGCCCGGCTGCCCCAGGCCGTCGACTACGACGTGCCGATGGTGATCCTCTGCCAGGAGGGCTACACCTCCTCGCTGGCCGCCGCCGCCCTGCAGGATCTGGGCCTGCACCGGGCCACCGACGTGGTCGGCGGATTCGCCGCCTGGCGCATCGCCGGGCTGCCCACCCTCGGCCCCAC
>NZ_QGKS01000393.1 GCF_003172935.1 Micromonospora sicca | reverse complement strand
GGGTGGTGGGGGTGGGGTGGATCGGGTCGGGCAGACTTCGGGCTACCCCGCAGACCCTTTCTCAGGAGTGAGCCACGCCGATGTCGCTGCTCGCCAGATTCAGCCTCGCCAACCGGGGCCTGATCGCCCTCATCGCGCTGGTGACCACGGCGTTCGGGGCGTTCGCCGTACCGTCGCTGAAGCAGCAGCTGCTGCCGTCGCTGGAGTTCCCCGCCGCGTTCATCGTGGCGGCGTATCCGGGTGCCGCGCCGGAGATCGTCGAGTCCCAGGTCACCGAACCGATCGAGAACAGCCTTCAGGGCATCCCGGGGCTGGACAAGGTCACCTCCACCTCCCGCGAGGGCGCCACCACCGTCCAGGTGCAGTACGAGTTCGGCACCGACCTGGACGACGTGGTGAACAAGATGCAGACCGCGCTGAACCGGATCGACACCCAGCTCCCCGCCGGGGTGGACCCGCAGGTCATCGCCGGCAGCACGGACGACCTGCCCGCCGTGGTGGTCGCCGCCAGCGGTGGCGGCGACGAGCGGGCGCTGGCGGAGAAGCTGCGCCAGACCGTCGTACCGGAGCTGGAGGGCCTGGACGGGGTCCGCACGGTCGACGTGACCGGCACCCGCGACCAGGTCGTGCTGATCACCCCCGACCGAGCGAAGCTGGCCGCGGCCCGGCTCGCCCCCACCGCCATCGCCCAGGCGTTGAAGACCAACGGCGTGGCGGTGCCGGCCGGCGCGGTCGCCGACGGCAGCCGGTCGCTTCCCGTCCAGGTCGGCACCCCGGTCCGGACCGTCGACGACCTGCGCGGCATCGTCCTGGCCACCGCTCCCGCGGCGCCGATCCGGCTCGGCGACGTGGCCCGGGTCGAGCAGCAGCTCGCCCCGGCCACCGCGATCACCCGGACCAACGGCAAGCCCAGCCTGGGCATCGCCGTCACCGCCACCCCCGACGGCAACGCCGTGGAGATCTCGCACGAGATCCGGGACCGGCTCGACGACCTGAAGGCGGCCTCCGGCGCGGACCTGACGGTCGTCTTCGACCAGGCCCCGTTCGTCGAGCGGTCCATCGAGAGCCTCACCACCGAGGGCCTGCTCGGCCTGCTGATGGCGGTCGTGGTGATCCTGGTCTTCCTGCTCTCCCTCCGCTCCACGCTGGTCACCGCGGTCTCCATCCCGCTGTCCGTGCTGGTCGCGCTGATCGCGCTCTGGGCCGGCGACTACTCGCTCAACCTGCTCACCCTCGGCGCGCTGACCATCGCCGTCGGGCGGGTGGTCGACGACTCCATCGTGGTGCTGGAGAACATCAAGCGGCACCTGGAGTACGGCGAACCGAAGCGGGACGCGATCATCGTCGCGGTCCGCGAGGTGGCCGGCGCGGTGACCGCCTCCACCCTCACCACGGTGGCCGTCTTCGCGCCGATCGCGCTGGTCGGCGGCTTCGTCGGGCAGCTCTTCGCGCCGTTCGCGATCACCGTGACGGTCGCCCTGCTGGCCTCCCTGCTGGTCTCGCTGACCGTGATCCCGGTGCTGGCGTACTGGTTCCTCAAGCCGCGCCGCGGCGGCGCGGACGACGCGGCGGCCCGGCGTGCCGCCGAGGAGAAGGAGCTGCGCAGCCCGCTGCAGCGGGGGTACCTGCCGGCGATCGGGTTCGCCACCCGGTCCCGGAAGACCCGCTGGATCACCGTGGGGCTGGGGCTGCTGGTGCTGCTCGGCACCTTCGGGCTCGCGCAGAAGCTGGAGACCAACTTCCTGGACGACTCAGGCCAGGACACCCTGAACATCACCCAGGAGCTGCCGGCCGGCACCGGGCTGGCCGGCACCGACCAGGCCGCCGCGAAGGTCGAGGCGGTGCTGGCGCGTACCGAGGGCGTCAAGACGTACCAGGTGAGCGCGGGCGGCAGCGACCAGCCGTGGGCGGGCGGCGGCGGCAACAACACCGCCACCTACTCGGTCGCGCTGGACGAGGGCACGGAGGCGGCCGAGGTCAAGCAGACTCTGCGGAAGGAGTTCGACGCCCTCGGTGCGGACGCCGGTGAGCTGAGCTTCGGCGCCGGGCAGAGCACCTCCGCCAACCAGCTCGAGGTGGTCGTGCAGGCCGCCGACCCCGAGGCGCTGACCCGGGCGGCCGAGGCCGCCCGCGACGCGATGGCCGGTACGCCGGGCGTCGAGGACGTCTCCACCAGCCTGGCCGAGCGGGTGCCCCGGATCGACGTCACCGTCGACCGGGTGGCCGCGGCCCGCGCCGGGCTGACCGAGGCGGCGGTGGGCCAGCTCGTGGCCCAGGCATACCGGGGCGCGCCGCTGGGCCAGGTCGGCCTCGACGGGGCGCAGCAGGACGTGGTGCTGAGCACCGGGGCCCGCCCGCCGATGAGCGTGGCCGAGCTGCGGGCGCTGCCCGTCGGCCCGGTCAAGCTGGACGACATCGCCGACGTGAACCAGGTGGAGGGGCCGCAGCAGGTGACCCGGATCGACGGTGAGCGCAGCGTCTCCGTCACCGGTACGGCCACCGGCTCCAACTTGGGCGCGACCACCCAGGAGCTGCAGAAGCGGCTGGACGCGCTGGACGTGCCCGGGGCGACCTTCGCCGTGGGTGGCGTCAGCGCCGACCAGAAGGAGGCCTTCGCCGACCTGGGGCTGGCCGTGCTGGCCGCGATCGCGATCGTCTTCCTGATCATGGTGGGGACGTTCCGCAGCCTGACCCAGGCGCTGATCCTGCTGATCTCCATCCCGTTCGCCGCCACCGGCGCGATCGGGCTGCTGCTGGCCACCGGGACGCCGCTGGGCGTGCCGGCGCTGATCGGCGTGCTGATGCTGGTCGGGATCGTGGTCACCAACGCGATCGTGCTGCTCGACCTGATCAACCAGTACCGGGCGCAGGGCAGGAGCGTGACCGAGGCGGTGGTCGAGGGTGGCCGGCGCCGGCTGCGCCCGATCCTGATGACCGCGGTCGCCACCATCTTCGCGCTGCTGCCGATGGCCTTCGGGCTCACCGGCGAGGGCGGCTTCATCTCGCAGCCGTTGGCCGTGGTGGTGATCGGTGGCCTGCTCAGTTCGACGCTGCTGACCCTGATCCTGGTGCCGACGCTCTACACGATGGTGGAGCGCACCAAGGAGTCGCTGCGGGAGCGGCGGGCGCGCCGCACCGGTCGCACCGCCGCCGGTGACCCGGCGCCGGCGGAGGTCCCGGCGACCGTGGGGGCCGGTGCCGGCGACCAGTGGGCGGCGGCCGGGGCGGCCCCCGCCGAGCGGGCGGTCGCGAACCCGCCGGCCCGGCCGTCGGCGGCGCTGATCGACGGGACCGACCAGTTCGAGGTGCTGCGCCTGCCGAAGAGCCGGCGGTCACCGTTGCCGCCCACCGAGTGAGCTGACGACCTGGAGACGCCCCCGGCAGGCGCGAGCCCGCCGGGGAGTTTCCGTGCTTGTCCGCCGTGGCGCAAACCGCGTCGGATGTCCGACCCTGTACCGTGAGTGAGTTGTCGCATACTGTGAGCGTCGGATCGCTTCGGGAGGGGCGACGGTCCGAAGCGGGGGCAGGGGGCCATGGCGGACGGTGCGGGCCGGTGGGGCCGCCGGGCGCTGCTGCGCCGGACCGCCCTGCTGGCGGGCGGCGCCGCGCTGGGCACCGCCGCCAGCACCCAGACCGCCTGGATCGCCGACCGACGCCTCCCGCTCGCCGACGGCCCGGCCAGCGCCACCCTCGGCACCCGCCACCAGCAGGTCGGCGCCGGCGGCGTCGAGGTCACCTGGGGGGTGCCTACCAGCGACCGGCTGGTCGCGCTCACCTTCGACGACGGCCCGCTGCCACAGTGGACGCCGATGGTGCTCGACACGCTGGACGAGCATGGCGTACCGGCCACGTTCTTCCTGGTCGGGGCGCGGGCCAGGGAGCACGCGGCGCTGCTGCGCGGGCGGCTGGGCCGGCACGAGGTGGGCAACCACAGCTGGGTCCACCAGGACCTGGCCCGGCTCGACGCGCACGCCGCCTACGACGACCTGCGGCGCAGCCACGACGCGATCGCCGAGGCGGCCGGGGTGCCGCCCCGGCTGGTCCGCCCGCCGTGGGGGCACCTCGGCGGGGCGGTGCTGCACGCCGCCGCCCGGCTGAACTACCGGCTGGTGCTCTGGACGCTGCAGATGGTCGAGGGCGAGTTTCCGGGCGACCCGGCCGGTCACGCCCGGCGGATCGTCGCCGACGTGCGGCCCGGCACCATCCTGCTCGGCCACGACGTCGGTGCGGAACGGCGGCTGGTCGCGCTCCGCGGGCTGCCCGACATGATCATCGGGCTGCGCGCCCGCGGCTACACCTTCGTGACGGTCTCCCAGCTGCTCGGGCACAGCACGGTCGTCTTACCGGCCCGGTAGGGTTCCGGCGTGTCGCCCACCCTCTCGGTCCTCGTGCGCAACCGCGACTTCCGCAACCTCTTCCTCGCCGAGCTGGTGGTCTTCGGGGCGGACTGGTTCGTGATGGTGCCCCTGCTGGTGCTCCTGCCCGAGCTGACCGGCAGCGGGGTCTGGGGCGCGCTGGTGCTGGCCGTGGACACCGGCACCGTCGCCCTGTTGCTGCCGTACACCGGCACCATCGCGGACCGGTTCGATCGCCGGAAGATCATGATGGTGGCCAACATCGCCGCGCTGGTCGGCGTCCTGCTGCTGCTCGGCGTCCGCAGCGCCGGGACGGCGTGGCTGGCGATGGTGGCGATCGGCGCCGTGGCGGTGGCGAAGGCGTTCTACTCGCCGGCCGCCCAGGCCGCCCTGCCCAACGTGCTCGACCCGGACGACCTCGCCGCCGGCAACGCGATCGCCGGTTCCGCCTGGGGCACCATGACGGTCGTCGGCGCCTCGCTCGGCGGCATGCTGAGCGCCGCCGCCGGCCCGTACGCCTGCTTCTGGGTGGCGGCGGTCGGCCTGGCGCTCGCGGCGGGCCTGGCCGCGCTGATCCGCCGGCCGTTGCAGGCCGCCCGCGAACCCGGCGGCACCGTGCAGCGCACCTGGCCGGCGATCCGCGAGGCGTTGCGCTACATCGGCCACCGGCCTCGGGTGCTGGCCCTGGTCACCGTGAAGTCGGCGGTCGGGCTGGGCAACGGGGTGCTGACCGTGTTCCCGCTGCTCGCCGGCGTGTACGGGGTGGGCGCGGTCGGCACCGGCCTGCTCTTCGCCTCCCGGGGCGCGGGCGCCCTGGTCGGGCCGATCCTGATGCGGCGGGTGCTCACCAACCGGGCCTGGCTGCTGCCCGGCCTGGCCCTGTCGATGTCGCTGTACGGCCTGTCCTACCTGGGCGTCTCGGTGGTCGGCTGGTTCCCGCTGGTGCTGGTGCTCGTCTTCCTCGCCCACTTCGGCGGCGGCAGCAACTGGGTGCTGTCCAACTACGCCCTCCAGGGCGAGGTGCCGGACCGGTTGCGCGGCCGGGTCTTCGGCACCGACATGATGCTGGCGACGCTGGCCATCTCGCTGAGCCAGCTGGTGGTGGCCCTGGTGGTGGACACCGTGAACGAGCGGACCGTGCTGGCCGGTTGCGGACTGGTCACCCTGGTGTACGCCGTCGGCTGGCGGCTGGCCACCCGCCGGCTCTCCCTCACCGAACCGGCGACCGAGCCGGAGTCCACCCCCGCCTCCTGACCTGCCGGCGGCGCGGCGAGCGGCCCGACCACCCGGGTGGGTGGGGCTCGATTCCCATGGATCGGGCGGACCGCCGCGATGTCGGTCCCGAGCCCTAGCATGAGCCGGTGCCGATGACTTTCACCGCCGGGCCCGTCCGGGTCCGGGTGCCCGCGACCAGCGCGAACCTGGGCCCGGGTTTCGACGCGCTCGGCCTGGCCCTCGGGCTGTACGACGACGTGGCGGCCGAGGTGACCCCGGGCGGCGTACGCGTGACCGTGGCGGGCGAGGGCGCCGGCGAGCTGCCCGAGGGCGAGCGGCACCTGGTCGCGACGGCCATGCGGGCCGCGTTCGACGTGCTGGGCGGACAGCCGCCGGGCCTCGCGCTGGAGTGCGTCAACCGGATCCCGCAGGCCCGCGGCCTGGGCTCGTCCTCGGCGGCCATCGTCGCGGGCGTGCTGCTGGCCCGGGCGCTGGTCACCGACGGGGCCGAGCGGATCGACGACGACGCGGCGCTGCGACTGGCCGCCGAAGTCGAGGGGCACCCCGACAACGTTGCGCCCTGCCTGCGCGGCGGCTTCACCATCGCCTGGACCGAGCCGTCCGGGGCGCGCGCGGTGTCGCTGGCCGCCGCCGACGGCGTCCGGCCGACCGTCTTCGTGCCCGCGGAACGCGGTCTGACCGCCGCCGCGCGGGCCGCGCTGCCGGCCACCGTCCCGCATCCCGACGCCGCGCTGACCGCCGGCCGGGCGGCGCTGCTGGTGCACGCGCTGACCGCGGCGCCGGGGCTGCTGCTGCCCGCCACCGTCGACCGGCTGCACCAGGACTACCGCGCCGCGGGCATGCCGGGGACCGCGGCCCTGGTCAGCGCCCTGCGTGCGACGGGTGTGGCGGCTGTGGTCAGTGGGGCGGGACCGACCGTGCTGGCCCTCACCGAGGTGCCAGCGGGCTTCGACCCGGGAACAGACTGGCAGCTCTGGCAGTTGCCCATAGACGTCAGCGGTGCCCGGGTTGCCCGGGGTAGACTGGGACACGCCGAGCGGGACCCTGTTGCCGCAGGTCGGAAGAGTTGATTACGCTCTAGACTCAGCACAGCCGCGAAGCATGCGATCTCCTGCGGGTCGGCGCACCCCCGAAGCTCTCGGCGGTCAGCCCGTCACCCCTGCCAAGGCCCACGCCGCACCGCAGTTTCCACAGGTCGCCGCAGACGGCGAGACCTGCTCACCGATGTTGGTGAGTCGGGAAACCGACCGGCTGCTGTGTCACAGACTCCCGCGACGCGTCAGTGCGAGGCGGGTGCACCGAGGCCGCCCGGCCACCTGGTTTTCGACTCCGGGCAGTCCCGGCCTATCGAGGGAAGGAATCCATTGAGCGACACCACCGACGTGACGTCGGATGTTTCCAACGTCGCTGGCGATGCCACCACCGCCGCCCCCACACGCCGTCGGCGCAGCGGTACCGGCCTGTCGGCGATGCTGCTGCCAGAGCTGCAGAGCCTGGCCGCGTCGCTCGGTATCTCCGGTACGGCTCGCATGCGTAAGGGCGAGCTGATCAGCGCGATCACCGAGCGGCAGGGCGGCGCCGCCGCCGGAACCCCTCGACCGCGGGCCGAGGTCGCGGCCGCGGCCGCTCCCGCCCGGGACGAGGTACACGCCGAGGTGCTCCAGGAGCGGGCCGATACCGAGCGCCGCCCCGCCGAGCAGGCTCCGGCGGCCCCGGCCGCCGAGGCGACCGAGGGTCGCACCCGGACCCGTCGTGGCCGGGCCACTGCCACCGCCGAGGCGCGCACCGAGGAGGCTCCGGCCGAGACCGGCGAGCGGGCCGAGCGCGGCGGTCGCGAGCGCGGCGCAGAGCGGGCCGAGCGCGGTGCCGACCGGGCCGAGCGCGGCGAGCGTGCCGAGCGCGGTGCCGAGCGCGGCGAGCGTGCCGAGCGCGGTGCCGACCGGGCCGAGCGCGGCGAGCGTGCCGAGCGCGGTGAGCGCGGCGGTGACCGGACCGAGCGCGGTGCCGAGCGCAACGAGCGCGGCGACCGCAACGACCGCAACGACCGTGGCCAGCGCGCCGAGCGGGACAACGACTCCGACGAGGACGGCGAGGGCGGCGGCCGGCGCGGCCGGCGCAGCCGGTTCCGGGACCGTCGACGCGGCCGGGGCGACCGGGCCGAGGGCGGCGGCGACGGTGGCGGCCGCGAGCCGCAGGTCAGCGAGGACGACGTGCTCGTCCCGGTGGCCGGCATCATCGACGTGCTCGACAACTACGCCTTCGTCCGGACCACCGGCTACCTGGCCGGCCCGAACGACGTCTACGTCTCGATGTCCCAGATCAAGAAGTACGGCCTGCGCCGCGGTGACGCGATCACCGGCGCCGTGCGGGCCGCCCGCGACGGTGGCAGCAGCGACCAGCGTCGCGACAAGTACAACCCGCTGGTCCGGCTGGACACCATCAACGGGATGGAGCCGGAGGAGGCGCGGCGGCGGCCGGAGTTCTACAAGCTGACCCCGCTGTACCCGCAGGAGCGGCTGCGGCTGGAGACCGAGCCGCACATCCTGACCACCCGGGTGATCGACCTGGTCATGCCGATCGGCAAGGGCCAGCGGGCGCTGATCGTCTCGCCGCCGAAGGCGGGTAAGACGATGGTGCTGCAGGCGATCGCGAACGCGATCACCCGCAACAACCCGGAGTGCCACCTGATGGTGGTGCTGGTCGACGAGCGGCCGGAAGAGGTCACCGACATGCAGCGGTCGGTGAAGGGCGAGGTCATCGCGGCCACGTTCGACCGTCCGCCGCAGGACCACACCACGGTGGCGGAGTTGGCGATCGAGCGGGCGAAGCGCCTGGTCGAGCTGGGGCACGACGTCGTCGTGCTGCTCGACTCGGTGACCCGGCTCGGTCGGTCGTACAACCTGGCGGCGCCGGCAAGCGGCCGGATCATGTCGGGTGGTATCGACTCCACCGCGCTCTACCCGCCGAAGCGGTTCCTCGGTGCGGCCCGCAACATCGAGAACGGCGGCTCGCTGACCATCCTCGCCACCGCGCTGGTGGAGACCGGGTCCATGGCGGACACGGTCATCTTCGAGGAGTTCAAGGGCACCGGTAACGCCGAGCTCAAGCTGGACCGGAAGATCGCCGACAAGCGGGTCTTCCCGGCGATCGACATCAACCCCTCCGGCACCCGCAAGGAGGAGGTCCTGCTCGCGCCGGAGGAGCTGGCGATCATCCACAAGCTCCGCAAGGTGCTGCACTCGCTGGACTCGCAGGCGGCGCTCGACCTGCTGCTGGACCGCCTCAAGCAGTCCCGCACCAACATCGAGTTCCTGATGCAGATCGCGAAGTCGACGCCGGGGGAGTGACACCGCCCCGGTAGGACACGAACGAAGGGCACGGCCGTCACGGCCGTGCCCTTCGTCGTACCCGAGGGCCGGCGTGAAGTTTTCCTTCGGTTAAGCCGTCGGGTATTGAAACTTCTATGCAGCGTCGGGTTGACTGTCGTCCATGCGAATCCGCAGACGATCCGCCCGTCTCGTCGGCGTCCTGCTGCTGACGCCGCTGCTCAGCCTTCCCGGACCGGCCCCGGCCGGCCTCGCGGCACCCGCCGGCGACCTCCGCACCGCCGCCGAGGACGCCCCCGCCGCCTCCTCCGCCCCGGCCGGCGGCCTGGAGATCGCGAAGAGCACCCGCCCGGTCGCTCCCGGGCTCGACCTCACCTCCTTCGACCGGTACGACGCCGAGGGCTGGCTGCGCGCCGACGCGCTCACCGCCGACCTCTCCGGCGGCGTCACCGTCGACTACGTCAACTCCGGCACGGTCACCCGGGACGAGCCGCTGCGCGCCGCGGTGGACCGCTCCCGCGCGGTCGCCGCCGTCAACGGCGACTTCTTCGACATCAACAACTCGGGTGCGGCCCAGGGCATCGGCATCCGCTCCGGCGACCTGATCCAGTCGCCGGTCGCCGGGCACCCGAACGCCGCCGCGATCAGCGCCGAGGGGCTGGGTCGGGTCATCCAGGTCGGCTTCGAGGGCACCGCCACGCTGCCGGCCGGACCGGTTCCGCTGACCCCGTTCAACAACATGGTCCAGCCGAACGGCATCGGCGTCTTCACCCCGCTCTGGGGGTCGTACCCCCGGCAGCGGGCGGTGAGCGGCGCGGCCCGGGTGGTCGAGGTCGCGGTGACCGGCGGCCGGGTCGCGGCCGTGGCCACCGCGCCCGGCGAGGGGCCGATCCCGGCCGGGACAACCGTGCTGCTCGGCCGGGAGGCCGGCGCGGACGCCCTCGGCGCGCTGCGCCCCGGCGACCCGGTGGACGTGGCCTGGCGGCCGAAGGCGTCCGACGGCGGCAGCCTGCGCGCCGCGGTCGGCGGCGGCAACGTGCTGGTCCGTGACGGGGCGGTGCAGAACATCGCCGACCTGACCCTCGCCCCGCGCACCTCGGTCGGCTTCTCCGCCGACGGGCGCAAAATGATCATGTTGACGGTGGACGGTCGGCAGGTGGACAGCCGCGGCGTCACCCAGACCGAGATGGGCCGGATGATGGTCGAGCTGGGTGCGTACACCGCGCTGAACCTCGACGGCGGCGGCTCCTCGACCCTGCTCGCCCGGGAACCGGGCGCGGCGGCGGTGCAGGTGGAGAACAGCCCCTCGGACGGCAGCGAGCGCCCGGTCCCCAACGGCCTGGCCATCTACGCGCCGAAGGGCAGCGGCCGGCTCACCGGGTACTGGCTGGAGACGGCGAGCGACCCGACCGCCGCGCCCGGCGTCGCCCCGATCCGCGGTGGCCGCCCGGACCGGGTCTTTCCCGGCCTGACCCGCCGGCTCACCGCCGCCGGCTACGACGAGACGTACGGCCCGGCCGCCGGGGCGCCGCAGTGGCGGGCGAACCCGGCCGTCCACGGAACGGTGGACGACGAGGGCGTCTTCCGGGCCGGCGCGCCCGGCCGCAGCACCGTCACCGCCTGGCGGGCGGAGGCCGGCGGCACCCTCGACCTCACCGTGCTCGGGGAGCTGGACCGGATCGACTCCACCGTGGACCGGCTCGGTCTGAACCGGCAGGGCGACACCGGGCTCTTCGGGGTGGTCGGCTACGACGCCGAGGGGAACACCGCGCCGATCGAGCCGGCCGACCTGAAGCTCGAGTACGACCCGAAGCTGCTCGCCGTCACCCCCACCGGGGACGGCAACCTCTCCGTCAAGGCGCTCGGCGAGAGCGGCTCCGGCCTGGTCACCGTCCACGTCGGCAAGCTCACCACCGTGCTGCCGGTCACCGTCGGACTGACCGACGTCCCGGTCGCCGGCTTCGACGACGCCGCGGCCTGGAAGTTCAGCCAGGCCCGGGCCAGCGGCTCCGTCGCGCCCGCGCCGGGCCACACGGGCCAGGGCCTCAAGCTGTCGTACGACTTCAGCCAGTCCACCGGCACCCGGGCCGCGTACGCCGACCCGCCGGCCTGGATCGAGGTGCCCGGCCAGCCGCAGGCGTTCGGCATGTGGATCTACGGCAACGGCAAGGGGGAGTGGCCCAGCCTGCACCTGCACGACGCCCAGGACACCCAGCACGTGCTGCGCGGCCCGTACCTCACCTGGACCGGCTGGAAGTACGTGGAGTTCGCGGTGCCGGCCGGCGTGCAGTACCCGGTCCGGGTCCGTCGGTTCTACGTGGCGGAGACCAACCCGGCCGCGGAGTACACCAGTCAGATCGTCATCGACGACCTGGTCGCGAAGGTGCCCCCGACGATCCAGGCGCCGCCCGAGGAACCGCGCACCGACCGGGCGGTGCTCCGCGACGGCACGGTGGACGGCGCGCCCTGGCGCTTCGCGGTGCTGTCCGACGCCCAGTTCGTCGCCGCCGACCCGGACAGCGACCTGGTCGCCCAGGCCCGCCGTACGCTCCGCGAGGTCAAGGCGGCGAAGCCGGACTTCCTGGTCATCGACGGGGACTTCGTGGACACCGCGTACCCGGCGGACTTCGCGCTGGCCAAGCGGATCCTCGACGAGGAGCTGGGCGGCGAGCTGCCGTACTACTACGTGCCCGGCAACCACGAGATCATGGGCGCCCCGATCACGAACTTCCAGCACGTCTTCGGCGCCACCTCGCGGGTCTTCGACCATGACGGCACCCGCTTCGTCACCCTGAACACCGCCACCGGCTCGCTGCGCGGCGGCGGGTTCGACCAGGTGCAGCTGCTGCGCGACACGCTCGACTCCGCCGCCGCCGACCCGGCCGTCGGCTCGGTCGCCGTGCTGTTCCACCACCCGCCGCGCGATCCCAGCCCGGCGAAGGCGAGCCAGCTCGGCGACCGCAAGGAGGCGGCGCTGGTCGAGCAGTGGCTGGCCGACTTCCAGCACCGCACCGGCAAGGGCGCGCTCGTCGTCAACGGGCACGTCGGCACCTTCGACGCCGACCGGGTGGACGGGGTGCCGTACGTCATCAACGGCAACTCGGGCAAGAACCCGTCCACGCCGCCTCAGCTGGGCGGCTTCACCGGGTGGACCGAGTTCGGCGTCGACCCGGTGACCCCGCAGGAGGCCGAGCGGGCCCGACGCGACCCGCTCGCCGAGGGGCCACGCTGGGTCGACGCGGAGTTCCACGCCCACGTCGACCGGCTCGCGCTGGCCGCGCCGGCGAGCGTGGTGGTGGGCGACCCGGCGGTCGTCACGGCGACGCTGATCCAGCCCGGTGGTCGTACCGTGCCGGTGGCCGCCCCGGTCAGCGCCGACTGGTCGGGCTCGCCGAACCTGCACATCGGCCCGGCCGACGGGGTGAAGCCCTGGCACGTGGCCCGGTTCGACCCGGCCACCGGCCGGCTGACCGCGCTGCGGCCGGGGGCGCAGGTGCTGCTCACGGTGACCGTCAACGGCGTCCGCGCCGAGGCGACGGTCGCCCTCACGGCGGCGACACCTGGGGAGGCACCCGCCGCCTGACCGTCGGCCCCGGGGCGCGTGGCGGACCCGTCACGCGCCCCGGGCCGGTCGGTCAGAAGTCGCCCTCGGCGACCTGGAACACGGTCAGGCCGAGCGAGCGCCACATCCGCACCACCTGCATCCGGTCGTCGAAGACGCCCACCACCCGGTACCGGTCCCGGATCTCCCGTTCGTAGATCTCCTGCTTGACGATCGCGTCCTTGCGGTGGTCGCCGACCGCCCGCAGGTGCAGCGCCAGATAGGGGACCTCGACGTGCCGGGCCAGCCAGGCCTCGGTGTCGGCCCGGGCCGAGGCGTCCCGACCGGAGCAGAAGACCACCCCGTGGCCGGCCGCGTGCATCGCCCGCACCGCCGCGATCACCGCCTCGTTCGGCGCGTCCTCGCCCACCCGGGTCATGTCGTACGGGCTGCGGGAGACGTTCAGCGCCACCGTGCCGTCGATGTCCACCAGCACGATCGCCGGCGGCTCGGGGTGCGGCGGGTGGACCGTGGCCGGCGGACCCGTACGGGCCGTCGGCACCGGTAACGGTAACGGGCGGTTGGCCAGGTAGCGGTCGTGCAGCCGGCGGATCGCCGCCTCGCCGACCCGGTCGGCCTCCGGCCGCGCGGCGTCCCGGCGCAGGCACTCCTCCAGCGGGACGTCGGTGAAGTCGTGCACCTCGAACGTGGCGCCGAACCGCTCGGCCAGTTCCGCCCAGTCCCGCAGGGTCCGGGCCCGCAGGTTGGTGTCGTCCACGCAGACGCTCACCCGGGCCGCCAGCAGCGCCTCCACCTGGGCCCGCTGGGCCCTGCTGACCTGCCCCTCCGCCCACTGGGTGAAGAGCCGCTCGCCGTGCATCATCCGGCGCAGGTCGTCCCGGTTGACCCGGACCACACCCGGCTGGAGCCGGCGGGCGAAGGTCGTCTTGCCGGAGGCCGGCAGGCCCCGGGTCGCGATCAGACGGAACATGCCCTCCACCCCGGTTCGTCCGGTCCCGGTCCGCGCCGGGGTTCTGACGGTACGACCTGGCGAATGCCCACGGGCGGGGCGGGAATGCGTACGGGAGGGTGAGCGTTACCCCTGCCGGACCACCTGTGCGGCCCGCTCCTCGGGTCGGCCGACGCCCATGGCACACTGGTCAATCGGCCACCGGTTCCGGTTCACGCCCGAGCCCGTCGTGTACGACGGGGACACCGACGGCGACCCGGCGACCACCCACGAAAGGACCGAGGCGAGATGAAGCCCAACACCCACCCGGAGTACGTGACCACCGAGGTCAGCTGCTCCTGCGGTAACACCTTCACGACCCGCAGCACCGCCAAGGGCGGCGCCATCCACGTCGAGACCTGCAGCGCCTGCCACCCGTTCTACACCGGTAAGCAGCGCGTTCTCGACACCGCCGGCCGGGTCGCCAAGTTCCAGCAGAAGTACGCCAAGGTTCAGCCCAAAAAGGCCAAGTAGCTTCTCCGACGACGCCCGTGTCCGGCTCCGTGCCGGACGCGGGCGTTCGTCCGTTTCCGTCAGTTTCCACCCATCCCGCCCGGTTGTCGTCGAAGGAGCACCCCCAGCATGAGCAGTGAGCGCCTGGCCGCCCTCCTCGACGAGTACGCGGAGCTGGAGAAGCGGCTCGCCGACCCGGCCATCCACGCCGACCAGGGCACCGCCCGGCGGGTGGGCCGCCGCTACGCCGAGCTCGTCCCGCTGCACAAGGCGGCCGGCGAGCTGGAGCAGGCCCGCGCCGACCTGGTCGCCGCCCGCGAGCTGGCCGCCGAGGACCCGGCGTTCGCCGCCGAGGCCGAGTCGATCGCGGCGACGCTGCCGGCGCTGGAGGAGCGGCTGGCGGAGCTGCTGATCCCGCGCGACCCGCACGACGCCAAGGACGTGATCGTGGAGATCAAGGCCGGCGAGGGCGGCGAGGAGTCGGCCCTGTTCGCCGGCGACCTGCTGCGGATGTACACCCGCTACGCGGAGCGGCACGGCTGGGTCACCGAGGTGATCGACGCGCAGGACTCCGACCTCGGCGGGGTCAAGGACGTCTCGCTGGCGATCAAGACCAAGGGCGTGCCCGAGGGCGGCAACGGCGTCTGGTCCCGGCTCAAGTGGGAGGGCGGCGTGCACCGGGTGCAGCGCGTGCCGGTCACCGAGTCGCAGGGCCGGATCCACACCAGCGCGGCCGGCGTGCTGGTGCTGCCGGAGGCCGAGGACGTGGACGTCACCATCGGCCCGAACGACCTGCGGATCGACGTGTTCCGCTCGTCCGGGCCGGGCGGCCAGTCGGTCAACACCACCGACTCGGCGGTCCGGATCACCCACGTGCCGACCGGGATCGTGGTCTCCTGCCAGAACGAGAAGTCCCAGCTGCAGAACCGGGAGCAGGCGATGCGGATCCTGCGTGCCCGGCTGCTCGCGGCGGCGCAGGAGCAGGCCGACGCGGCCGCCTCGGACGCCCGTAAGGCGCAGGTCCGGACGGTGGACCGCTCGGAGCGGGTTCGCACCTACAACTTCCCGCAGAACCGGATCACCGACCACCGGATCGGCTACACCGCGTACAACCTCGACCTGGCCCTCGCCGGTGAGCTGGACGGTGTCCTCGACGCCCTGACGGAGGCCGACCGGACCGCCCGCCTGGCCGGGGAGACCGAACTGACCCGCCGCTGAGCACCCGCCCGCCGCCCGGCCCGGCCGAGCGCGGGGTCAGGAGGCGCGGAGGCGGGACTTGGCCCGGAGCATCTCCCGGTCGGCCAGTTCGAAGGCGGCGCCGAGGGCCTCCCGCAGGCCGTCGCCGGTGCCGCTCACCTCGGCGAAGCCGATGCTCACCCCGACCGGAGTGCCGGGCACCAGGGACTCCCAGTCCTCGGTGCGGACCGCCGCGTCGATCCGGCGGGCCACCTCGGCGGCCTCCGACATGCCGGCCCCGGCCAGCACCACCACGAACTCGTCGCCGCCGTAGCGGGCCACGAAGTCGCCGCGCCGCATCACCCGGTTGATCACTCCGGCGATCCGCTGGAGGACCAGGTCACCCGAGTGGTGCCCGTGCCGGGTGTTGACCGCCTTGAAGCCGTCCAGGTCGCAGACGCCGATCACCACCCGCTCGCCCCGGGCCACCACCGCGCCGATGTACCGCTCGAGGCGGCGCCGGTTGGGCAGCCCGGTCAGCGGGTCGGTGAGCGCCTCGCCCTCGTACCGGGCCGCCTCCCGGCGCATCTCCTCGTGGTCGATCCGGGCCGCGATCCCGTCGATGTAGACGTCCCGCAGCCGGTCGTTGCGCTGCGCGGCCAGCCGGAACGCGTGCCGGTCGGCCCGATGCGCGGCGGCGTGGTCGCCGGCCCGGGCCAGGGCGATGCTGCGCAGCCGGGCCGGTTCGGCCGCGCCGAGCGTCTCGGCGGAGACCTGGGCGGCCTCCAGCCGGGTCACCGCCTCGATCGGCCGTCCGTCGGCGACGGCCAGGCAGACCTGGCCGAGCTGACGCATGTCCCGCGCCCGGGCGCTGTCGCCGCCGTGCCCGAGCAGCCGGGCCGGGTCGGCGTCCGTGCCGGACTCCACCCGGTCGCCGAGGGCGGCTCGGCGGGCCGCCGCGTAGCCGTACGCGGCCAGGCTGCTCGGCCGCAGGTTGCCGGCCCGCCCGGCGCGCAGGAACCGGTTGAGGTCCCCGGCGACGTCCCGGAGCACCCGCAGACAGCCGTCGCTGTCCCCGTTGTGGTCCAGCGCGACCGCGTTGCGCAGCCGGATGCCGGGGGCGGCGAAGGTCTCCTCCGGGATGCCGGCGGTCAGCCCGACCTGGCGGGCCCGCTCGATCGCCCCGAGGGCATGGCCGTGGAAGCTGAGGTAGGAGTAGGCCATCGCGAGGTCGTGCCAGCCCCAGGCGGTGTCCCGGTCCGGGTCGTCGACGGTGCCCAGCCAGCGGGAGGCCTTGACCAGGTGGGTGACGCAGCGGTCCAGCGCTCCCTGGTGGTGCGCGGCCAGCGCGGCCAGCGCGTTGAGGTGCCCGCGCAGGTACGGCTCGGCCAGGTCGCGGGTGGCGCTGGAGGCATCCTCGATGGCCCGGGTGAACTCCGCCGTCCGACCGAGATTGATCAGCGCGGAGAGGCGCTGGACGCGGGCGTCGGCCCGGGCGTTCGGGTCGGCGGTGGTGCGGATCACCCGGTCGAGGAGGGCGCAGGCCTCCGCCGAGCGGCTCGCCTCCTGC
This sequence comes from Micromonospora sicca, assembly GCF_003172935.1. Classification (GTDB taxonomy): domain Bacteria; phylum Actinomycetota; class Actinomycetes; order Mycobacteriales; family Micromonosporaceae; genus Micromonospora; species Micromonospora sicca. Next base: position 4,577 of record NZ_QGKS01000393.1, on the reverse strand, counting down.
AACGCCCGGGCGTGCTTGAGGGCGTCAACCTGGTCGTCGACCCGGTCGAGCCAGCCCACCCGAGACCTCCCTGTCGGTGTGCGTCCGGACGCACCCGCTCGTGATGCCACCCGCGACGATTCATGATTATGTCGTGACCTCCCTTCCGCAACACCCGTCCAAAGGGACAGAACGCGAGCGGCCCTCACTGGCGATCGCCCGGGCGGCCCGCGCGCTGGCCGAGGCGGGGGTCGAGGCGCCCCGGGCGGAGGCCGAGCTGCTGGCCGCGTACGTGCTGGACGTGCCCCGGGGCCGGCTGGCCCTGGCCGACGGGTTCACCGCCGACGACCTCGCCCGCTTCGACGCGCTGGTCGGCCGGCGGGCGGCCCGGGAGCCGTTGCAGCACCTCACCGGCGTCGCCGGTTTCCGGCACCTGGAACTGGCGGTCGGCCCGGGCGTCTTCGTGCCCCGGCCGGAGACCGAACTGCTCGCCGGCTGGGGGGTGGAGCAGGGGCGATCGCGGAACGCGCCGCTGGTGGTCGACCTGTGCAGCGGCTCCGGCGCGATCGCTCTCTCCGTCGCCCAGGAGCTGCCGGACGCCCGGGTGGTGGCGGTGGAGCGGTCCCCGGCGGCGCTGGCCTGGCTGCGGCGCAACGCCGCAGACCGGGCCGCCGCGGGGGACACCCCGATCGAGGTGGTGGCCGCCGACGTGACCGACCCGGAGCTGCTGGACGAGCTGGTCGGCCGGGTCGACGTGCTGCTCTGCAACCCGCCGTACGTGCCCCGGTCGGTGGCGGTGCCGCCTGAGGTGGCGGGGCACGATCCGGACGAGGCGGTCTTCGGCGGGGCGGACGGGCTGGCGGTGATCCGGCCGGTGATCGGCCGGGCGGCCGAGCTGCTGCGCCCCGGCGGGGTGCTCGGCGTGGAGCACGACGACACCCACGGCAGGGCGGTGCCCGAACTGCTCGCCGCGGACGGCCGGTTCACCGCCGTGGCGGAGCACCGGGACCTGGTCGGCCGGCCCCGGTTCGCCACCGCGTCCCGGCGGGCGGACGGCCAGCACGCCACCGGCGGCCCGGCGTGGCAGACTGGCTCCTCGTGATGCTCTACGACTGTCGGTCGCCCGCCGACCGGGACCGCGGCATCGCCGCTGCCATCGAGGCGGTCAAGAACGGTGAACTGGTCGTTCTGCCGACCGACACGGTCTACGGGATCGGCGCCGACGCCTTCACCCCGTACGCGGTGAAGGCGCTCGCGGACGCCAAGGGCGGTTCGCGGCAGGCGCCGCCGGTGCTGATCGGGTCGCGGCACACCCTCGACGGCCTGGTGTTCTCGCTGCCCCGCTCGGCGCGCGAGCTGGTCGAGGCGTTCTGGCCGGGGGCGCTGACCATCGTGGTGGAGCACTCGCCGAGCCTGTCCTGGGATCTGGGCGACGCCAGCGGCACGGTGGCGGTGCGGATGCCGCTGCACCCGGTGGCGCTGGAGGTGCTGCGGGAGACCGGACCGATGGCGGTGGCGTCGGCCAACAAGGTCGGCCAGCCGGCGGCGGTCACCGCCGAGGAGGCGCGGGACCAGCTCGCCTACACGGTCCGCGCCTACCTGGAGGCCGGGCCCGCCCCGGACCCGGTGCCGAGCACCATCGTCGACCTCACCGGCGAGGTGCCCCGGGTACTGCGGCAGGGCGCGGTCCCGTTGGAGAAGCTGCGCGACGTGGTGCCGGACATCCTCGACGAGCGGGGGGTCTGAGTGCCGCCGTTCACGGTCCTGCACGTCTGCATGGGCAACATCTGCCGTTCTCCGATGGCCGAACGGCTGCTGCTGCTCGCCGTGCGGGAGCGGCTGGGCCGCCTCGGGGTCGACCCGACCCGCTCGGACGAGCTGCTGCACAGCCACAGCGCCGGCACCGGGGGCTGGCACGCGGGCGAGGAGATGAATCCGCCGGCGGCCCGGCAGGTGGTGTCGCGCGGCGGTGACGTGGACGGGTTCGCCGCCCGTAAGTTGCGGTCCGACCTCATCGACGCGGCCGACCTGGTCCTCACCGCCACCGCCGACCAGCAGGAGTACGTGGTGGCGCTGCGTCCGGACGCGGCGGCGCGCACCTTCGTGCTGGGCGAGTTCGGGCGGCTGCTGGCCGCCGTGGACGCCGCGGGGCTGCCGCCGGTCGAGGCGACCCCGGATGCCGTGTACGCCCGCGGGGTAGCCCTGGTGGCGGCCGCCGACTCGGCCCGGCAGGGGGCCTCCGCACTGCCCGCCGACGACCTCGACGACCCGTGGGGTCGCGGTGACCAGTGCTTCAGCCGGGTCGCCGACGAGATCGAGGAGACGGTCCACCCGCTGGCCGCCGCGCTGCTGCCCTGAGCCCTCCGGCCCCTGAGCGCTGGGGTTTCTGTCCACCTTCATCCTTCTCCGCGAAATTCCTGCGTGTTTCGGGGGAAGCGGGCGGCGTGACCGCTGTTTCCGGTCATCCTGAACGGGTCCGAACGTGGCCGGCTCCTGCGGGGAGAGCTGATGAACCGGGCCCATCTCGACAAGTTGTTCACTGTCCTGCTCGCCGGCGTGCTCGCCGGGCTGGCCCTGGCGGCCGCCGCGCTGCCGGTCGCGCTGGTGTTCGGGCTCGGCTTCGCGGGGCTCGTGCCCTACTCGGAGCTGCCCGAGTCGCTGCGTACGCCGCAGCCGGCCCAGCGGTCCAACCTGTACGCCAGCGACGGGCATACCCTGATCACCTCCTTCTATGTGGAGGACCGGGTGGACGTGCCGGTGGCCGAGGTGGCCCTGGTGATGCGGCAGGCCATCGTGGCCGCCGAGGACGTCCGGTTCTACCAGCACCACGGCGTCGACGTCCGCGGCGTGGTCCGGGCCTTCACCGTCAACAGCCGGGACGGCCGGACCCGGCAGGGCGCCTCCACGCTGACCATGCAGTACGTCCGCAACGCGCTGGCGAACGATGCCCGGCTGACCGAGGAGCAGCGGGCCCAGGCCACCGAGATCAGCGCCGGCCGCAAGATCCGGGAGATGCGCTACGCGCTGGCCCTGGAGCGGGAGCTGGACAAGGACCAGATCCTCAGCCGGTACCTGAACATCGCCTACTTCGGCGCCGGCGCGTACGGCATCGCGGCGGCCAGCAAGCGCTACTTCTCGACCGAGCCGGCGAAGCTGAACCTGGCCCAGGCGGCGCTGCTCGCCGGCCTGGTCCGCTCGCCGGACAGCGACGACCCGATCAACGGCGACGCCGACGCGGCGCTGGGCCGCCGGGCGTACGTGCTGGACCGGATGGTGGAGACCGGCCAGGTCGCCGCCGCGGATGCCGCCCGGGCCAAGGGCGAGCAGCTCAACCTGCGACCCAGCGCGACGCCGAACGACTGCGCCGGCGTGGCCGCCGAGCACAACGACTGGGGCTTCTTCTGCGACTGGTTCACCCACTGGTGGAAGGCGCAGCCGGCCTTCGGCGGCTCCGCCGACGAGCGACAGCGGACGCTGCGCCGCGGCGGCTTCAAGATCGTCTCCTCGCTCGACGCGGACGTGCAGCGCAAGGCCAACGAGCAGGTGCTGCAGGTCTACGCCGTCGACAACAAGCGGGCCGCGCCGACCGCGGTGATCCAGCCGGGCAGCGGGCGGGTGCTGGCCATGGCGGTGAACCGGCACTTCAGCGTGGCGGCCAACCCGCGCGGCCAGCAGAACTATCCGAACACCGTCAACCAGCTCGTGGCCGGCGGCGGGGGCATCGTCGGCTACCAGGCCGGCTCGACGTTCAAGCTCTTCGCCCTGCTGGCCGCCCTGGAGTCGGGGCTGCCGCTGGCCACCACCTTCGACGCGCCGTCCCGGCTCGTCACCGGCTACTCGGTCGAGGGCGGTACGGCCAGCTGCGGGGGCCACTGGTGCCCGAGCAACGCCAACCCGGACTGGATGGACGGCGACCACACCATGTGGAGCGCCTTCGGCCGCTCGGTGAACACCTACTTCGCCTGGCTGACCGAGAAGGTGGGCGCCGACCGGGTGGTGGAGATGGCCGAGCGGCTCGGCATCGTGCTGCGCGCCAAGGACGACGAGGCGCTGGCCCGCTACGGCGCGAAGCAGTGGGGACCGTTCACCCTCGGCGTCGCCGCCACCACCCCGCTCGACCTGGCCAACGCGTACGCCACGGTGGCGGCCGAGGGGACCTGGTGCGCGCCGACGCCGATCACCTCGATCAGCGACAGCACCGGCCGGAAGGTGGCCGCCGGGGATCCGGACTGCCGGCAGGTGCTCGACACCGAGGTGGCCCGCGCGGCGGCGGACGCGGCCCGCTGCCCGGTCGGCGACCAGTCGATGTACCGGCGCTGCGACGGCGGCACCGCCGAGGAACTCCAGCCCGGGCTGCGCCGGCCGCTGGCCGGCAAGACCGGCAGCTCAGACCGGAACGCCACGGAGACGGTGGTGGCCTTCACCCCGCAGCTCGCGGTCGCCACCATCGCCGCCAACCCGGACGACACCCGGGACGCGGTCGGCGGCGGCGTGCAGGCCCGGCAGATCGCCGCCGTGGGCCGCCTCCTCGCGTACGCCCTCCGGAACCAGCCGGTCCTCGACTTCGTCCCCCCCAACGAAACCACCGCCTACCGCGT
>NZ_QGKS01000149.1 GCF_003172935.1 Micromonospora sicca | reverse complement strand
CCCGGTGTGGGCGGCGGCATGGCCGGGGCCGGCGGTCGCAGCGCGGGTCGGGGCGGCGCGGCCGGTGCGGCCGGTGGTGCGCGGGGCGCCGGCGCCCGGGGCGGCGTGGCCGGCATGGGCCACGGTGGCGGCGCCGGGTACGGCGAGGAGGACACCGCCCGCAACACCTGGCTGGAGGAGGACGAGGACATCTGGGGTGCCGACACCGGCGGCACGCCGGGGATCCTGCGCTGATCGCCGACCGGTGCCGGCCACGGAGACGTGGCCAGGCGCCGGTCGCGGGCGGTTCCGTCCAGTGTCGGCCGTCCGGTGTCGACCGCCAGGTGTGGACGGTCAGGCGTCGAGCGGCGTCGAGCGGCGTCCGGGGCGCCAGCCCCGCCGGCGGCCGAGGGTCAGGACGGGCCGGACCGCCAGCAGGACGCCCGCCAGCAGCGCGCCGACCGCGGCCGTCCAGATCGCCACGGTCCGCTGCCAGGCCAGCGGGTCGGCCGGCGGGACGGGTTCCGCCATCGCGCCGGGCGGCGGGTCCGTCCGGGTGCCGTGCAGGCTGGTCACCGCCCGGTACGGGTTCACCACCCCGTACCCGACCTCGGCGTTGTGCCCGTCGGGCGGGTTGTCGGCCGTCCGAGTGAGCCGGAAGGCGACGTCGGTGGGGGTGAGCTCCGGGTGGGCGGCGCGGACCAGCGCGGCCACCCCGGAGACGTACGCGGCGGCGAAGCTGGTGCCGCCCTGCGGCTCGGCGAGGTAGCCCGCCCCCTGTGGCGCCGGGCCGACGATGTCCAGCCCGGGTGCGGCGATGTCGACGTAGTCGCCCGCGACCGAGGTGCCGACGTGGCCGCCCTGCGCGTCGACTCCCGCCACGGCGATCACCCCGGGGTACGCGGCCGGGTACGCCGGCTGGTCCTGCTGGTTCTCCTGCCGGTTGCCGGCGGCGGCCACCACGACGACCCGCTTGCCGAGCGCGTAGGCGATCGCGTCCTTCAACTCCGGCCGGTCCAGCGTCACGAGGGAGAGGTTGACCACGTCGGCGCCCTGGTCGACCGCCCACCGGATCGCCTTGGCGATCTCGCCGGGGAGCGCCTCGTCGGTGGTGCGCTCGGTGGAGGCCAGCACCCGTACCGGCAGGATCCGCGCCTCGGGCGCGATGCCGCTGTACGGCGTGCCGGTGCCTTCCTGGCCCGCGATGATGCCCGCCACGATGGTGCCGTGGCCGGCCAGGTCGCACTGCCCCCGGAGCCGGGCCAGGCCGTTGAAGTCGTCACCCCCGAGCACCCGGCCCTTGAGCAGGGGGTGGGTGGGTGAGACGCCGGAGTCCACCACGGCCACGGTCACGCCCTCGCCCCGGGTGATCCGCCACGCCGACGAGGGGTCGAGCCGGCGCAGCGCCCACGGGGCCTCGGTCGGGCCGGGGCCGCCGGGCCGGCCGCACTTCGGCGTCGCCGCCGACGCCGGTGGCGGGGCCACCAGCAGGGTGCCGAGCAGCACCGCCGCCGCTCCACAGAGGACCGCCCGAGACCGGTGTCCGGTACGGGCGCGCAAAGTCGTTCCGTCCGGCCGCAAGCTGTCGCGCACGCGGTGAGATTACCGTCGTCGTGCCCGTCGCGCGGTGACGGGCGGGCCCGCCCGACCGCGGCCCGCCGCCGTGTCGCCGCGCGGCCGGCTCAGGAGCCGGTGGCGGGTTCGGCGGTGAAGAGGGCGAGCAGGGCGCCGACCTGCTGGTCGGCCTCGGCGGGGTGGCGGAAGTGGCCGCTCGGGTTGATCGTGTACTCGTTGCGCCGGCCCACCCGGGTGCGGCGCAGGTAGCCGCCCGCCTCCAGGTCGGCGACGATGGCCTGGGCGGCCCGTTCGGTCACCCCCACCTCGTCGGCGACGTCGCGCAGCCGGGCGGTGGGGTTTCGCGCGATGGCCAGCAGCACGTGCCCGTGGTTGGTGAGGAATGTCCAGTTCCGGCTGCTCCCGTTCTGGCCTGCTGTCGTCGCCATGTGCGTCATCGTATGGCCCTTCGTTCGCGTTTCCGGCCCTGCCCTCGCCCCGGCGAGGCGGGGCGGTCCCGGCCGTGGTGGCCGCACTCGTCCCGCGGTCAAGTCCCAGTCAACGTATGAAATCCGTATCACGTAAATCTTGACGTGCCTTCGGCTGCGTGTGACGGTTGGGGCCGAGGCCGCCTGCGCCGCCGGCCCGGCTGACCAGGTCGTTTCGCGCGAGGACGAGGTGAGGGAATTGACCCCGACCACTCCGGAGCAGGCACTCGCCGAGTTGCACGCCGGGAACCGGCGGTTCGTCACGGGCGTTCCGCGCCACCCCAACCAGGATGCCGGCCACCGGGCGGCGGTCGCCGACGGCCAGCACCCCTTCGCGGTGATCGTCGGCTGCTCCGACTCCCGCCTCGCCGCCGAGATCATCTTCGACCGCGGCCTGGGCGACCTCTTCGTGGTCCGGACCGCCGGCCACACGACGGGTCCCGAGGTGCTCGGCAGCGTCGAGTACGCCCTGACGGTGCTCGGCACCCCGCTGGTGCTGGTGCTCGGGCACGACTCCTGCGGCGCGGTGCAGGCCGCCAAGGAGGCGGTCACCACCGGCAGGACCCCCGCCGGGCACCTCGGCGCGGTGGTCGATGCCGTGGTGCCCAGCCTGCGCCGGGCGGCGGCGGAGGGCGTCGAGGACATCGACGGCATCGTCGACATCCACATCGCGCAGACCGTCGAGGCGCTGCTGGCCAGCTCCCCCGTCCTGGCCGGTGCGGTGGCCGCCGGGCGGTGCGCGGTGGTCGGCATGTCGTACCAGCTCGGCGCGGGCGAGGTGCGGACGGTGGCCACCGTTCCGGCGGGTGCGCCGACCAGGCCGCCCGCCCAGGTCGAGCACCCCACGCCCACCGCCGTCGGCTGACGCCGCGCCACCGGCACACGACGACCGAGGGGCCGTCCCGCGCGGTTCGGCGGGACGGCCCCTCGGCCGTGGTACGTCGTCGGTCAGAGCAGCGACATGTGCACGTGGTCGGTGTGGTTGGACGGCCCGCTGTAGGACTTCCAACCGGTCGCCGGGAACCAGATCTGCCGGTTCCAGATCACGTAGTAGATGCCGAGCCGGTCCGCGTTGCGGATCAGGAATGCGGCGACGTTGTTGCCGTACATCCGGGTGTCGTTGTTGTGCCAGGGGGCGAACCCGCTGTTCTGCAGCGACCAGTCGCAGGCCCGGCCCTTCGGGTGCTCCCACGGCCCGCCGGACCGGTAGCAGCCGGCGAAGCGGTTGAAGCCGGCCCGCCTCACCTCCTTGTACGCGTGCAGCGTGCGCGGCGTGATGCAGCCGGAGGTGGTGGGGTCGTTCTCGCTGCACGACTCCGGCTTCCAGTCCCCGTCGGCGGTGCGGCCGGGGCCGATCCGGGCGACCGGCGAGGTGGCCGAGACCAGGCCGCCGGTGAAGCCCTTCCCGCCGACCAGGGCGAGCGCCTTCTCCGTCTCGACTTTCTCCCGGGCCATCGCGTTCGTCAGCGTCTGCTGGGCGCGCACCTCGGCGTCGAGCGCCAGCTTGGCCTGTTCGGCGCGGTTCTTCGCCGCGTTGACCTCGGCCAGCTTCTGCGCGTTGACCATGTTCAGCTCGTCCAGGGCGGCGGCCCGCCGGACGAACGAGTCCGGGGCGTTGCTCTCCAGCAGCATGGCCACCGCGCCGATCCGGCCGGTCCGGTACGACTGTGCCGCGATCTGGGACACCTGCGGGCGCAGGGCGTCCAGCTGGTGCTGCGCCGCGCGTACCTCCAAGGCGAGCTGGAGCTGGCGCTGCCTCGACTTCGCCAGCTTGGTCTTCGCCTGCACGTAGTTGCGGTTGGCGGCCTCGATGGCGTCGGTGATGAGCTTCGGCTCGGCGTCCTCCTCGTGCCCCGAGGGGGTGGGGGGCGTCGTCGGCGCCGCGATCGCCGGCGCGGGGCCGGCGACGATGGTGAACGCGGTGAGCACGGCCACCACGGGGGTCAGCCAGCGGCGCAGGGGTGCCGTCACAGTGTTCCCTTCCGTCGACCGCCGACCGGGTTAGCTGACGGGTTCGGGGCGGAAGTGGCCCCTACCGCTGGCGCGGATTCACCCCATGTACCTGGTTCCCCGGTTCGCCGTACGGCGATTGGGCGGCGGTACCGCAGGCGCCGCTGCGCGCCTTCGGCGGTGACCGGCAGCGAGGTTACCCGAGAGTCCTCCCGAGGATCTACGTCCGGAAGCCGACTAAAAGCGGTAATTCGACGGCCAGCTCCGTGACCAGCATCGCGTTTGGCGCGGGCGGTCACGCTGCGCAGTTTCACCATGCGGTGTCCGTGCTCCTCCCCGGTCCGGTCCGGCCGCCGTGGGCGTCCCCGGTCGCGCCGCTGCGTGGTGCGCTGAGCGCCGCCAGCGCGGCGTCCGGCTCCGCGGGGGGACGGGACGCCGGCGCGGCGGGCTGCCCCGCGCCGCCCCGACCGGCGGTGGTCACCACGGCCGCCAGGCCGGTGGTGAGGGGTACGGCGGCGATCAGGCCGATCGTGGCCACCGCGCTGCGAACGATCTCCTGCGCCATGAACTCGCTGGTGAGGATCTCGCTCACCGGCCGCGAGTCGGCGACGAGCAGGAGCAGGAGCGGCAGCGAGGCGCCCGCGTACGCCAGCACGATGGTGTTGACCGTGGAGGCGATGTGGGCGCGGCCGACGCGGGTGGCCGCGCGGTAGAGCTGCAACCGGGACAGCCCCGGATTGGCGTGCGCCAGCTCGGTGACGGTGGCCGCCTGGGTGACCGTCACGTCGTCCAGCACGCCCAGCGAGCCGATGACGATGCCGGCCAGCAGCAGCCCGTGCAGGTCGACGTCCCGCTGGAACATCGACAGCGTGGTGGCGTCCTCGCTGCCGAATCCGGTCAGGTGGGTGGCGGCGGTGGCGAGCGTGCCGAGGACACCGGTCAGCACCAGGCTGCCGAGGGTGCCGAGAACCGCCACCGAGGTCTGCGCGGTGATCCCGTGGGTCAGGTACAGCACCACGAACATGATCAGCGCCGAGCCGACGATCGCCACCAGCAGCGGTGGCTGGCCGGCGCCGATCCCCGGCAGCACGAAGCCGAGCAGGATGGCGAAGCTCGCGACCAGGCCGCCGAGCGCGGCCAGCCCCCGCCAGCGGCCGAACGCGACGATGGCGACGGCGAACAGTGCCGCCAGCCACACCAGCGGCTTGCCCCGCTGGTGCTCGGCGATGTTGTAGCTCTTCGTCGCGGGGTCGGCCGGGTCCACCAGTTCCACCAGGACGATCCGGTCGCCGACCTCGACGGTGGGCGCGCCGGGGCCGACGGGAATCGGGGTCTCCACCTGGCGGCCGGCGTCCGGGCCCTGCTCGACCGCCACGCGGACGGTGCCGCAGGGCCCGGCGGAGCCACCCGGGGTGCCCTCCGGCACCTCCGCCGCCGGCGGGCACGGCTCGGTGACCACCCGGGTCACCGTGCCGTGGTAGCGCGGCACGTCGGCCGCGCGCTCCGGGGCCGGGGTGTCCCGGGGCCAGAGCACCAGGGCGGCGAGCACGCTGAGGACGAACAGCGGGACCACCGTGGCGACGAGGATCCGTCGTACGCCCGGCGGGGCGGCCGGAGCTGGACCGGTGTGGTCGGCGCCCATGGTGAGTCTCCCAACGGTTCTCAGGCGAGGTACGTGTCACCGGGCCGGTCGGTTCACCGGGCCGGGACAGGCGTCCGCCGGTGCGGCGGTCGCCGGGGCCGTCGCAGGGAATGCTAGTCAGGCCGACCGGCGGTCCCGCCGGGCGGCGCTCCGCGGCGCGGAGCGGGCCATTCCTCCCGACCGGTACGACCCGGCAGGTTAGCGTGGTCTCCGTGCGTACGGAGGCGGTGGTGACGCCCGGACGGTGGGTCCGGCTCCTGCTGCTGCTCAGCACGCTGGTCGGGCTCGCCGCCATGCACACCCTCGGCCACGGCGCGCACGCCTCCGGTGGGCACCGGGCGGGTCACGAGACGCAGCGCGCCGGGCACCACCTCGATCTTTCGGCGGTCCTCGCCGAGGCGGTCGCGACCGTCGCCGCGGCGGTGGCCGACTGCCCGGGTGACGGCTGCCACGCCCGCGCGCTCCCGCTGACCGGTCCCAAGGACGACCGGTCGGGGTGGAGCGTCTGCCTGGCGGTGCTCGGCGCGTTCGCCGTGGCGCTGCTGGTCGCCGTGCTGCTGCGGGCCGGTTCGCGGCCCGTCGGACGGGCCGCCCGCGGATCGCCGCGACCCGCCTGCGGACCGCGGGCCCCGCCGCCCCGGCCCTTCGCACTGCGTCTGGTGACGGCGTCGGTGCTGCGCAGATAGGACGCCCGACGCGGGTGGCCGTCCGGTGACCCGCGTCCCGTGTCCGCTGCGTACGTTCCGACACCGAAAGGTCTTTCCTGTGTTCACTCGTACCATCGCGCGTCGTGCCGCCCTGGCCGGCGCGACCGCTCTCGCCGCGCTCGCCCTGGCGGCCTGCGGCGACGCCGACCACTCGACGTCCGGCTCCGGCCACAACATGCCGGGCATGGGCGGCGCCGGCACGCCCACCGTGGGCGCCTCGGCATCGTTCGCCGAGGCCGACGTGATGTTCGCCCGGATGATGATCCCGCATCACCAGCAGGCCGTGGAGATGGCCGAGCTGGCCGACAGCCGGGCCGCCGACCCGGAGGTGAAGAAGCTGGCGGGGCAGATCAAGGCTGCCCAGGCGCCGGAGATCGCCACCATGAACGGCTGGCTCACTGCCTGGGGCGCGCCGGCGCCGTCGGCGAGCGCGGGTCACGGCACGCCGGGGATGACTCACGGCATGCCCGGCATGATGTCCGACGCCGACCTGGCGAAGCTCGAGGCGGCGTCCGGGGTCGACTTCGACCGGCAGTTCCTGACCATGATGATCGCCCACCACGAGGGCGCCATCACCATGGCGCAGGAGGAGATCGCGAGCGGCGCCAAGCCGGACGCCCGGGCGCTCGCTGAGCGGATCGTCACCGCCCAGCGGGGCGAGATCGACCTCATGAACAAGATCCTCGACCGGCTCTGAGTCCCACCTGCCGGGTGTCCGGTCCGCCCCTGCGGCCCGGGCGCCCGGCGTGGCCGGCCGGAGCGCGCTCGTCAGGGGTGGGCCGGGCGGTTCACGTCAGGCCGGCGCGACGACGGCGGTACTCCTCCTCGTCGATCTCGCCGCGGGCGTACCGCTCGTCGAGGATGCGCCGGGCCGGGGAGGGCGCGGTCCCGCCCAGTTGACCGCCGATCAGCCGCGCTTCATCAGCCGGCCGACGGCGGCCATCATCTCGCCGGCCATCTCGTCGGCCCGTCCCTCGGCGGCGCCCTCGTGCATGCAGTGTCGGGCGTGTCCGTCGAGCAGGCCGAGCGCCACCTTGTCGAGGGCGGCCTGGATGGCGGAGATCTGGGTGAGCACGTCGATGCAGTACCGGTCGTCGTCGACCATCTTCTCGATGCCGCGGACCTGGCCCTCGATGCGGCGGAGCCGCGCGAGCAGTTGGTCCTTGCTGGCGGTGTAGCCCCGGGTCGGGGTCGTCGGTGCGGTCATGACGTCCAGGATAGCGTACCCCTCGGGGGTATGGTACGGTCCTGATCAGGTCCGGATACCCCAAGGGGGTACCGGTAACGTGAGATAGCATGGGAACGGCGGAAGGGGAGTTGCGATGGTCACCACCACCTACCAGGTCCAGGGCATGACCTGCGGGCACTGCGTCAGCTCGGTCAGCGCCGAGGTCGGCGCGATCCCGGGCGTCAGCGACGTCCAGGTCGACCTGGCCTCCGGCCAGGTCACCGTCACCAGCGAGAGCCCGTTGGACCCGGACACCGTCCGCGCCGCCGTGGACGAGGCCGGCTACGACCTCGTCGGGGCGTGACGGGTCCGCGGACCCGAAGGAACCGAGGTATCACGATGAACACGGCGACGAAACTGAGCGGCTTCGCCCTCGGCCTCGCGGCGGTGTTCGGCGCGACGTACGGGGTCGGCCAGCTGGCCGCCCCCGGCGCCCCCGCCGCCGCCACCCGCCACGACGCCACCGACGCCGGTCACACCGACGGTGACCACGCGACCGGCACCGCCACCACCAGCCACCTGCCCGGCGGACTGCTCGTCTCCGACCGCGGCTACACCATGCGGCCGGTGACCGCACCGGCCGGCGTGTTCGCCTTCCGGATCACCGGCCCGGACGGCGCGCCGGTCACCCGCTACGACGTGGCGCACGACAAGCGGATGCACCTGATCGTGGCCCGCCGCGACCTCTCCGGCTTCCGGCACGTCCACCCGGAGTTGGCCGCCGACGGCACCTGGCGGGTCGCCTCGCCGCTCGCCGGCCCCGGGGTCTGGCGGGCGTTCGCCGACTTCACGCCGACCGGCGGGCAGGCGCTGACCCTCGGCGTCGACGTCACCGTCCCCGGCGCGCTGGAGCCCCGGCCGCTGCCGGCCCCCGCCACCAGCACCACCGTCGACGGCTACACGGTCACCCTCGCCGGCGCCCCGCAGCCCGGCCGCACCGCCGAGCTGACCCTGACCGTCAGCCGGGACGGGAAGCCGGTCACCGACCTGCAGCCCTACCTCGGGGCGTACGGGCACCTGGTGGCGCTGCGGCAGGGCGACCTGGCGTACCTGCACGTCCACCCGGACGGCGCCCCCGGTGACGGGCGCACCCCGGCCGGGCCGGAGATCCGATTCGCGGCCGAGATCCCCTCGGCCGGCAGCTACCGCCTCTACCTGGACTTCCGGCACGGCGACGCGGTGCACACCGCCGAGTTCACCGTCGTGGCCGGCGAACCCGGCGCACCGGCGACCAGCGCGCCGGCCGCCACCACCGCACCAACCGCGGACGCCGGGCACGGCGCCCCCGGTCACGGGCACAATTGACAGGAGGTGCCGCGATGACATCGACCGCCAAGTCCCTGCCGGTCGCCCCGAACCTGATCGAACTCGCGATCGGCGGCATGACCTGCGCGTCCTGCGCCGCCCGGATCGAGAAGAAGCTCAACCGGATGGACGGCGTCGAGGCCACCGTCAACTACGCCACCGAGAAGGCCACCGTCCGGTACGCCGACGAGGTCAGCCCGGCCGACCTGATCGCCACCGTGGAGAAGACCGGCTACACCGCCGTCGTACCGCCGCCGCCGCGGCCCGCCGGGTCGGCGGCCGCCGCCGAGCCGGTGGACGAGCTGCGCGGGCTGCGTACCCGACTGTGGGTGTCGGTTGCCCTGGCCGTGCCGGTGGTCCTGCTGGCCATGGTGCCGGCCTGGCAGTTCGACTACTGGCAGTGGCTGTCGCTGACCCTGGCCGCCCCGGTCGTGGTGTACGGCGGACTGCCGTTCCACCGGGCCGCCTGGATCAACCTGCGGCACGGCGCGGCGACCATGGACACCCTGGTGTCGCTGGGCACCCTGGCCGCGTTCGGCTGGTCGCTCTGGGCGCTCTTCCTCGGCGACGCCGGCATGCCCGGGATGACCCACCCGTTCCGCCTCGACATCACCCGCACCGACGGCGCCGGCAACATCTACCTGGAGGCGGCGGCCGGAGTCACCGTCTTCATCCTCGCCGGCCGCTACTTCGAGGCCCGCTCCAAGCGGACCGCCGGCGCCGCCCTGCGCGCCCTGCTGGAGCTGGGCGCCAAGGACGTGGCGGTGCTCCGTGGCGGCCAGGAGGTCCGCGTCCCGGTCGACCAGCTCGCGGTCGGGGACCGGTTCGTGGTCCGGCCCGGCGAGAAGGTCGCCACCGACGGCGTCGTCGAGGAGGGCGCCTCCGCGGTCGACGCCAGCATGCTCACCGGCGAGTCGGTGCCGGTCGAGGTGCGGCCGGGTGACACCGTGGTCGGCGCGACCGTCAACGCGGGCGGCCGGCTGCTCGTCCGGGCCACCCGGATCGGCGGGGACACCCAGCTCGCCCAGATGGCGAAGCTGGTCGAGGCGGCGCAGACCGGCAAGGCGGCCGTGCAGCGGCTCGCCGACCGGATCTCCGGGGTCTTCGTGCCCATCGTGATCGCCCTGGCCGTGGGCACGCTGGGCTGGTGGCTCGGCACCGGCGCCGGGACGACGGCCGCCTTCACCGCGGCGGTGGCCGTGCTGATCATCGCCTGCCCGTGCGCCCTCGGCCTGGCCACGCCGACCGCGCTGCTGGTCGGCACCGGGCGGGGCGCCCAGCTCGGCATCCTGATCAAGGGCCCGGAGGTGCTGGAGTCCACCCGGCAGGTGGACACCGTGGTGCTGGACAAGACCGGCACCGTCACCACCGGGAAGATGACCCTGGTCGACGTGCTCCCCGCCGCCGGTCAGGACGCCGCCGAGCTGCTCCGGCTGGCCGGGGCGCTGGAGGCCGCCAGCGAGCACCCGATCGCCCGGGCCGTCGCCGCCGGCGCGGCCGAGGCGGGAGCGCTGCCCACCGTGACCGGGTTCGGCAACGTCGAGGGGCTCGGCGTGACCGGGTCGGTCGACGGCCGCGAGGTGCTGGTCGGGCGGCTCCGGCTGCTGCGGGAGCGGGGTATGCACGTACGGGAGGAGGTCGTGCGGACGGTGACCGACGCGGAGGCCGCCGGACGGACGGCGGTCCTGGCCGGCTGGGACGGTCGGGCCCGCGGGGTCCTCGCGGTGGCCGACGTGGTCAAGCCGACCAGTCGGGCGGCGGTCGCCCAGCTGCGCGGGCTCGGACTCACCCCGGTGCTGCTGACCGGCGACAACGCCACGGTCGCGAAGGCGGTGGCCGCCGAGGTGGGCGTCGACGAGGTGATCGCCGAGGTGCTGCCGGCCGACAAGGTGGACGTGGTGCGGCGGCTCCAGGCCGAGGGGCGGACGGTGGCGATGGTCGGTGACGGGGTCAACGACGCCGCCGCGCTCGCCCAGGCCGACCTGGGGCTGGCCATGGGGACCGGCACCGACGTGGCGATCGAGGCGTCCGACCTGACCCTGGTCCGCGGTGACCTGACGGCCGCCGTGGACGCGATCCGGCTCTCCCGGCGGACCCTCGGCATCATCAAGGGCAACCTGTTCTGGGCCTTCGCCTACAACGTGGCCGCCCTGCCGCTCGCCGCCGCCGGCCTGCTCAACCCGATGATCGCCGGGGCCGCGATGGCCTTCTCGTCGGTCTTCGTGGTGGCCAACAGCCTGCGGCTGCGTCGCTTCCGCCCGGTCGGCTGACGTGGGCTCCCGGGCTCACCGTCGGCGAGCGCCCGTTGGTGACGGAGGGGGTTCCAATAGTTGAGTTGACGGTATGCGATGGTGTGCAGCGGTGAATTTGAAGGAGTGGGCGAGGTGGGAAGGGGTCCATCCGGTAACGGCGTATCGCTGGTTTCGGGAGGGCAAGTTGCCTGTGCCCGCTCGCCGGGTCGGCGGTCTGATCCTGGTGGAGCCGCCTGCCGGCCCGGCCCCGGCCGAGACCGTGGTGGTATTTGCCGGGGTGTCGTCGGCGGACCAGCGCGTTGACCTGGACCGGCAGGTCGCCCGGGTCACCGCGTGGGCCACTGGGCGGAACGTTGCGGTGGCGCGGGTGGTCACCGAGGTCGGCTCGGTACTCAACGGCCGCGGTGAGAAGTTCCTCGCGCTGCTGCGCGACCCGGCCGTGACCACGATCGTGGTGGAGCACCGGGACCGGTTCGCCCGGTTCGGCGCCGAGTACGTCGAGGCCGCGTTGACCGCCCAGGGCCGTCGGCTGCTCGTGGTCGACCCGGCCGGGGTGGACGACGACCTGGTCCGCGACGTGACCGAGATCCTGACCTCGCTGTGCGTCCGGCTGTATGGCCGCCGGGCGGCGGCGAATTGGGCCGAGCGAGCGGTGGCTGCCGCCACCTCGGGTGATGCCGGGTGAAGCGGTACGAGGCCCCCGCGGGCTGGACCGTGCAGGCGTACAAGTTCTGCCTGGACCCGGCCGACGAGCAGAGCCTGCGTCGGCACGCCGGGGCGGCCCGGTTCGCCTTCAACCACATGCTCGGCCGGCTCAGCGCGGTCAAGGCCCAACGCCTGGCGGAGGCGTCCTACGGGGTCGCTGAGGCGGACCTGACGCCGTGGCAGGGCTGGTCGCTGCCGGACCTGCGGCGCACCTGGAACCACCTCAAGCATCCGGTGGCGCCGTGGTGGCGGGAATGCTCCAAGGAGGCGTTCAACACCGGCCTGGACGCGCTCGCCCGGGCGCTGGCCAACTGGGCGGCGTCACGCAGCGGCAAGCGTAAGGGCCGCAAGATGGGCTGGCCCCGGTTCAAAGGCAGGGCCGCGGCCCGGTCCGTGCGGTTCACCACCGGGGCGATCCGGGTGGACGCCGACCGGCGGCACGTGGTGCTGCCCCGGCTGGGCCGGATCCGGACTCACGAGTCGGCGCGCAAGCTGGCCCGCCGGGTCGAGGCGGGCACCGCGAAGATCCTGTCCGCGACCGTCACCGAGACCGCCGGGCGCTGGTTCTGCTCGTTCCAGGTCGCGGTCAAGCGGACCATCGAACGCCCGGCGCACGCCCGGCGGCTGGGCCGGGTCATCGGGGTCGACGTCGGGATCAAGCACCTCGCGGTGCTGTCCACCGGCGAGATGGTCGACAACCCGGCCCCGTTCACCGCGGCCCTGAAGCGGTTCGGCAAGGCCCAGCGCCGGGCCAGCCGCCGGATCGGGCCGTACGACCCGGCCACGCACCGCAAGCGCACCCCGTCGAACCGGTGGAAACGCGCCCAGACGCAGGCCGCCCGGCTGCACGCCACCGTCGCCGCGGTCCGCGCCGACGCCTGGCACCAGCTCACCACCCGGCTGGCCCAGCAGTACGACACCATTGTGATGGAGGACCTGCACGTGGCCGGCTTGAAGCGCAACCGCAGGCTGGCCCGGGCGTTGTCCGACGCCGCCCCGGCCACCCTGCGGCGGCAGTTGCGGTACAAGACCGGCTGGTACGGCAGCGTCCTGCACGTCGCCGACCGGTGGTACCCCAGCTCGAAGACCTGCTCGCGATGCCAGACGGTGAAACCCAAGCTGTCGCTGTGCGAGCGCACGTTCCACTGCGATGCCTGCGGCCTGTCCCTGGACCGGGACGTCAACGCCGCCCGCAACCTTGCCGCCCTCGTGCGGCACGTCGACCTGGAGTTGCCGGGCGACGTTAAAACAGGACGTGGAGCCTGTGTAAGACCCGTAAGCCCCGCACCCGCGGGCCGGGCAGTGGGCGTCGAAGCGTCAAGGCCGCCTGCGGCCAATGCCGTCCGGCAACGGACGGCTGCCGATCATGAGCTATCTAACGCTCAGTGAAAGGTAACGGTTGAGCAACCGGACGTGGGGGTACCTCGGAGGCGTAGCGGAAACCGCCGAGTGGAGGTTCGCATGGGTATCGACGACAAGATCGACAACGCGTCCGAGAACACCGCGGGCAAGGTCAAGGAAGGCGTCGGCCGGGCCACCGACAACGAGCGCCTCGAGGCCGAGGGCCGCAACGACCAGGCCAGCGCCAACCTCAAGCAGGCCGGCGAGAAGATCAAGGACGCCTTCAAGCGCTGACGTACGCCTTCGCGCGCCGGGCCGGCCACCGCCGGCCCGGCGTGCTGCGCGCCCGGGTCGAACGTCCCGGCCGGGGGCGCGTCCTGCCGAGGTGCCGCCGGGTTGGCAGGATGGACGGTCGCCGCTCGATCTGTTCGGGGCGTGGGCGGCAGCACGACAGCGAGCCCTGGTTGACCGAGGACCGTCCGTGGGACGGCCACCGACCGTGCGGGGAGAACGATGTCCGGTAACACCGCGATCCGTACCGCCGCCCTGGTGACGCTGACCGCGCTCACCGGGGCCTGCCAGTCCACCGGGGAGGGGACCGCGGCGCCGGCCGGCACCACGGCCCCCGCGCCCAGCGCCTCCGCCGCGGCCATCGGGACCACCGCCGCGCCGTCCCCGGTGACGGCGGCGAACACCGCGGCGGTGTGCGCCAGCGTCGACAAGCTGATCATCGCCGGCAGCCGGGAGATCGCCGACGACTCCGCGGCGGCCACCCGCCAGGAGTTCACCCCGGAGCAGGTCAACGCGCAGCTCAAGGCCAACCTCACCGAGCTGGCCGACGACGTACGCGGGCAGGCCGCCCGGGCGCAGGACCCCGAGATCAAGGCGCTGATCACCGACACGGCCGACCGGATCGACGCCGGCGCCAGGTCGGCCGCGCCGGTGAAGTGGCTCACCTCGACCTTCGTCGGCATCCCGCGGCGCCTCACCGACGAGTGCCACGCCTGACCATCCGTCCAAGCTGGTCAGGCCGCCATCCGCCGGAGCCCTGACGCCGGTGCCGTCCGCGCTCGCGGCCGTGACCCCGCTGGGTCAGCGCGGTATCCGGTACCTCATCGGTCGGCGGCCAGCCGGGCGGCGCGTACCTCCAGATAACGCCGCTCCGGCAGGCTGGTGGTGCCCCGGGCGGCGGCCAGGTACGTCGCCCGCGCCGCCGTCGCCTCGCCGGCCAGCTCCAGCAGGTGGGCGCGGACGGCGGCGAGCCGGTGGTGCCCGGCCGTCCGCTCGTCGGCG
Source organism: Micromonospora sicca (assembly GCF_003172935.1). Classification (GTDB taxonomy): domain Bacteria; phylum Actinomycetota; class Actinomycetes; order Mycobacteriales; family Micromonosporaceae; genus Micromonospora; species Micromonospora sicca. Next base: position 6,890 of record NZ_QGKS01000149.1, on the reverse strand, counting down.
TCCAGCGGCGCCAGCAGGGCGAGCCCGGCCCGCGGGCCGTCCACCATGGCCACCGCGGCGGCCTGATTGAGGGTGACCATCGGGTTCGGCGCGATCCGCGCGAGCAGCCGGTAGAGCGCGACGATCTGCCGCCAGTCGGTCTCCGCCGCGGACGGCGCCTCGGCGTGCACCGCGGCGATCGCCGCCTGCACCTGGTACGGCCCGGGCGGCGACCAGGTCAGCGCCTCGGTCACCAGGGCGACCCCCTCCGCGATCGCGGCCCGGTCCCAGCGGCTGCGATCCTGCTCGGCCAGCGGCACCAGCTCGCCCCCCGGCCCGGTCCGGGCGGCCCGGTGCGCGTCGGTGAGCAGCATCAGCGCCAGCAGCCCGGTGACCTCGCCGTCGTCGGGGAGCAGCCGGCGCAGCTCCCGGGTCAGCCGGATCGCCTCCCCGGTCAGCTCCGCCCGGTGCAGGTCGGGCCCGCTGGAGGCGGTGTACCCCTCGTTGAAGACCAGGTAGAGCACGTGCAACACGGCGCCGAGCCGCGCGTCGCGATCGGCGGCCGAGGGCAGGACGAAACGGGCTCCGGTCGCCTCGATTCGCTGCTTGGCCCGGCGGATCCGCTGGCTCATGGTCGCCTCCGGCACCAGGTACGCCCGGGCGATCTGCGCGGTGCTCAGGCCGCCGACCGCGCGCAGCGTCAACGCCACCTGCGCCGGGACGGTGAGCGCCGGATGGCAGCAGAGGAAGAGCAGCTTCAGCGTGTCGTCCCCGGCCGGCGGCTCCTCGTCGGCGGGCGGCGCGACCGCCGCGTACCCGGGCTCGCGGAGCGCCACCGCGACCTCGCGGTCCCGGCGGGCCCGCTCGCTGCGCCACTCGTCGGTGAGCCGGCGGCTCGCCACGGTGACCAGCCAGGAGCGGGGGTGCTCGGGCACGCCCTGCTCGGGCCACTGCACGGCGGCGGCGAGCAGGGCCTCCTGCACGGCGTCCTCGCAGGCGTAGAACTGGCCGTGCCGCCGGACGAGGACGGCGAGGACCTGCGGCGCCAGACTGCGCAGCAGGTCCTCGACGGTGTGGTCGGCAGCCGTCACATCTCCGTCCCGGCCTCGTCCATGACCGGCCGCACCTCCAGCACCCCGACGCCCCGCCGGACGTCCGGCCAGCTCGCGGCGATCTCGGCGGCGCGCTCCGGGCTGTCGCAGTCGACCATCAGGTAGCCGGCGAACTGCTCCTTGCTCTCCATGAACGGGCCGTCGGTGATCTCGGCGCGGCCGCCGACGGACCGGACCGTCCGGGTTTGCGACGGGTCGGCGAGCGCCTGGCCGCCGACCAGCTCACCGGACTCGGTCAGCTCCTTCATGATCTCGTCGACCTCGCCGAAGATGGCGTTCCGCTCCTGCTCGGCGAGCTCCTCGACGAAGCCGGGACGGTTCCAGATCAGCAGCATGTACTTCACGGTGCACTCCTCGGGTACGGGCCACAGGTGTGGGCGCCTCTCGGTGAGGGGTCGGAGCCGAGGCGCCGTACCCGACATCCTCACCCGAAGAATCCGGGAAGTTCGTCAGCGGCGGCCGTGGACCGACCGGCGAGGCGGCGCGCCGGCGTCGAGCGAGGCCCGGTCGGCGGCGGAGGTGCCGGAGGACCAGCCTTCCGGGTCCCGCACCTGGAGGCGGTACCTGGTGACCCCGGGGAAGAGCGTGTCGAGCCGTTCCCGGACGGCGTCCGAGCGCGCGGCGAGCACCGGCAGCAGCCGGTCGTCGCCGCGTTCCTCGGCCACCTCCCGGTTCGCCGCCTCGGTGGCCGCCCGGAGCCGTTCGCCGATCCGCAGCGCGAAGGCGTTGAGGAACGACTCGTCGTAGCCCTTGGTGCGCCGGCTGCCGCTCTTCGCCCGCCGCTCGTTTCGGCCGCGCAGCATCGCGGCGGTGGCCTGCACCAGCAGCGAGGTGTGCAGCAGTTCGACCGCCGCCAGGTCCGCCGGGAAGCCGAGCACGGTGGCGAAGCCGAGGTCGTCGGACCAGACCGACTCGCACCGGTTGGCCGCCGCCACCTCCTGCACCAGCAGCGCCTTCGCGGCCGCGTACGGGGCGTCGGTGCTCAGCCGCACGCCACCCGGCTGGTCCGGCCGTTCGGCGGTCGCGTCGAGCAGGGCGGCGTCGATGCTGTGCCGGGCCATCAGCTCCTGGGCCTTGCCGGTCAGCGCCTCCGCCTCGGCCGGGAAGGTGGTCGACTCGGCCTTGGCCAGCAGCGCGCGTACCCGGTCCAGCATCCGCGACCCGGACACCGGGGCGGACACCCGTGGGGCCGCGGCCGCCTTACCCGGCGGTGGGCGGAGCAGCGCGATCGGGGGCAGCCCCTCGACCAGGCTGAGGGCGTCGACGGCGTCGCGCAGCGCGGTGATCCGGTCGACGCCCGCCCGGGCCGCCCACCGGTTCAGCCAGTCGACCTCGGTGTCCCAGCCGGCGCCCAGCTCGGCCACCTGCTCGTCGAACCACTGCGGGACGGGCCCGGGCAGGGCGGCGCGCTGGGCCGCGACCGCCTCCCCGACCAGTCGGGCGGTGCGCGGGTCGAGCCGCCGGGCGGCGATCCGATCCAGGTCGACCGGCTGCCAGCCGCGCGGCCAGAGCCGGCCGACGCCGCGGCGCAGGCGGGCCAGGAGGGCGGCGTCCACCGCCGGGGCGTCGCCGACCACCAGCCGATCCAGGGCGCGTTCGGCCGCGCGTACGTCGGTGCCGCGCGCCGCCACGAGGGCGTCGGCGACCAGGTTGTCGGCTTCCGGCACGGGTTGACCCCTTCTCCACGGTCGTTCCGGTGCGGCCGACCTCGGGTGGCGAGGTGCACACCCGCCCGAACGGTACCGGCGGGCCGGGCGCCGCGACCCGTGAGCGACCTCACCATCGACCCTCCGCGGCGGATTCTCCCGCTACGGGTCAACCGACCGCCCCCGTCGTCCGTACTCCTCGGCGGACCCGGGGCGGCGACGGACGGAGATCGATGTGGGCGGGCGTACCAGGCGGGACATCGGCCTGCACCGCCGACGCCGGGCGTCCCGCGCCGGCCCGGTCACCCTGCTGGCGCTGGTCGTGGCGGTCGGGCTGGCCGCCGGTGGCGCGTACGCCGCGCGGCGCGGCGGCCCCGACCTGCTGGTCAGGGCTGGCGTCCGGTCCGCCGGCCCGGCCCCGGCGACGTCGACGCCCGCACCGGCCGTGCCCGCGGCGGGCCGGGCCGCCGGGCCGCCCGAGCCGACCCTCAGCTACCCGGCCCGGGGCACGGGGAACTTCCGCACCGCCACCGCCCGTGGCGCCGTGGCGGGCCGCAGCGGCCCGCTGCTCCGCTACCGGGTCGCGGTCGAGGAGGGCATCGACGAGGTGGACGTGGAGCGCTTCGGCCGGGAGGTCGCGGTGATCCTCGCCGATCCGCGGGGCTGGACCGGCGGCGGCGAGTGGCGGCTCCAGCGGGTCGGCCCGGACGAGCCGGACGACTTCACCGTGCTGCTGGCCACCCCGGTGACCCGGGGGGAACTCTGTGCGGACCCGTCCGACCACTACACCTCCTGCCGCAACGGGGACCGGGTGGTGATCAACGTCGCCCGGTGGGCCCGCGGCGTGCCGCAGTTCGACGATCTGGGCAGCTATCGGCCGTACCTGCTCAACCACGAGGTCGGTCACCGCCTGGGCCGGGGCCACGAGCTGTGTCCCCGGGCCGGCGGGCCGGCGCCGGTGATGGAGCAGCAGACCCTCGGCCTGCACGGCTGCCTGCCGAACGCCTGGCCCCGGGTGGACGGCGCCCTGCACACCGGTCCGTCCGGCCAGTACGACGACCCGATCCCGGCGGAGGACTGACCCATCCCGCACTGCACATGACGCCCGGCGGGTGGTGAGATGGACCGCGGACACGTGGCGCGGGGCAGGGGCGTGGGGCCCCGGGAGAGGGGACGGCGGATGAGTCGGGTCGTGGTCACCGGAGGCAGCGGGAAGCTCGGCCGCGCGGTCGTGGACGAGCTGCTCGCCCACTCGTACGACGTGGTGAACCTGGACCTGGTCGCGCCTGCCGAGCCGCGCTGCCCGTTCACCCGGATCGACCTGACCGACCAGGGTCAGGTGCTGGAGGCGTTCACCGGCATCGACGAGCGCTACTCGGGGGTGGACGCGGTGGTGCACCTGGCCGCCATCCCGGGGCCGGGCGTGGCCGGGAACGCGGTGACCTTCCGCAACAACATCACCGCCAGCTACCACGTCTTCTCCGCCGCCCGGGCGGTCGGCATCACCAACGTGGTCTGGGCGTCCAGCGAGACGCTGCTCGGCCTGCCGTTCGGGACCCCGCCGCCGTACCTGCCGGTGGACGAGGAGTACCCGGCCCGGCCGGAGACGTCGTACGCGCTGGCGAAGCATCTCGAGGAGCAGATGGTCGCCCAGTTCTGCCGCTGGGAGCCCCGGCTCAAGGCGATCGGGCTGCGCTTCTCCAACGTGATGGAGCCGGCCGACTACGCCGCCTTTCCCGGGTACGACGCCGATCCGTCGCTGCGCTCGTGGAACCTGTGGGGCTACATCGACGCCCGGGACGGGGCGCAGGCGGTCCGCCGGGCGCTGGAGCACGACGCGACCGGCATGGACGTCTTCATCATCGCCAACGCCGACACCGTGATGAGCCGCCCCACCGCCGAGCTGGCCGCGGAGGTCTTCCCCGGGGTTCCGGTGCGCCGGGAGCTGACCGGTAACGAGACGCTGCTCTCCATCGACAAGGCCCGCCGGGTGCTCGGCTACGAGCCGAAGCACGGCTGGCGCTGAGGAGGCCCACCGCATGCGGTACGTGAAATTCGGGTCCACCGGTCTGGAGGTGTCCCGGCTCTGCCTGGGCTGCATGAGCTACGGCGACCCGGCGCGTGGCGCCCACCCGTGGTCGCTGCCGGAGGACCAGAGCCGGCCGTTCATCCGGCAGGCGGTGGAGCTGGGGGTCAACTTCTTCGACACCGCCAACGTCTACTCCGACGGCACCAGCGAGGAGATCGTCGGCCGGGCGCTGAAGGACTTCGCCCGCCGCGACGAGGTGGTCATCGCGACCAAGGTGCACGGCCGGATGGGTCCGGGGCCGAACCGGGGCGGGTTGTCCCGCAAGCACATCATGAGCGAGATCGACGCCAGCCTGCGCCGGCTCGGCACCGACTACGTGGACCTCTACCAGATTCACCGGCTGGACCCGGGTACGTCCATCGAGGAGACCCTGGAGGCGCTGCACGACCTGGTCCGCGCCGGCAAGGTCCGCTACCTCGGCGCCTCCTCGATGTACGCCTGGCAGTTCGCCAAGGCGCTCTGGGCCGCGGAACGGCACGGCTGGACCCGGTTCGTCTCCATGCAGAACCACTACAACCTGCTCTACCGCGAGGAGGAGCGGGAGATGCTGCCGCTCTGCGCGGACCAGGGGATCGCGGTGATCCCGTGGAGCCCGCTGGCCCGGGGCCGGCTGACCCGGGACTGGGGGGAGCGGACCGCGCGGGCGGAGACCGACGAGTTCGGCCGGGGGCTCTACGCGCGGACCGAGGAGCCGGACCGGGCGGTGGTCGAGGCGGTCGCCCGGGTGGCGGCGGCGCGGGGCGTACCCCGGGCGCAGGTGGCGCTGGCCTGGGTGGCGCGCAATCCGACGGTGACCGCGCCGATCGTCGGCGCGACCAAGCCGCACCATCTGACCGACGCGGTGGCCGGGCTGGAGCTGGAGCTGACCGACGAGGAGGTGGCGGCGCTGGAGGGGCCGTACGTCCCGCACCCGGTGGCTGGCTTCTAGCCGGCGGTTGCCACCGTTGCCGTCGTGGCAGTCCGTACCTCGGCCCGGCAAGGGCCGACAGCGCGGCGGGTCAGCGGGGGAAGGACGCCCAGATGTTCTTGGTGTCCTCCGTCGCGTACCAGCCGACGGCCAGGGAGACCGACTGCGACAGCAGCAGCCCGCGGCCGCCCGAGTCGAGCGGATGGGTGTCGGCCAGCTCGGGCACCGTCGTCAGGTCGTGGTCGGCGACGTCGAGCATGAAGCAGTCATCGGTGGCCAGCAGCGTGACGATGGTCGGCGGGATACCGTGTCGCAGCGCGTTGCTCGCCAGCTCGGTGGCGACCAGCACGACCAGGCCGGGCACCTCGTCGAGTTCCTCCCCCTGGGCCAGGCCGTAGCGGGTCAACGCCGCGCGCAGCGACGCCCGCAGCTTGCGCAGTTCCGCGGGGGTGCCGAGGTTCCACTTCTCGAGTTCGATGGCCCGGGGCGGCGGCGACGGCAAGGCCCGCCGGTCCTGGGCGCGAGGTACGGGCGCAGGTCGGTCAGGTCTGCCGGACCGGCCAGCCAACGGGCCTGCGGGGTGTCCGCGATCGGGTCCAGCCACCCGGCACCGTGGTCGTTCCGCCAATGCTTCGCCGGGCTGTCCGCGTCCACGAGCAGGGTCGCCCCCCGGAACGGGTGCCGCAGTGCGGCGTACGCCTCTCCGCCCCCGCAACCGCCGGTCGCGGCGGCGAGCACGACGGCCAGGATGGCGGGGAGTAAGCCTTGACGCACCCGACCACCGTAGGTCGAGCCTTGGTCTGCCGGAGGAAGAGGCTCTGGTCGGCCGCTCGTGGCATGATGTCCGGCGTGTCCGCCCCCCATGACTCGCGCGGCGCCGACGTGGCCCCGCCCACGAGCGTGTTGCCGTTGGTCCGCCCGGCCGGCAGTCGCCACCGGTCCCCGGACGACGCAAGCCGGCTGATGTGGCTGGCGGTGGGGGGAGCGGCCGTCGTGCTGGTGGTCGCCACGCTCATGCTGGCCTTCGGCGGTGATGAGGACGCTGGCCCCACCACCGGTCCCACCATGGCGATCGACACGTCCGCGCCTGTCGATCCCACCGAACCCGTGATCGACGAGGTTTCGCCCACCCCCGTCAGTTCCCCTTCCCCTTCCCC
>NZ_QGKS01000154.1 GCF_003172935.1 Micromonospora sicca | reverse complement strand
GGTTAGGGGTGGGTTAGTTCCTTGGCTAGGAGTTCGGCGATCTGGGCGGTGTTCAGGGCGGCGCCCTTGCGGAGGTTGTCGCCCGTCACGAAGAGGTCGAGCGCTCGCGGGTCGTCGACGGCGCGGCGGATGCGGCCGACCCAGGACGGGTCGGTGCCGACGGCGTCGATCGGCATCGGGAACTCGCCCGCGGCGGGGTCGTCGACCAGGATCACCCCGGGCGCGTTGCGCAGCGCCTCGCGGGCGCCCTCGGCGTCCACCTCGGTGGCGAACACCGCGTGCACGGCCACCGAGTGGCCGGTCACCACGGGCACCCGTACGCAGGTGGCCGAGACCTTCAGGTCGGGCAGCCCGAGGATCTTGCGCGACTCGTTGCGCATCTTCATCTCCTCGGACGACCAGCCGCCGTCGGCGAGCGAGCCGGCCCAGGGGACCACGTTGAGCGCCAGCGGGGCCGGAAACGGCCCCAGCTCGTCGCCGACCGCCTGCCGTACGTCACCGGGCCGCGAGCCGAGCACCCGGTCCCCGGCGATCTTGCCGAGCTGGGCGTGCAGCGTGTCCACGCCGGCCTGCCCCGCCCCGGAGACCGCCTGGTACGAGGCGAGCACCAGCTCGCGCAGGCCGTACTCGCGGTGCAGCGGCGCGATCGCCACGATCATCGCCAGGGTGGTGCAGTTGGCGTTGGCGATGATCCCCTTGGGCCGGTTGCGCACCTGCTCCGGGTTGATCTCCGGGACCACCAGCGGCACGTCCCGGTCCATCCGGAACGCGCCGGAGTTGTCCACCGCCACCGCGCCCCGGCTCACCGCGACCGGCGCCCACTCGGCGGAGACCTCGTCGGGCACGTCGAACATGGCCACGTCGACGCCGTCGAACGCCTCGGGCGTGAGGGCCTGGACGGTCAGCTGCTCGCCGCGGCACTGCACCTGCCGGCCCACCGAGCGCTCGGAGGCGAGCAGCCGGATCTCTCCCCAGACGTTGCGCCGGGAGGAGAGCAGCTGGCACATGACCGTGCCGACGGCGCCGGTCGCCCCGACCACGGCGAGGGTGGGCAGCGAGGTCATCGGGTTACCGCCCGGTGCCCGCGTAGACCACGGCCTCGGCGTCGCCGCCCAGCTCGAAGGCGTCGTGGATGGCCCGGACCGCCTTGTCGAGGTCGGTGTCGCGGCAGACCACGGAGACCCGGATCTCGGACGTGGAGATCATCTCGATGTTGACCCCGGCCCCGCCGAGCGCGGCGAAGAAGCCGGCCGCGACGCCGGGGTGGGACCGCATGCCGGCGCCGATCAGGGAGACCTTGCCGACGTGGTCGTCGTAGAGGAGGCCCTTGAACTTGACCGCCTCCTGGATCTTGCTGAGCGCGGCCATCGCGGTCGGGCCGTCGGTCTTGGGCAGGGTGAACGAGATGTCCGTGCGGCCGGTGCCCTCGGTGGAGACGTTCTGCACGATCATGTCGATGTTGATCTCGGCACCCGCGACGGTGTCGAAGATCTTCGCCGCGGCGCCCGGCTCGTCGGGCACCCCGACGATGGTGATCTTCGCTTCGCTGCGGTCGTGGGCGACCCCGGTGATCAGTGCCTGTTCCACAGGAAGGTCCTCCATCGATCCGGTGACCATCGTGCCGGTGTTGGTCGAGTATGACGAACGGACGTGGATCGGCAACCCCGCGCGCCGGGCGTACTCGACGCTGCGCAGGTGCAGCACCTTGGCGCCGCAGGCGGCCAGCTCCAGCATCTCCTCGTACGTGATGTGCTTGATGTGCCGGGCGTTCGGCACGATCCGCGGGTCGGCGCTGAAGATGCCGTCCACGTCGGTGTAGATCTCGCAGACGTCCGCGTCGAGCGCGGCGGCGAGCGCCACGGCGGTGGTGTCCGACCCACCCCGGCCGAGCGTGGTGACGTCCTTGGTGTCCTGCGAGACGCCCTGGAAGCCGGCCACGATGACCACCGCGCCCTCGTCCAGCGCGCCCTTGAGGCGGCCCGGCGTGACGTCGATGATCCGGGCCCTGCCGTGCACCGAGGTGGTGATCACGCCGGCCTGCGAGCCGGTGAACGAGCGGGCCTCGTACCCCAGGTTGTGGATGGCCATGGCGAGCAGCGCCATGGAGATCCGCTCCCCGGCGGTGAGCAGCATGTCCAGCTCGCGGCCGGGCGGCAGCGGGCTGACCTGGTTGGCCAGGTCGAGCAGCTCGTCGGTGGTGTCCCCCATCGCGGAGACCACCACGACCACGTCGTCGCCGGCCTTGCGGGCGGCCACGATGCGCTCGGCCACCCGCTTGATCCGCTCGGCATTGGCGACGGAGGACCCGCCGTACTTCTGCACCACGAGTGCCACGACGGTGCACTCCCTCCCAGCGACCCTGAGCGTGCCGACGCCGCCGGGATCCGGTCCGGCGGCGCGTGTCAGACCTCATCAGCCTATCGGGCGGCACGAGCCGCCGGGTCGGGTGATCCCACCATCCGGCCCGGTGAGGGCCGGCTCACCAGGGCGGGAACCGCCGGCGAGAGGGCGGCGCGACACGCCGTACGCCGGGCTCCCGGCACCCGTCCCCGCACCGCAGAATGTCCCGGTGCACGCTCACCTCCGCGCGGCCCGGCGACTGACCGGCGTCGTGGCGATCACTCTGCCGGCGCTCCTCGCCGCCTGCACCGCCGACCAGCCGACACCGGCCCCGCTCACCACCGCCGACCCGGTGCCGGCGGGGGTGGACGCGACGCGCGACGAGTTGGCCGCACTGGCGGCCGCCGCGCAGGACCGCCACCTCACCGCGCAGTACGCGTACGTCACGGCCGACGCCCCGGCACGCACGGTCGTGGTGACCAGCGCGAACGACGGCACCTGGCGGGTCGACGTGCCGGCGTGGGGACTGGGCGGCACGGTGGACGTCTCGCTCGCCGCCACCACGGACGGGCTCTTCCAGTGCGCCCTGCCGTCGGCGGGCCGGCCCGAGCCGGCCAGCTGCGTACGCCTCGGCGACCCCGACGACGCCGTGCCCCGGCGGCTCGATCCCCGGGTGCAGCACCCGTTCACCGACTGGCTGGAGGTGCTCACCGACCGGCGGGCCCCGCTCGCGGTCTCCCCCGCCACGACGCCGACCGGGGCCACCGGTCAGTGCTACTCGGTCGAGTCGACCTCCGCCTCGCTGAACGCCCCGCTGGACGTGGGCATCTACTGCTACCGGCCGGACGGGACGCCGACCGCGGTACGCGCCGACTTCGGCACCCTCAGGCTGGCCGGCGAGCCCGGTCCGGCGCCGGCCACCGTGCAACTCGCTGGGCCGGTGGTGGACGGCGACGCGGTCGGTCGCGCCGGGTCGTCCCCGTCCGACACCCCGAGCGCGGGAACGCCCTGACCCTGGGTGACGTTACGGGTGCTTTTCGCCACATCCGGCCGCCCTACCTCGAGGGGCGAATCGCCCATAGGGGACTCTTTTCCCATGGCCGACCTCACCCCGCTGCTCGCCTTCCGCTGGAGCCCCCGGTCCTTCGATCCGGACGCCGAGCTGGCCGGCGACGAGGCGTCCTCGCTGCTCGAGGCCGCCCGCTGGGCCCCCTCGGCGGGCAACGCGCAGCCCTGGCGGTTCGCCCTCGGACACCGGCAGGACGAGACCTGGAAGCGGATCCTCGTCAGCCTGGCGGCCGGCGACCAGCACTGGGTCCGGCACGCCTCCGCGCTGGTGGTCGGCGCGCACACCGGCGGCGACGCCGAACGGGCCGCGTACGACCTGGGTCAGGCGATCGCCCACCTGACCGTGCAGGCCACCGCGCTCGGTCTGCACGTGCACCAGCTCACCCGGTTCGACCGGGCCGGCCTCGCCGCCGAGCTGGACCTGTCACCCGAGGTCCGCCCCGTGGTGGTGGCCGCCGTCGGGCGACTCGGCGACCCGCTCGCCCTGCCCGAGGAGCTGCGCCGCCAGGAGACCGGCCTGCGCCACCGCCACCCGCTCCCCACCCTCCTCCTGCGCTGACCGGCGCCCAGCGCCCGGCGGCCCCGGGTCGCGGTCGGCCGTCGTGCGGTCGGCGTCGCGCGGCCGGCAGTCGCGCCGCCGCCGGTCGCGCGGTCGCGTGGGTTACTCGCCCCGGCTGGCGCGGAGCAGGACCGCGGCGGCCTCGGTGCCCCGGTAGAGGACGTGCCGGCCCTGCCGGGACCGCGACACCAGGCCGGCGGCGTGCAGAGCGGACAGGTGCTGGGAGACGTTCCCGCAGGACATCGCCGTCCGCCGGGCGAGGTCGGTGGTGGTGGCCGCCGTGTCGAGCAGGTTGAGCAGCGCCGCCCGGCCGGACCCGATCACCCGGGCCAGCGGGTCGCCGGCCGCCACCGGGGCCGCTTCCCAGAGGGTGGCCACCGCGCGCACCGGGTACGTCCCGCCGGGCGGCGAGTCCTCCAGCAGGTTCCACAGCACCCGCCGGTCGGTGAAGATGCCCGGGTTGAGGGCGAGCCCCCGGCCGCCCAGGTCGAAGTCGAGCTGCCAGGGGTCGTCGCTCACCACCCGGTCACCGGTCCAGCGCAGACTGGCGTGCAGCTGGCCGAAGAGCTGCCCGGCGCCGCCCTCGGCGAGCACCGCGGCCCGGTGGGCGATGTCCGCCTCCAGCAGCGCCCGGATCCGGGGCCAGTCCGGGGCGATCGCTTCGTCGTACCAGACCCGCACGGCGGTGACCAGCTTCGGCAGCAGGCCGGCGGGGTCGTCGCGCAGCGCCCGGCCGAACGGGCTGAGCGGGGTCGCCGGGGTGGTGGCGAGCAGGTCCCGGACCACCACGTCGGGCGGGGTGGCGGCGATCTGGTCGAGCTGCTCGGCCAGGTCGGCGTCGGGACCGGCAGCCGGCGGGGTGAGGAAGTCGGGCAGCCAGCGACGCGGCCGGGTCAGCTCGACCAGCGGCCGGACCCGGACGGCCACATCGGGGCGGCGGAGGGTCGCCCGCGCCTGGTCGATCCAGGGCAGGTGCACGGCGTGCCGGACCGGGTCCGCCAGGGCCCACATGCTGGAGACGGTCTCCCAGACCGGCGAGACGGCGAACCGCACCCCCGCGACGTCGGACGCGCCGAACCGCAGCTGCGACATCCGCCACCCCCGTCGAGAATTCGGCTCAGCTTAAAAGGCTCGACGCGCCCGTGGGGGACACGGTTTGCTCAGCGCCCATGGGGACCCGGGACACCATCCGCACCGCCGTCCGGCACGTCGTACCACCGGCCGGGCTGACCCGCGCCCTGGCCGTGCAGGCCATGGTGTACGCGGTCGGTCACGGCCTCTTCATGGCCGGCAGCGCGGTCTTCTTCACCCGGGCGCTCGGCCTCGCCCCCACCCAGGTCGGGCTGGGGCTGTCGATCGCCGCCGGGGTCTCCCTGCTCGGGACGGTCCCGCTCGGCGCGCTGACCGACCGGTACGGCGCGCAGCGGGTCTGGCTGGTCGGCATGTTCGCCGAGGCGGTGCTCTTCGGGGCGTACCCCTTCGTGGGTGGCTTCGCCGGCTTCCTGGCCGTGGTGGTCGCCCTGGCCGTGGTGGACGCGACCACCGGGGTGGCCCGGCAGGTCTACTCGATCAACGTGCTCCGCCCGGAGGAACGGGTGACCGCGCTGGCGTACCAGCGCTCGGCGTTGAACGTCGGATTCGGGCTCGGCGCGGTGATCAGCGGCGTGGTGCTGGCGGTGGACACGATGGCCGCGTACCGGGGCATGGTCTGGTTCAACGCCGTCATGCTGCTGGTCACCGCGGCCTTCGTGTACCGGCTGCCCCGGGTGCCGGCGGCGACGCGGCCGACCGAGAAGACCAGCCGCCTGGCCGTGCTCCGCGACCGGCCGTTCATGGCGGTGTCACTGCTGTGCGGGCTGCTGATGTCGCACGGCACGCTCTACCTGGTGGTGCTGCCGCTCTGGGTGCTCAGCCACACCGACGCCCCGCGCACCCTGATCGCCGCCCTGGTGCTGCTCAACACGATCCTCGCGGTGCTGCTCCAGGTACGGGCCAGCCGGGGCGCCGACACGGTGGCCGGCGCGGGCCGGGCGCTGCGGACCGGGGGCCTGCTGATCGCCCTGTTCTGCCTGATCCTGCCGGTGTCGGCGCTGACCGGCGGGGTGGCGACCGTCGTGGTGCTGGTCGGCGCGGCGGTGGTGCTCACCCTCGCCGAGTTGGTCCAGTCGGCCGGCGCCTGGGGGATCACCAGCACACTGCCGCCGGCCGCGCACCGGGGCGCGTACGTCGGCGCGTTCCGGCTCGGCGGGCAGTTCCAGAACCTGGCCGCGCCCGCCGGGCTGACCGCCCTGGGGGTGGGCACCGGCGGCTGGGGGTGGCTGCCGATGGCCGGGCTCTTCGCCGCCGCCGCCCTGGCCGCCGTGCCGATGGTCGCCTGGGCGGACCGCCGCCCACGCCTCGGCGAGGCCGCCCCGCCGGCCGAGCAGGGTGAGGCTCAGCGGTCCCGGGCCGCCGGGGCCATGTCCAGCGCGACGGGGAGCGGCACGGTGGACAGGTAGCACGCCTTGCCGGTGGCCGGGCCGATCCCGGGCGGCGGCGAGGGCGAAGTCGGCGGCCGGCACTGGGATCCGCGTCTCACATGACGGACCCGGCTACCACGGGCCGCCCTGATCACGTAGGGTCACCCTGTCATGTGGCGGGCGTTTCTTCTTCTTGGCTGCCGCGACGAGGCCTGACGGCCGGCACCTCGTCGCGGAGTTGAACCGCGCCGTCCAGCACATCCGAACTTCACCTCGGCACCGCCCGGGCACCGTGGCCCGGCAGCACCCGCCGACACCTTCCGATTGCTGACGCCACATGTTCCCAGGGAGCACTCCGTCATGGCTCAACCCGTCACCGACGTCGAGACCGATCCGATCGCCCGGCAGCGCCCCAGCCGGATGCCGTTCCAGCGCTACCTGCCGTACCACCAGCAGTTCCGGCTCGACCTGCCGGACCGCAGCTGGCCGACCCGCCGGGTCGGGGCCGCGCCGCGCTGGTGTGCGGTCGATCTCCGCGACGGCAACCAGGCGCTGATCGACCCGATGTCGCCGGAGCGCAAGCGCCGGATGTTCCAGCTGCTGGTGCAGATGGGCTACAAGGAGATCGAGGTCGGCTTCCCGTCGGCCAGCCAGACGGACTTCGACTTCGTCCGGCAGCTGATCGAGCAGGACCTGATCCCCGAGGACGTCACCATCCAGGTGCTCACCCAGTGCCGGGAGCACCTGATCGAGCGGACCTTCGAGTCGCTGCGCGGCGCGCGCCGGGCCATCGTGCACTTCTACAACTCGACCTCGACGCTCCAGCGCCGGGTGGTCTTCGGTCTGGACCGCGACGGCATCACCGACATCGCCACCCAGGGTGCCCGGCTCTGCCAGAAGTACGCCGAGATCCACACCCCGGACACCGACATCCACTACGAGTACTCCCCCGAGTCGTACACCGGCACGGAGCTGGAGTACGCGCTGGAGGTCTGCGCCAAGGTCATCGAGGTGATCGACCCGACCCCGGACCGGAAGCTGATCATCAACCTGCCGGCCACGGTCGAGATGGCCATGCCGAACGTGTACGCCGACTCGATCGAGTGGATGCACCGGCACCTGCCCCGGCGGGACAGCCTGGTGCTGAGCCTGCACCCGCACAACGACCGGGGCACCGGCGTGGCCGCGGCCGAGCTGGGCCTGCTGGCCGGCGCGGACCGGATCGAGGGCTGCCTGTTCGGCAACGGCGAGCGGACCGGCAACGTCGACCTGGTGACCCTGGGGCTCAACCTGTTCTCCCAGGGCATCGACCCGATGATCGACTTCTCGAACATCGACGAGGTCAAGCGGGCGGTCGAGTACTGCAACCAGCTGCCGGTGCACGAGCGCCACCCGTACGCGGGCGACCTGGTCTACACCGCGTTCTCCGGCTCCCATCAGGACGCGATCAAGAAGGGCCTCGAGGCCCTGGCGAGGGACGCGGACGGGGCCGGGGTGCCGGTCGACGAGTTCACCTGGGCGGTGCCGTACCTGCCGATCGACCCGAAGGACCTGGGCCGCACCTACGAGGCGGTCATCCGGGTCAACTCGCAGTCCGGCAAGGGCGGCGTCGCGTACATCATGAAGACCGAACACCAGCTCGACCTGCCCCGCCGCCTCCAGATCGAGTTCTCCGGCGTGGTGCAGCAGGTCACCGACCACGACGGTGGCGAGGTCGACCCGGGCACCATGTGGGACATCTTCGCCCGCAACTACCTCGTCGACCACCAGGTCGACCCGGTGGTCAGCCTGGCCGGCTACGCCATCGGCACCGCCGACGGCAAGGTCGAGATCGAGGCCGAGGTGGGCTTCGGCGGCGGAACACGCTCGCTCGCCGCGGTTGGCAACGGCCCGATCGACGCGTACGTCAACGCGCTGCAGTCCCTCGGCGTGGCGGTCCGGGTGCTCGACTACCACGAGCACGCGCTCTCCTCGGGCGGGGACGCGCAGGCCGCCGCCTACGTGGAGTGCGAGGTGGACGGCCGGACCGTCTGGGGCGTCGGGACGGACGCCAACATCGTGACCGCCTCGGTGAAGGCGGTCACCAGCGCGGTCAACCGCGCGCGGAGCTGAGCCCACGGCGGCGTCCGGCACCCCGCCGGGCGCCGCCCGGGCACCGTCCGGCCCGGCGGCAGGTGGTCGGCCGGGCCGCTCACCGGCGGCCGGTCAGCCGTCGGTGCGGGGCACGCCCTGCCGGGTGAGCCGGTCCACCACCGCCCGTTCCTGCTCCGGCCCGGCGATCGGGGCCCGCACCGCCACCGGCGAGCCGGTGTCCCGGACGAGCCGGTCGAGGTAGGACCGGAGCAGCGGGTCGGCGGGGCGCAGCGCCACCGCCGCCGGATCGGCCACCTCGACCACGATCACCGACTGGCCGTACGGGTCCCGCCCGTACCGCCAGCCGGTGACGTCGGTCCAGGCCACCGCGGCGTCGTACGCCGGGTCGGCCGGTTCGCCGGTGCGCCGCTCACCGAGGCTCGGCGCCCGGTACCGGGCCCGGACGCCCTCGGCCGAGATCTCGGCCATCGGCAGCCCCACACTGTCGTCGCGCCCGCTGCGGCGGCGATGCTCCAGGGGCGCCCCCGGCAGCAGGGCGAAGAACATCACGAACAGGAAGGTGCAGGCGGCGCCGCCGATCGCGGCGACCGGTGACCGGGACCAGAGCAGCACCGCCACCAGCACGGCCAGCAGCGCGGCCACGCCGAGGGCGACCGGCACCAGCCAGCCGAAGAGCGCGTGGCCGGGCCGCCGGGGCGCGCGGACCACCAGCAGCTCACCGGCGCGGCCCGGCTCGGCGGTCAGCCCGATCATCCGGCCAGGTCCCGGCGGAGGGCGACGAGGTTCTGCTCGATGTCGGCGGCGCGCTGGGAGAACTGCGCCATGGTCGACTTCAGCTCCGGGCCGACGCCGAAGTCCCGCAGCAGTTGTTCCGGGTCGACCGGTGGACGCGCCGTCGCCTCCCGTACCGTCTCGGCCCAGTTCGCGGTGGCCGCGCGGATGGCCGTGAGGATGGAGTCCCGCAGGGTGTGGCTGTCCAGTCGCATCGCCCGTGGGTTGATCTCCAGGTCCTGCACCGCGCCGCCCGCGCCGACCCGGGCGGTGATCAGACCGTCCTCGCTGGTCCCCTCGCCCACCGTCTCGGCGAGCACGGTGCGCTGCTGCTCGAACGCGTCCAGCCGCTGCCGCACCTGCCGCATGGCCTGCTGGATCTGGGCCTCGAAACCGCTCATCGCCGCTACCTTCCTCGTGTCAGGCGGAGTGCCAGGAGATCCGGAGCTGCCGGAGGTCCGGCGTGCCGTCGCCCTGCTCGTCGAAGGTCTGCACCGCGGCGAACTCCTTGACCACGCCGGAGAGCAGGGTGACCGCCGCCGTGGCGACCGTGATCACGGTGCCGCTGGCGGTCAGCCAGGAGGCGCTGGCGGCCGCGCCGAGCGCCTGGATGATCGGCTGGAGCACGAGGGCCTGCGGGCCGATCGAGGAGAGCGTCAGGTCGAGGATCACCACGAAGAACTCGGCGGTGAAGGCGATGAAGGCCAGCCAGAACGCGGTGAGCAGACCGGCCACGGCCAGCAGGGACGCGGACAGCGCGCTGAGCGCCTTCTGCACCTGACCCAGCTCCCGGGACACCTCGGCGACGACGTCGCGGTACTCGACCACGCTGCCGTCCACCCAGCCGGCCGTCGCCCCGGTGGCGTACCCGTCGAACTTCTTGATGACCGAGCCCTCCAGGGCCGCCGCCACCGCGCCCAGCTCCCGCGCGGCCTCGATGACGGAGAACCCGTTCGCGACCATCGCCGACGCTGTGAGCGGCGCGGGGAGATAGTCCGGGGCCATCGCCGCGGTGGCCACCCCGAGGCCGACGAACATGGTCAGCGTGCCCACGGTGAGCACTTCGGCGGCGCCGTCGCCCAACCCGTCCATCCCGCCGAGCGGGTCGGTGAAGAGGCGGGGGAACCCGGCGTCGCCGAGCCCGCCGAGGTAGCCGTCCGGCGCGGCGGCGGCGGGAGCCAGGAACATGTCCACGTTGGCCTGCTCGGCCGCGTGGTAGTTGGCGACCGTCCGGCGGAGCCCGGCCGCGACCGACTCGACGACCTGCACCGCCGTCTCCAGGTTGCGCAGCTGGTAGTCGGCGACGGAGTTGTAGTAGGCCTCGGCGAACGACAGCAGCGCACCCAGACCGGGCGGGTCGAGCCGGTACGAGTCGGCCATCCGCCGGGCGGCGTCCGTCAGGTCCGGCACGACGAACTGCTCCAGCCCGCGCGCGGCGTTGGTCAACTGGCCCGGATTGATCTCGATCTGGGTCAACGGTCCCCCGGTCGGTCGCTGCGCCCTCCGGCACGCCCGGTGGCCGCCGCCACACCCTACCGAGCCGACGCCCGCCCGTCAGGCCCCGCGGCGGCGGCGCTCATCGGGTGGGGTCGAGGCGGGCAGCGACGGGCACGGCTGGGCGCCGGGCGCCTTCCGGGGCGGCCGGTGGATCAGCAGCACGGCCATCGCCCCGCCGGCCAGCAGCAGCCCGGCGCACCAGAGCAGCGCCCCACGGAAGGCGTCGGTCAGCGCCGACTTCTGCTCGTAGCCGGTGCCGGAGAGGCCGACCAGCAGCGGCAGCGCGGCCACCGCCAGCAGGCTGCCGGCCCGGGACGCCGCGTTGTTGAAGCCGCTCGCCACCCCGGCGTACCGGTCGGCCACGGCGGCCAGCACCGAGGCGGTCAGCGGGGCCACGACCAGGGTCAGGCCCGCTCCGAAGAGGACCACCCCGGGCAGCACGTCCATCCAGTACGACGCTCCCGGACCGACCCGGCGCAGCAGCAGCAGGCCGACGGCGGCGACCACCGGACCGACGGTCAGCGGCAGCCGCGGGCCGATCCGGGCGGCGAGCGCGCCCGCCCGAGAGGAGCCGGCCGCCAGCAGCACCGTCATCGGCACGGTGGCCAGGCCGGTGAGCAGCGCCGACCAGCCGACCACGTTCTGCAGGTAGACGGCGAGGAAGAAGGTGAAGCCGCCGAGGGCCGCGTACACCACCACGGTGAAGATGTTGAGCACCGAGAAGAGCCGGCTGCTGAACAGGCCGGTGGGCAGCATCGCGGCGTCCCCGCGCCGCCGCTCCACCAGCACGAAGACCACCGCGGCGACCACCCCGACCAGCACCGAGACCAGCACCGGCAGGGAGCGGACGCCGCGGGCCGGGGCGTCGATCAGGGCGTACGTGACGCCGCCGAGGCCGAGCGCGCCGAGCAGCGTGCCCGCCACGTCGAACCGGCGCGCGCCGGTACGCGAGATGTTTTCGTCCCGGCTCTCCGGCACCCAGCGCACCGCGGCGAGCACCACCGCCACGGCCAGCGGCAGGTTGATGAAGAAGATCCACCGCCAGGAGAGCGTGTCGATCAGCCAGCCGCCGAGGAGCGGACCGAGGGCGGTGGAGACCCCGGAGAGCCCGGCCCAGATGCCGATCGCCTTGCCCCGGTCGTCCGGGTGGAAACTGGCCTGGAGCACGGAGAGCGACCCCGGGGTGAGCAGCGCCCCGCCGGCGCCCTGGAGGAACCGGGCCGCGATCAGCCAGCCGGTGCCCTGGGACAGTCCGCACAGCACGGAGGCCGAGGCGAACCACGCCACCCCGAGCAGGAAGACGCGGCGGCGGCCGAACCGGTCCCCGAGCGCCCCGCCGAGCAACACGAACGCGGCCAGCATCAGCAGGTATCCGTTCACCGTCCATTGCAGACCGGCGACGGTCGCACCGAGCTCGGACCCGAGGCGGGGCAGCGCCACGTTGACCACCGTGCTGTCGAGGAACACCATGCCGGAGGCGAGGACGGCGGCGAGCAGCGTCCCCCGCCCGGCGGCGGTGCCCGTCCGGAGCGCGGGTGCGGGTGCGGTCATGGCTAACAATCTGCCCGGGATCCCATCCGGACGCCACGAATCACAGAAACCGGCCCGGGGGTACTGTGCGGGATCGCCGGGAGCCCGCAAGCTGGAGAGGTGTCGTCTGTGCGTACCAGATCAGGAGCTCGCGCCGCGGTGGCGGCCGCGTTCGCCGCGGCGATCGCCCTCGGCACGGCCGGGTGCGTGCCGGTCGACGAGCCGGAGACCGGGAGCAGCGCCGGCAACGTCAGCCAGCAGCTCGGTGAGCTGACCGTCGCGAGTGCCGGGTCGATGAAGGGCTACAGCCGTGCCCGGTTCCCGCACTGGCGGGACACCGGGAAGAACTGCGACGTCCGGGACACCGTCCTCCAGCGCGACGGGGAGAGCATCAAGCTCTCCGGCTGCAACGTGGTGGGTGGGCGCTGGGAGAGCGTCTACGACGGTCGGGCCTTCACCGATCCCGCGGACGTGGACATCGACCACGTGGTGCCGCTGGCCAACGCGTGGCGCTCGGGCGCGGACGAGTGGGACGACTCGAAGCGCGGCGACTTCGCCAACGACCTGACCCGGCCGCAGCTCATCGCGGTTTCCCTGACCTCCAACCGGGCAAAGGGTGACCAGGACCCGTCCCAGTGGAAGCCGGCGAACCGGTCGTACTGGTGCCAGTACGCGGCGGACTGGGTGACGGTCAAGCACTACTGGCGGCTGACGGTGACCAGTGCCGAGAAGGCCGCCCTCACCGACATGTTGGAGGGCTGCACATGGGCGAGCAAGCGGTGACCGGGGCCGGGGCGACGCCCGCCCCGGAGAAGACGCCGGACGCCGGCGGCGAGGACGCCGCGCCGGCCACCGGCGGTGGCACCGGACCGACCACGGCCGGGATGACCGCGGACGGCGCCCCGGCGGCACCCGCGGACGTGTCCGGGGCGGGCATGTCCGCCGACGCCAACCCCGCCGCGCCCGCCACGCCGGCCACCCCGGCCGGGGGCGCCACGGCCGGCGGCGGGGCGCAGCAGCGGACCGCGGACATCACGGCCGGGCCTGGCGGGGTGATGACCGACGAGGCTGGCGTGGTGACGGGCGAGCTGACCCTGCGTACCGAGTACGCCGACGGCCAGGTCACCCTGCGGGTGCAGTACAAGGACGCCGACGAGTGGTACGCGGTGACCGGCGGCAGGGTCGCGCTGGCCGACCCGGCCGGCCTGGACGCCGTGCACGGCATCGCGGTGGCCCTGCTCAACCGCCCGGAGGGCTGACCCGGGACCGACGAGGCCCCTTCCCCGACGCGGGGAAGGGGCCTCGTGCCGTCGTCACGGGGTCGGGATCAGCTCACCGGTGTCACCCGGCGACCCACCGTCGTCCGGGCGGACCAGTTCCGGCTCCACCTCGTGCGGGCGGATCCGCCCGGCCGCGATCTCTTCGGCGTAGTGGCAGGCCACCCGGTGCCCGCCGAGCACCTCGCGCAGCGCCGGCCGCTCGTCGGCGCAGCGGGTCGGCTGGGCCCACGGGCACCGGGTGTGGAAGCGACATCCAGCCGGTGGGTTGGTCGGCGAGGGGAGGTCGCCGGCGAGCAGGATCCGCTCACGGCGGTCCTCCACCAGCGGGTCCGGCACCGGGACCGCCGACATCAACGCCCTCGTGTACGGGTGCATCGGCTCCCGGTAGAGGTCGTCGCTGGACGCCTCCTCCACCAGGCCACCCAGGTACATCACGCCGACCGTGTCGGCGATGTGCCGGACCACCGCCAGGTCGTGCGCGATGATCAGGTACGTCAGCCCGCGCTCGTTCTGCAGGTCCTCCAGCAGGTTGAGCACCTGCGCCTGGATCGACACGTCGAGCGCCGAGACGGGCTCGTCGGCGACGATGAGCTCCGGGTTGAGCACCAGCGCACGGGCGATGCCGATCCGCTGCCGCTGGCCGCCGGAGAACTCGTGCGGGTACTTGCTCAGCGCCGAGCCGGGCAGGCCGACCGCGTCCAGGGTCTCCCTAAGCCGCTTGCCGGTGGCCGCCTTGTCGTCGGCCAGGCCGTGCGCCTTGAGCCCTTCGACCAACAGGGACTCCACCGACTGCCGGGGGTCCAGGCTGGACAGCGGGTCCTGGAAGATCATCTGCATCCGGCGGCGGGTCCGGCGCAGCGACTCGCCCTTGAGCGAGCGGACGTCGGTGCCGTCGAAGACGACCTCCCCGTCGGTCGGCTCGACCAGCCGCAGCAGGCCGCGTCCCAGCGTGGACTTGCCGCAACCCGACTCGCCGACCAGCCCGTAGGTCTCACCCGCGTTGATCGACAACGAGACGCCGTCGACCGCGTAGACATACCCCACGGTGCGGTCGACGAGCAGACCGCTCTTGATCGGGAAGTGGACCTTGACGTCGCGCAGTTCGACCAATGGTTCCGTACGCTCAGTCACGGCACCGTCACCTCCACCGGAACGGGGTTGTTGCATCGCAGGTCGCCGCCGGTCGCGGTCGGCTCCAGCGGGGGTGCGCCCTCCAGGCAGGCGTCCACCACGTGGTCGCAGCGGGGCGCGAAGGCGCACCCCTCGGTCCATGGGATGTTGTCGGCCACCGAGCCCCGGATGGCGTGCAGCCGCTCACCGCGCACCGAGTCCAGCCTCGGCACGGAATTCAACAGACCGTGCGTGTACGGATGCCTGGGCCGGGCGAACAGCTCGTGCCGGGCCGCCCGCTCCACCACCTTGCCGCCGTAGAGCACGTTGACGGTGTCGCAGAGGCCCGCTACCACACCGAGGTCGTGCGTGATCATGATGAGCGCGGTGCCGGTCTCGTCGACGAGCTGCTTGAGCAGGGTGAGGATCTGCGCCTGGATGGTCACGTCCAGCGCGGTGGTCGGCTCGTCGGCGATCAGCAGCCGCGGCTTGCAGGCCAGCGCGATGGCGATCAGCGCGCGCTGGCGCATCCCGCCGGAGATCTGGTGCGGGTACTCCTTGAGCCGGCGTTCCGGGTCCGGGATGCCGACCGCGTCGAGCAGCTGCCGGGCCTCCCGCAGGGCCTTCCTCCGGTCCATCCCCTGGTGCCGTTCGAGCACCTCGGCGACCTGCACCCCGATCGGGATCACGGGGTTCAGCGAGGAGAGCGGGTCCTGGAAGATCATGCCAATGTCCCGACCGCGGCGGTCCCGCATGTCGTCCGGGCGCAGCTTGAGCAGGTTGGCGCCCTCGAAGCGCACCTCACCGGTGACCTTGTTGCCCCGCTTCGGCAGCAGGCCCATGATCGCCAGGCTGGTCACGCTCTTACCGCAGCCGGACTCGCCGACCAGACCGACGGTCTGCCCCGGCTCCACGCTGAAGCTCACCTTGTCGACCGCGGTGAACGGCCGCTCACCGCGGCGCTGGAACACCACGCTCAGATCGCGTACGTCGAGCAGGCTCATCGGGTCACGTCCTCTCGCCGGCGTCCGCCGGCCGTGCTGGTCCGTCGCATCGCCGTCACCGCCGGTTCTTCGGGTCGATCGCCTCGCGCATCGCCTCACCGAGCAGGGTGAAGCCGAGCGCGACCACGATGATCGCGAGCGCCGGGTAGTAGGCAAGTTCGGGACGGACCTCGAAATAGCGCTGACCGTCCACACCGAGCATCAGACCCCACTCGGCGCGGTTGATGTCCGGGTCGCCGAGCCCGAGGAAGGAGAGCGAGGCGGCCTCCAGGATGGCGGTGGACAGGGTCAACGTGGCCTGCACGATCACCGCGGTCATCGCGTTGGGCAGCATGTGCCGGAGCACGATGTTGCGTTGCTTGACGCCCAGCGCCCGGGCGGCCAGCACGTGGTCGCTCTCCCGCTGGGCCAGCATCGAACCACGCAGTAGCCGGGCGAAGATCGGCAGGTTGACGATGGCCACCGCGAAGATGACCGTCCACTGGCTGGACCGGCTGGCCATGGCCACCAGGCTGATCGCCAGCAGCAGGGCGGGCAGGGCCAGCATGACGTCGGTGAAGCGCATCAGGATGTTGTCGACCCAGCCGCCGAAGGCGCCGGCGATCGCCCCGATGAGCACGCCGAGGCCCAGCCCGATCATGGTGGCGACCACGCCGACGAAGAGGGTCTGCCGGGCCCCGTAGATCATGCGGGAGAAGAAGTCCCGCCCGAGTGGGTCGGATCCGAGCGGGAACTCGCTGCTGGCACCGGGAATGTTATCGACGGTCAGGTTCTTCGTGAGCTCGTCGAAGCGCTGCGCCGGGTCGTGTGGCGCGAGCAGCGGCGCGAAGATCGCCATCAGGACGAAGAGCGCGACGATCGACGCGCCGACGATGGCAACCGGGTTGCGCCGCAGCCGACGGATCGCGTCCCGCACGAGGCTCACGCCGCCCTTGTCGGCGCTCGCGCGGGCCAGTTCGTCCAGTCGCGCCTTCTTGCGCTCGCCGAGCAGTCCGATGCCGCGCTCGCTCATGCCCGGACGGCGCTCGTCGGTGCCGGGCTGGTCCGCGCCGTCGCGGGGGGCGGCCACGCCGGGCCGGGTGATCGGGTCACTCATCGCACACGCACCCTCGGATCGATGAAGGCGTAGGAGAGGTCGACCAGGAGGTTGACCACCACGAAGACCAGCGCGGCCAGCAGGATCAGCGTCTGGAGCACCGGATAGTCGCGGCCGCCGCTGATCGAGTCCGTGATCAGCGTGCCGAGGCCGCCCCAGTTGTAGACCTTCTCGGTGAGCACCGCGCCGGAGAGCAGCGCGCCGGTCTGCAGGCCGATGGTGGTGACCACCGGCAGCAGGGCGTTGCGCAGGATGTGCCGGCCCCGGATGACGCGGTGCCGCAAGCCCTTGGCCTCGGCGGTGCGGACGTAGTCCTCGTTGAGCACGTCCAGCACGCTGGCCCGGGTGATCCGGACGATCACCGCCAGCGGGATGGTGGCCAGGGTGAACGCCGGCAGGATGAGGTGCCAGAGCGCGTCGGCGGTGGCGTCGAACTCCCGGGTGAGCAGTCCGTCGAGGACGAAGAAACCGGTGACCTCGGTGTTGTCCACGCCGGTACTGAGCCGCCCGGAGGGCGGGAACCAGTGGATGTTCTGGGTGAAGACGTCCTTGAGCAGGTAGCCCAGGAAGAAGATGGGGATCGAGATGCCGAGCAGGGTGCCGGCGATGCTCAGGTTGTCCAGCAGCCGGCCGTGGTGGCGGGCGGCGAGGTAGCCGAGCGGCACGCCGAGCCCGATCGCGATGATCATGGCGACCAGGGCCAGCTCGATGGTGGCCGGAAAGGCGCGACCGATCACCTCGGTGACCGGGTCGCCGGTCCGGATGGAGTTGCCGAAGTCGCCGGTCAGGACCCGCTGCATGAACTTGGCGTACTGCACCAGGATCGGCTGGTCGTAGCCGAGCGCCTTGGTCAGAAGGGCGCGCCGCTCGGGGGTGGCCCGCTCACCGAGCAGCGCCTCGATCGGGCCGCCGGGCAGGTTCCGCAACCAGATGAAGATGAGCGCGGACAGCGCTATCAGGGTCACCGCGAGCTGTAGCAGGCGGCGGACTATGACTCGCAACATCTCTCACACCAGATTCTCGATATCAGCGGTTCGGCCCGGGCCGGCGCGTATGCCCGGCCCGGGCCGATTCCGCGTACGGCGTCAGCGGTTCAGCGGCGTGCTCAGCCGACGCTGACGGTGTTGAACCGCTCGTCGGTCAGCGGGCTGGCGACCAGACCCTTGACGTCCTTGGTGACGACGATGGCCGGCGGGGCGTGCCAGATCGGCACGGCCGGCAGCCACTTGGCGGCGATGTCGCGGTTGACCTGCTCCCAGGCGGCCTTCTTGCCGGCCTCGTCGACGGTGCCGTCGGCCTTGGTGATGGCGTCGAACATCTCGGTCATCGCCTGGTCGCCGAACTCGACCTTGCTGCGACCGAAGAAGGTGCCGACGAAGTTGCCCGGGTCGTTGTAGTCACCCGTCCAGCCGAGGATGTGCAGGTCCTGCTTGCCGAACTGCTGCACGTCGTCCTTGTAGCCACCGTTCCACGGGCGGGCCACACCGTTGACCTTGATGCCGACGGCCTGCAGGTCGTTGGCGAGGACGGTGAAGATCTCCTGCGGGTTCGGCATGTACGGCCGGGAGACGTCGGTCGGGTAGTAGAAGTTGAGCGTCAGGTTCTGCACGCCCGCATCCTTGAGCAGCTGCTTGGCCTTCTCCGGGTTGTACTCATACTTCTGCACGTCGGAGGCGTAGCCGAGCACGGTGTCCGGCATGAACTCGTCGGCGACCTTGGTGCCACCCGGGCCCTTGGTCTGGACGAGCTGCTGACGGTTGAGGGCGTAGGCGATCGCCTGCCGCACCCGCAGGTCCTTCAGCTTCGGGTTCTTCTGGTTGAAGCCCAGGTAGAGGATGTTGAACGCCGGACGGTCGAGGACCTGGAAGCCCTCGCCGGAGAGCGCCTTGCGGTCGGCCGGGGCCGGGAAGTCGATGCCCTGGACGGTGCCGGCGCGCAGCTCCTGCTTGCGGGTGTTCTCGTCCTTGATGACCTTGATGACCAGCTTGTCGACCTTGGCCTTCTCGCCCCAGTAGTCGGGGTTGCGGTTCAGGGTGATCTCACCCTTGGCCTTGTCCCAGCCGCCGAAGGTGAACGGGCCGGTGCCGACCGGGTGCTCGTTGGCGAACGCGCTGTACTCGAAGGAGTCGCCGTTCTGCTTGACCGTGTCGGCGTCGTACTTCTTCAGCGCCTCGGGGCTGGCGATCGACAGCGCGGTCAGCGCGAAGGCGCCGGGGAAGGCGCCCTTGTACTGGTTCATCGTGACAACGGCGGTGCCGTCGTCCTTGGCCTCACACTTGTTGTAGACCGGCTGGCCGACGCCCTCGGCGTCGTTCTTGGCGAAGCCGCCGAAGACGTCCGAGTAGTAGATCATCTGGGACTGGGCGGCGGCGCCCTTCATGTTGAACCAGCGGTCGAAGTTGAAACAGACCGCGGCGGCGTTGAAGTCTGTGCCGTCGTGGAACTTGACGCCCTTGCGCAGCTTGAAGGTCCAGACCTTGCCCTCGGCGTCGTGCTCCCAGCTCTCCGCCAGAGCGCCCTGCAGATCGGCCGTGCCCGGCTTGTTCTGGATGAGGGTGTCGTACATCTGGCGGATCGGCCGGAACGACTCACCGTCGTCGTTGAAGATCGGGTCGAAGTTCTTCGGGTCACCGGCCCCTGCGAAGACAAAGGTGCCGCCAGTCTTGGCGCCCCCGCCCTCATCGTCGCGCTCGCTCTTGGCGCAGCCGGACGCCCCGACCGCCAGAGCGGCAGCGGCCGCGAGGGCCACGGCCGCTTTAAGCCTGCCTGCCTGCATCTCTCACCTCTGTCATGCGCATGACCACGCCGAGTTGTGGCCCAGTCCGTGTGCCGGAGGCTATGACACGACACACGGAAGCGGAACGCCCGTTAGGCAATCGCTATCAAGCCGACACCAAGTAGCTGGGTCTGACAGTGCCGGATCTCCAGACAAACGGACTGTCACAGCATGAGGCCGATCGTGGAATCAGGCGGATCGCCACAAGCCGCCCAGCTAGCGGGACCGCAGTCGGGCACGTGGCGCTCGGCACTCATCCCACATACCGGGTACGCGGACGAAGCTGGCCGGCACCCCGAGGAGGGTGCCGGCCAGGGTGCCCACGGCGTCGGTCAGACCGCCCGGCGGCCCTCGAACGCCCGACCGAGCGTGATCTCGTCGGCGTACTCCAGGTCGCCGCCGACCGGGAGTCCGCTGGCCAGCCGGGTCACCGAGATGCCCATCGGCTTCACCAGCAGGGCCAGGTACGTCGCGGTCGCCTCGCCCTCGGTGTTCGGGTCGGTGGCGAGGATCAACTCGCGCACCGCGCCACCGCTCAGCCGGGTCATCAGCTCGCGGATCCGCAGGTTGTCCGGGCCGATCCCCTCCAGCGGGTTGATCGCCCCGCCGAGCACGTGGTACCGACCGCGGAACTCACCGGTCCGCTCGATCGCCACCACGTCCTTGGGCTCCTCGACCACGCAGAGCACCTCGTCGGTGCGCCGCGTGTCGCGGCAGATCCGGCACAGCTCCGACTCGGCCACGTTGTAACAGGTGGTGCAGAACCGCACCAGCTCCTTGACCTTGCGGAGCGCGCCGGCCAGCCGGTTCACGTCGGCCGGATCCGCCGACAGGACGTGGAAGGCGATCCGCTGGGCGCTCTTGGGGCCCACGCCCGGCAGCCGTCCCAGCTCGTCGATCAGGTCCTGGATGGCACCCTCGTACATCTGCCGGCTCAGAACCCGGGCAGGCCGAGGCCGCCCATACCGCCCGTGACCGGGCCCATCTTCTGCTCGGTCAGCTCCCGGGCCGCCTCGGCGGCGTTGTGCACGGCCGCGACGACCAGGTCCTCCAGCGTCTCCACGTCCTCCGGGTCGACCGCCTTCGGGTCGATCTTGATGGACTTCAGCTCGCCGGTGCCGGCCACGGTCGCGGTGACCAGGCCGCCGCCGGCGGTGCCGGTCAGCTCCGCGTCCGCCAGCTCGGCCTGGGCCTTGGCGATCTGCTGCTGCATCTTCTGCGCCTGCTTCAGCATCTGCTGCATGTTCGGCTGTCCACCTGGGCGCACGGATGGCTCCTTCTCGCACTCGTCTGCTCGGCCGCCGCCCAGCCTAGTCGGGCGGCGGCACCCGTCCTCGTCGGCCGACCGCGCTCAGCGCGCGTCCACCTCGTCGATCTTCTCCGCCCCGAACGCCTCCCGGAGCAGGTGCACCGCCTGCTCCTCGCTGGACTGCCGGGCGGTCCGCTCGTCGATCACCTCGTCCAGCGGCTCGTCACCCGGGTCGAAGCCCTCGTACGCCGGGGCCGCCGGAGCCGCCACGGCCGGGCGTCCACCGCCGCGGACCGGCCCGTCGTAGTCCGGGTCGTACGGCGGCTCACCGGCCCAGTCGGCGTCCGCGGTCTTCCGGGCCGGCTGGGCCGCCCGGGCGCCCTTGGCGGCGCCGGCCCCGGCCGCCGCCGCCCGGGCCGCCGCGATCGCGCTGCTCACCGGGGCCCTGCTCGCCGCCGGAGGAGCCGCCGGCTTCGGTACGGCCGTCGCCGTGGGGGCGTTCGCCCCGGCCGCCGGGGCGAACGCCCCCACGGCGACGGCCGTAC
>NZ_QGKS01000261.1 GCF_003172935.1 Micromonospora sicca | reverse complement strand
ATCGCATGACCCACCGGATCACGTGGAGAGCCCGGTGCGGGGACGACCCGCACGCCGGGTTCGGCGGGCGGGGACGAGAAAACCGGCAGCCGAAACGCTGCACGGCGTCTCGTCCCCGACCCAACAGATTCAGGCACTTGACCGCACCCAGCCGAGCCTGCCGCTCAAGCCCGGTCGGGCCGGCACGATGACCCACGACTACAAGCGCCATGGCACCACGACCCTGTTCGCCGCGTTGGATGTGCTCACCGGCAAGGTGATCGGCAAGTGCTTCGCCCGGCACCGCCACGACGAGTTCCTGCGCTTCCTGCGCACCATCGACACCTCCGTGCCCCGCAAGCTGCAGATCCACATGATCGTCGACAACTACGGCACCCACACCCACCCCAACGTGAAGGCGTGGCTGGCCAAGCATCCACGCTTCCACCTGCACTTCACCCCGACCAGCTCGTCCTGGCTGAACATGGTCGAGCGCTGGTTCGCCGCACTGACCGACAAGATGATCCGCCGTGGCGTGTTCCGCAGCGTGGATGACCTCGTCACCGCGATCGAGGAGTACCTGCGGGTACACAACGACGACCCGAAGCCGTTCGTGTGGACCGCGACCGCCGAATCGATCCTCGCCAAGGTCCGACGTGGACGCGTCACCCTCCAACAACCGGCTAGTCAAAACTGAGACGGAACACTAGCAGCTCACGCGGACGTCCTTCAGGCGCCGGTCGCGGCCGGCCAGCCGGCGTGCTCCACGGCCCAGGCCAGGACGTGGTCGGCGACCTCCTCCCACCCCTTCTGCGCGGGCAGCAGGTGCGCCATGCCTTCGTATTCCTTGATCTCGGTGATGGTCTTCGACGACTTGTAGTGCTTGGCGTTGGACCGCTGCACGCTCGGCGGCATGAGGTGGTCCTCGCTGCCGGAGACGAACAGCAGCGGCGCCCGGTTGTCGTTGTGGTAGTCGACGTGGATGTCCTGCGGGCCGGGCTGGAAGTTCGCCAGCACGCTGTTCCAGAGGATCCGCCCAGATGCCGGGATGTGGTACCGCTGGTAGAGCTCGAGGGACTCTTCCTCGGTAAAGGTGTTGGCGAACGTGTACTTCCACTGCTCGGGCGTCAGGCCGACGGCCTTGTGCCGGTTCGCCGGGTTCTTCAGCACCGGGAACGTCGACTTGATCTGGGACAGCGGCGTGACGAGCACGCCCTCGGTCGCCGCGGAGTTGAGTGCCACGCCCGCGGCGCCGAATCCGTGGTCCAGCAGGACCTGCGTGAACGCACCGCCCGCGGAGTGGCCGATGATGATCGGCGGCTCATCGAGGGCGCCGACCACCGACTCCAGGTGCGAGATGATCGCCGGGGCCGTCACCTCCCCGATCGGCGTCGGGTCGGCGTTGAGTGCCTCGACCTCCACCTCGAACCCTGGGTAGGCGGGCGCGATGACGTGGTAGCCGGCCCGCTGGTAGCGGTCGATCCAGTGTTCCCAGCTGCGCGAGGTCACCCAGAAGCCGTGGACGAGAACGATGGTCTTCATGCGGGGGCGGCCTTTCCGGCGAGGTACTCGATCTGCTGAGTTACACCTATTAGACCGAATAGCTCGGCGAAATGTGACAGGAACGAATCAGGCGGAGCACCCCACCCGGCGTGTCACCAACACGGTGAACCTTCTCGGTCAGCGCACTGTCGATCACCCCGGCACGGCCGGGCTTCGGGCTGTCGTAGGCCGTTCAAAACAGAGTCAGGCCCATTCGGGCGTACGGGCCGTGCCACTGCAAACCCGGTGGCACGGCCTACGGGTTCTTTTGCATCAAGTCGGTGGCAATCGCGACGGCCGCAGGGGCCGGGGTGGTGCGTACCTGGTGAATGCCGGTGGCATGGGCGCGTCGGTGAAGGTGCGTCCAAGGTCCAGGACGAGTTGGTACGGGTCGCCGAGCCCACGGGCGGTCTCGTTCAGGGTTCGGGGACTGGTGTCCGGCCAGCGACCGGTGTGGATGCGGGTGAACAGGGTGCGGAGCATGGCGATCTCCTCCGCCGCGCTGAAGGAGCAGTGCCCACCCCGGTTGACGTAGAGCTGGCGCAGCATGTCAGGGTTCCCGGCACGACGGACCTGCTCGGCGTACCAGCGTTCCTGGTGTGGCGGCGCGCCTCCGTCGCCGAGGGTGTGCATGGTGATCACCGGCACCGGGGTGCGGCCCTGTGGGACGGCGATGTGGTGCATGTAGTCGACCGCAGCCGGGTCGGCGGCGATCCGAGGTGCGGCGGCGAGCCGGTCCAGGTCTGCCCGCAGGTTGAGCCCGGCCGTCCGGTACGCCTGCTCGACCTGGCTGGTCTGGGCGGATCGGGTTAGTTGACGCCGGTAGTCGACGCCGACGTTGGAGGACGGGTTGCCGCCGGCCCGCCGCTCCAGGTCCAGCCGTCCCGGCGGACCGTAGCCCAGGGTGTACGCGTACTGCAGCCACTCGGCCTGGTTGTGGATCTGCTCGACCGGGTCGGTTGGTCGTGGCTCGTGCGCGGAGTACCAGCCGGTGACGTTGCTCAGCGCGGCGGCCAGCGCCAGCCGCGCCTGCCCGTGCTTGGTGGTGAGCGCCTGCTGGATCGCGTCGGTGAGGGCCCGGGCGCCGCCGGTCGGGTCGTCCGGGTGTACCAGGTCGATGTCCTGGTCCGGCGCGAGCAGGGTGCGGATCGCGAACAGTACGTCCAGCCCGGAGTTGAAAGTGGCATGGGTGTCGTATGCGCCGCACATCGTCGCCACCCCGGCGAACCGCTGCGGGTGACGCTCGGCGAGTTGGGTCGCGATCCCCGCGCCCATCGACTGCCCGGTGGCGACTGTGTGCCGCGGCGCACCCACGTTGGCGTCGAACCAGTCCAGTAGCGCGATCTGGTCGTGCAATCCACGTTCGACCGCGTAGCCGAAGCCCTCGTCGGCGAACTGGGATGCGGCCAGGGCGTACCCGTGGTCGAGCAGCCATGCCTCGGTCTCGGACCGGTCCGGCGGCCTGTTCGTCAGCCCGATCCCGAACGACGGGAAGCGTCTCTGGTTTCCTATGTGATCCTCAGCGAGCCGGACTCCCTGCCGGTACTTCCGTCCCGGTGGGTGATCGGGGTGGCGCGTACGTGGCGGTGGAAGCCGCGGCCGAGGACGGCCCCGCGGACCCGGTGTGGGTGTCGCTGGGCGGTGGTGGGAACCGTGTGCGGCACCTGGCGAACCGGCCCTGACGGCTGGGTTTCCTGGGGTGTCCGTCCCGCCGGACGCTTGCCGGCAGTTCCCGGTGGGGGTTCTGCCGGGGCGGGAACCTGCCGTCGCAAGGGCAGCAGGCGTGAAGTCTTGACCGTTGCAGGTCGGACCTGCCTCGGGGTAGGTGCGGTCTTGCGTCGATCCCGCACCGGCCTGATCGTGGCGGTTGGGGTTGGTCGACGCGGCCGGCGCCGGACGGGTGTGTCGGTGGCTGTCCGGATCGCGGTGTTGCCGTTACGGTCGCGGCGGGTTTTGGCCTGGTTGGCCAGGCCCCGGGCGGCGATCCGCTGCGCGGCGGCGTGGTCACGGTCCAGTGACAGGCCACACGAGCAGGTGGCCCACCGGTACCCGGCCACACTGCGCTCCGGTGTTTTGACGTGCTTGACCACAGCCCCGCAGCGGGGACAGCCCGACGACGTGCCACGCGCCGGGACAGTGACCACGGCGATGCCTGCTTTCGCGGCGAGGTGGGCGATGGCGGTGAACACGGTGCCGCGTACCGCGCCGGAGATCCGCCGGTTGAGGCTGCGTGACCGGCCACCGGCCTCGAGCGTGGCGAGGTCCTCGACGTAGATGGCGGTGGCGCCGACCGCGGTCGCGTGGTCGACGAGCCACCGCGCCGCCGACCAGGCAAGAGCCGTGTTGAGATGCCGGATCCGGGCGCACACCGCCGAATGCTCAGCCTCCAGGACGGCAAGCTTCGCGGTCAGTTCCGGGTCGGCGGGGACGTGGGTGGGCCGGCCGTCACGCAGCCGCGCCAGATGGTCGGCTTTGGTGTGGAGGTGTTCGCGGTGGCGGCGTAGCCGCACCAGTTTCGCCGACACCCCGGTCGCGTCGAACCGCAACGGACGCCCCCGCACCACCACCGAGCCCTCCTCGAGGTCGGCCACGGTCGCGGTCAGCAGGGTGTTCACACCCCAGTCGACACCCAGCGCCCGAGCGTGACCGTCCACCGGCGGCGGGGTGCGCGGGGTCTGCCAGGGCAGGTCGACCCGCACCTTGCCATCGCGGGGCCGCAGCGTCGGGCTGCACACCTTCACCCGGGCGGGCACCGGCGCCGGCAGCACCAGGTCGAAGGCGTGCCACACCCAGTCGCGGTACGAGGCCGGTGCCGCGCACATCGGAAGCTGCGACCACACCCGCACGATGCGGTCGTCGACCCGGTCGACGACGACCTGTTGCCGGTCGGCCGCGGCGAGGCTCACCTGCCGCGCCACGACCGGCGGACCCTCCAGCTCACACAGGTCCACCGGCAGCCGCCCATGCCTGCCGAGATATGCGGTGATCTGCCGGGTGCGGTTGCGGATCGTCGCGTTGTCGGTGCCCTCGGGTAACTGCGCACGCAACGCCGACCATTCCTCACCGGTCCGGGCGAACGGATCGGCCGGCCACGTCGCGAGCAGCGCGGCAACGACCGCACGACGGTGGCATCCCAGACGCAAAGCGCGGGCGGCTTCCTCCTCCGCGATCCGACGAACCCGGTCCGACACCACCACACCCGCCGGCGCCACCGCACCCCAACCGAGCCGGCGCAAAGCCATCCACCCGC
Source organism: Micromonospora sicca (assembly GCF_003172935.1). Classification (GTDB taxonomy): domain Bacteria; phylum Actinomycetota; class Actinomycetes; order Mycobacteriales; family Micromonosporaceae; genus Micromonospora; species Micromonospora sicca. The sequence goes on along the minus strand of NZ_QGKS01000261.1, from coordinate 16,858 downwards.
TGCTCGGCAGACGCCTCCCATCAACCCCGACGCCACCACCAAACACCGCAAGATCGGCATCCGACCAGTGCGCCGCGATCACCCCGTCGGCCATGCCCCGAACCAGGTCCGCCAGCCACCCCACCCGGTCGGCGAACACCCGCCCAGCCACAGGCCTCTGAACTCCGGGTGCGTCGGGCTTACCACCGCACAACGCCCGGTACGCGGTGCACGTCGCGGTCGACGTCAACCACGCACCAGCCACTACCCCACGCCCCTACCCGCAGCTACCAACAGTCGACGCTCCACCATACGGGACCGGATCCCGCAAATCCGGCCGGCGAGCACGGCCACCAGCGAACCGAAACACCACATAGGATCACTTAGCCAACCAGCCAGCAGTGGCACACCCTTCCGGGAGGTACCCGTGGCTGTACAGCACGAGTGTGCCGTTCCAGCTCTGCGGCAGTTCCACCCGGAAGTCGGCGCCGTCGATGGTCCCGGTGATGGTGCGCCGACCCGATGCCGTCGTCGACGCCGCGCTGACGGCGACCGGGGGAACGGCCATGCCGCCGGCGGCTACCAGGGCGGCCGTCAGAGTCAGCCGTCGGGTCAGAGTACGTACCGCTCGCCGCATCCCCTGCTCCTTCCGTCGTCGCAGGTTCAGGCGTAGAGGGAGCGGCCGGTTTCCAGCAGTGACTTCAGGTCGCTGAGGACCTCCGCCCAGCCGCCACCGGCGCTTTCGATCTCGCCGTTGACCTGGGCCAGGGTCTGTGGCGCGCCGGCCAGCTCATGGGTCACGGTGAGCGAGGTGACACCGTTGTGCTGCTCGGCGATCTCGTATGTCAGCCGAGTGGCCGGCTCGTCCAGCCAGGTGGGCCGCCAGGTCTGAACCAGCTTGAACGGCGGGTCCACCTCGACCACCTCGCCCTCGACCGGCACCTCCGGCATGCCCGCCTGCTGGTGCTCCTCGATGGCGAGGGCCCGGTATCGACCGCCCGGCCGCAGGTCGTATTCGGCGATGCCCTGGTAGCCGTACTTCTGGGTCCACTCGGGCTTGGTGATCGCGTCCCAGATCGCTTGGGGTGTGGCCTTGATGTACACCCGGTAGACCTTCGTGGTCCCGGCCGTCGTCGTGGTGGTCATCGATTCTCCTCCGGTTCGTCGCGTTCGAGCTCAGCCTTGAGGTCCAACAGCGCCGCGGCGTGGCCCTCGGTGTACTTGTCGATCCACCGGTCATGGATCAACCTGATCGGCACCGGGTTGAGGAAATGCAGCTTCTCCCGGCCCCGCCGTCGAGTGACCACGAGACCGGCGTCCTCGAGCAGGCGCAGGTGCTTCATGACACCGAAACGCGTCATCGCCAGCTCGGCCTCCAACTCCGTCAACGTCTGGCCGTCGCGGACGAAGAGGCGATCGAGCAGGGCACGTCGCGTCGGATCGGCGAGCGCCTTGAACACCAGGTCGTCGTCGCTCACAGGAGCCAGAATAGGTGACCGAATGGTCACATGTCAACGCCCGTACCCGAGGACGCCGCACCGACCGGACGACCATGCCGAGACAGCCCTTGACCGCAGGACGTGATCGGCTTAGCTTCATCAATCAGCAAAGTCTCTTTACGATTCGCTCCATTCCTCGTGGGAGTGCCGATGCGATCTCTCCGTCACCGCCGCCTCGCTGCTCTGGTCGCCCTGGCGACCGTGCTGGTCACCGCCGCCCCACCGACCGCCGCGAGCGCGGGTGAAAGCCCGAACCGCCGTGCCGGCTTCCACCGGGTCGGCTACTTCACCCAGTGGGGTATCTACGGCCGGGCCTTCCCGGTCAAGAAGCTCGACACGTCCGGGGCGGCAAGCCGTCTCACCCACGTCAACTACGCCTTCGGCAACGTGAGCGAGGACGGGCGCTGCTATGTGGACGGCGGGCCGGGCGAGGGCGACGCCTGGGCCGACTACCAGCGTCCGGTCCCGGCAGAGGAGAGCGTCGACGGGGTTGCCGACGCCTGGGGCGAACCGCTCAACGGCAACTTCGGGCAATTGGCCAAGCTCAAGGCCAAGCACGCCGACCTGAAGGCGCTGATCTCGCTGGGCGGCTGGACCTGGTCGACGTACTTCTCCAACGCCGCCCGCACCGACGCCTCCCGCAAGGCCTTCGTCGCCTCCTGCATCGATCTCTACCTGAAGGGGAACCTGCCGGCCCTGGACGGTGGCAGCGGCGGCCCCGGTGCGGCCGCCGGCGTCTTCGACGGCATCGACCTCGACTGGGAGTGGCCGAACTGGCCGGGCGAGCCCGGCAACGTGATCCGCCCCGAGGACCGGCAGAACTTCACCAAGCTGCTCGCCGAGTTCCGCCGGCAGCTCGACGCGTACGGCCGGCAGACCCACAAGCACTACGCGCTGACCGCTTTCCTGCCGGCCAGTCCGGCGACGATGGACGCCGGGTACGAGGGTCGCAAGATCTTCCGGTACCTGGACTTCGCCACCGTGCAGGGGTACGACTTCCACGGCGCCTGGGACGCGGTGACCAACCAGCAGTCGGCGCTGCGCGTGCCGACGGGAGCGCCGGACAACCCGGACTTCTCCGCTGAGGTGGCGATCGACGGCTGGATCGCCCGGGGTGCACCGCGCGACAAGCTGGTCCTCGGCATCCCGTACTACGGTCGGGGCTGGACCGGCGTCACCGGTGGTGGAAACGGCCTGTTCCAGCCCGCGGCCGGGCCCGCGCCGGCCACCTTCGACGCCGGGTACGAGGACTACCGGCAGCTCAAGACCCTGGCGGGCAATAGCTTCACCGTCCATCGCGACCTGCGTGCCGGGCACGCCTGGCTTTTCGACGGCACCACGTTCTGGACCTACGACGATCCGGCGGTCGTGCTGCAGAAGACGCTGTACATCCGGCGGGCCGGCCTGGCCGGAGCCATGGCCTGGTCGTTGGACGGCGACGACGACAACGCCACCTTGACCAGGACGATCAGCCTCGGCCTCGCAACGCCTTGACGTTCTCTCCGCCCTGAGGGGCGGAGGCTCCCTCCCAGCGTCCCCCGGGCGAGTATGTTGATCGCTGGGTTGACGTCCCGGTCGTGCACCGCCCCGCACAGGCAGGTCCACGACCGGACGAACAGCTCGGCCCAGACTCAGGTGTGCATCTGCCTCACGTTTCGCAAACACCTGAACACGCATCCATGCCTGCATAAACTCGCGCTTGGGGGGCGGGCATGAGTGCGATCGCTGAATTCTTCGTCGGTCTGGGGCCGCGAGGTCGCTCACTGTTGCCGCCACGGGTTCACGGGACGCTCCGTATTGATCTTGTCGACCAGGACTGCACCAGCCACTGGTATGTGGACATGACGGCGGCGGACAGGGTGTTGGTGACCCGCGACAGCAGGCCCGCCGACGCGGTGCTGACCACCACTCACCGCTTGCTCGAGCGCTTGGTGTGCGGGGACCAGTCGGCAATAGCCGCGCTGCTCCGCAACGAGGCAACATTCGCCGGGGACACCCGCTTGATCCTGGCCTTCCGCCGGTTCTTTCCGTCGCCCGCTGGCACCCGCGACCCGCGGGAGGTGGCGCGACAGCATGCACTGCACGGGCAGGCATGGCGGGAGCGCCTGCAGACACGGATCTCGTGAGTGCCATGGGCAGACCTATCAGCATGCTGGACGGCAACACCTTCCTGGTCTGCGACGACACGGGAGACATCGACGCCTCACGTAAGGTGCCGACAGGCCTGTTCTCCTATGACACCCGGTTCTTGTCCAACTGGCGGTTGAGCATCAACGGGGAGCGGTTGCACGCGCTGTCCGTCGACGACGTCCGGTACTTCGAGACCCGGTTCTTCCTCGTTCCCGGAGAGCCGACCCACTACGTCGACGCGAAGGTGTCCGTCATCCGGAACCGCACGATTGGCGGCAGTTTCACCGAGGACCTCGCGGTCCTCAACCACGCCGATCACGAGGTGGACCTGACGGTTCGGCTGGACATGGCGTCCGACTTCGCGGATATCTTCGAGATCAAGAATCCGCAGAGCAAGAAGGCGACTGTGTCGGCCACCGTGGAGGAGAAAAAGCTACGGCTGCGCTACCGCCGGGACCGGTTCCACCGAGAGACGGTGATCTCCACCTCGGCCGACGCGCAGATCGACTCCGGTGGGATGACCTTCCGCATCCGTGTTCCGGGCCAGTCTGAATGGCAGACACAGCTGCGCGTGCAAACCCTGGTGCTCGGTGCACACGAGCGGGACTTCCGCGACAGCCTTGAACTGCGCCACGTGCGTAATCCAGACGAGCTCGACGAGCAACTACGCGAATGGATGGCAGCAGCCCCACGGCTGTCGTGTGACAGCCTGGACATCGTCTCCACCTACAGGCGCAGTTTGGCGGACCTGGCGGCGCTGCGCTACTCGTCGATCACGATGGCGGCAGAACTGGTCGCCGCCGGGCTGCCGTGGTTCATGACCGTCTTCGGGCGCGACAGCATCTTCACCTGCCTGCAGGCTCTACCGTTCACCCCGCAGCTGACCCCGACCACCCTCGGCACCCTTGCCTACGGGCAGGGCAGCCGGATCGACGACTTCCGCGACGAGGAACCGGGCAAGATCCTTCACGAGCTGCGCTATGGCGAGTCCGCGGGGTTCGCCGAACAATCACACTCGCCGTACTACGGCGCTGCGGACAGCACCCCGCTGTTCGTGATCCTGCTCGACGAATACGAGCGGTGGACCGGCGACGACACCCTCGTACGCGCCTACGAGTTCGAAGCCCGCGCAGCCTTGTCCTGGATCGACACCTACGGCGACCTGCTCGACACCGGCTACATCTGGTACCAGACCCGCAATCCTGACACCGGCCTGGCCAACCAGTGCTGGAAAGACTCCTGGGATTCCATTTCCTATCGCGACGGCCGACTACCGCCGTTTCCGCGGGCCACCTGCGAGCAGCAGGGCTATGCGTACGACGCCAAGATGCGGGGGGCCCGTCTGGCCCGCCTGTACTGGAACGATCCCGCCTTCGCCGAGCGGCTGGAGCGGGAAGCCGCCGAGCTCAAAGACCGGTTCAATCGCGAGTTCTGGATAGCCGACGGCGAGTACTACGCGCTCGCCCTCGACGCCGACGGCGGCCAGGTCGACGCCCTGTCCTCCAACATCGGCCACCTTCTGTGGAGCGGCATCGTCGACGAGTCCCGGGCCGGTAGGATCGCCGAGCTCCTCCTCGGCGACCGCCTGTTCTCCGGCTGGGGTGTGCGCACCCTCGCCACCGACTGCGCCCGCTACAACCCCGTCGGCTACCACGTCGGCACGGTTTGGCCCTTCGACAACTCCATCATCGCCTGGGGCCTGTGGCGCTACGGCTACCGCCGAGAGGCCGCAACAATCTGTGAGGCCATGTTCGACGCCGCCCGGCACTTTCAGGGCCGGCTACCCGAAGCCTTTGCCGGCTACCCACGAGTCCGCACCAGATCTCCCGTGCAGTACCCGACGGCATGCAGTCCCCAGGCCTGGTCGGCCGGGACTCCCCTCTTGCTGCTGCGCGTCATGCTCGGCCTCGAACCACACGACGAACACCTCATCATCGATCCAGAGGTACCCGCCGGCATTGGACGAGTCGAACTCCTCGACATCCCCGGGCGATGGGGCAAGATCGATGCCCTCGGACGCAGCCGCACACCGGACGACGATTCTGAACAAGCAACGAGCCGGAACGGCGCCGGGGCCCTCACCGAAGGCAGACGCGGGGCCTGAACCAGATGATGTGCTCGGCATTCGCACAGGGCGCACGGGGTTACCGCAGCGAGACAACAGCAACCGACGCCTCTCGCCGAATCCCACGGGTGGAGGAGCCCGCGGCAAGCCGCCGGATGCCGCTACCAGGCTCCTCCACCACCACTGGCCTCACTACCCGGCCGTCAACCACATCGGGGGTAACGAGTCCCTCCGGCACGACTGGCACAGCCATCCGCCTCCGGCGTGGGTCGGTGGGCAGGCGTCAGTGCCCGCGGTAGAGCGCTTCGACATCGTCGGCGAAGTGGCGCTGCACAACCTCTCGCCTGATCTTCAAAGTAGGGGTGAGTTCTCCGTCGGCTTCGGTGAGGTCCCGCGGCAGGATGCGGAAGGTCTTGACCTGTTCGGCCTTGGACACCGTCTGGTTGGCGCTGTCCACGGCACCCTGGACCGCCGCACGCAGCTCAGCGTTGTCCTGCAGCTCGGCGACCTGTGCGTCCGGGTGGCCGTGTCTGACCCGCCACCGCGACCACGCCTGGGGGTCGATGGTGACCAGCGCCGCGACATAGGGGCGGTCGTCGCCGACGAGCATGCTCTGGCTGATCAGCGGGTGCGTGCGGATCTTCTCCTCGATCGGCGCAGGGGCGAGATTGTTCCCCGTCGCGGTCACGATGATCTCCTTTCTGCGTCCGGTGATGCGCAGGAAACCCTCGTCGTCGAGACTGCCGAGATCACCGGTGCGCAGCCATCCGTCTGCGGTCAACGTGTCGTTCGTGGCCTCGGGGTTGTTCCAGTACCCGGCGAAAACGACGTCCCCGCGGACGAGAACCTCGCCGTCGTCGGCGATGCGGACCTCCACGCCCGGCAACGGGCGGCCGACCGTGCCGATCTTCATCGCCGAGGGCCTGTTCGCCGTCACCGCCGGGGACGTCTCGGTCAGCCCGTACCCCTCCAGCGGGGTGATGCCGGCGCCGCGAAAGAAATGCCCGAGCCGCTCCCCCAGTGGCGCCCCACCCACGATCGCCGTACGGCATTGTCCGCCAATCGCGGCGCGCAACCTGCGGTACGCCACGACATCACACACCGCGCGCGCCACCCGCCACAGCACTCCCGGGCCCCGCGGCGTGTCCATCGCCCGGCTGTACCGCACGGCCACGGCATCGACGACGGAGAACAGCCGTCCCCGGTGCGCGTCTTCGGCTTTGCGCCGGGCCTGGTTGTACATCTTCTCGAACACCCGGGGTACCGCGAGGATGAACGTCGGGCGGTACTTCCGCAGCTGGTCCAGCACCCCGGCAGCGGTGGCGCTGTGCACCATGGTCGCCCGCCTGTACACCATCCCAACTTGAATGAGCCGGGCGAACGCGTGCGCCAGCGGCAGAAACAGCACTGTCGACGCACCTGGACGCAACAAATCCGGCAGCACCGCGGCGGCACCCCTGACGTCGCAGAGAATGTTGTGGTGGGTCAGCACGCAGCCCTTTGGACGGCCCGTCGTGCCGCTGGTGTAGACGATGCTGGCCAGGTCACCGCCCGACACCGCCCGACGCCGGGCCTCGACCTGCATGTCGTCGACCATGCGGCCGGCACCCGCCAGGCCGATCAGGTCCCCGGCGTCGATCTGCCAGATTCGGCCCAGGGCAGGGAGCCTGTCATGCAGGCCGGCGAGCAGCGCGCCTTGCCCGCTGGTCTCGACCACACACGCCACCGCACCCGAATCCGACAGGATCCACTCCACCTGATCGGCGCTGGAGGTGTCATAGACGGGAACGGTGATCGCCCCGATGGACCACAGGGCGTAGTCGACGAGGGTCCACTCGTAGCGGGTGCGGCTCATCAGCCCCACCCTGTCGCCGTGACCCACACCGGCCGCGATGAATCCGCGCGCGATGCTGAGGACATCGTCGCGGAACTGCAGACAGGTCACCGGCACCGGACCGCCCTGCACTGACCGACTCGCCGGCCATGACCGGGGAACCGGATCCGGGCGGACGAATTGCACAGCGTCAGGGGCCTTTCGGGCGTTCTCCCACACCATCTCGGCCAAGCCGGGCATCCCCGTGCCGCTGACCGTCGGGTCCGCCGTCACGTCCTGCACGTCCGCTCCTTCGCTCGCTGCACCGTGACTCAACCGGCACCGAGTCATCATGACCTGATGAGCAGCTCAGCCGGGGTAAACCCGCGAACTTGACCAACACTGCGAACGCCAGCGGTGGATATCGGGCCCGAGGGCCGTCGAACCGTCCGTCATTCCAGACTCTCCCGACCACCTCGGCGCCCTCGGCGATGGCGGGGCGAAGGCCTACGAGGAGCCAGCTTGCGTGGGCGCTCGCTGGCGGATCCGCAAACGGACGTTCGTCGAAGCCTCGTGCTCGTCTCCCAAACTGGAGCCGGCCTCGCCGCGCCCACCTTCCGTCGCCGAACAATCACTCTAGGATGCACTCGTCGACGTCGGAGTAGGTGATCGCGGTGAGCACGACCGATCCTGCCGCCACTGCGGAAGTGGTCCCCGAGTCCGTCGCACCGGCTGCGCCTGAGCAGGCCGCGCCACCCGCGGGCGCTGGTCCGGCGCCACCGCCGCGCGACCGGCGGATCGGCTCCGTCGAGGTGCTCTTCGTGGTCCTCATCCTCATCGGCGTCCTGCATCGGCAGCTCGGCGGCCTGATGGCCGACCCGCGTCTGCAGACCTGGCTGACCGTGTTCGTGTCGGTGATGGTGCAGGCCGTGCCGTTCCTCGTCTTCGGCGTGGTCCTCTCGGCCGTCATCGCAGTGTTCGTACCCCGGTCGATCTGGGCCCGGGCCCTGCCCCGCCACCCGGCGCTCGCGGTTCCCGTCGCCGGCGTCGCCGGCGTGGTGCTTCCCGGCTGCGAGTGCGGCTCCGTGCCGATCGCCGGCTCCCTGATCCGCCGCGGCGTGACCCCCGCCGCCGCCCTGGCGTTTCTGCTCGCCGCACCGGCGATCAACCCGATCGTGCTCACCGCGACCGCCGTGGCCTTCCCGAAGAACCCGGAGATGGTCGCCGCCCGCGCCGGCGCCAGCCTGGTCGTCGCGATGCTGATGGGCTGGTTGTGGCTGCGACTCGGCCGCGCCGAGTGGATCCGCCTGCCATCTCGCGCCCACCTCGACGGTCTGCCCCGGATGGCGGCGTTCTGGGCCGCGTGCCGGCACGACATCGTTCACGCTGGCGGCTTCCTCGTCCTCGGGGCGATGGCCGCCGCGACCATCAATGTCGCCGTGCCCCAGACCTTTCTCCACGAGCTGGCGAAGCACCCGGTGCTGTCCGTGCTCGCCCTGGCCGTGCTCGCCGTACTGCTGTCGATCTGCTCCGAGGCTGACGCGTTCGTCGCCGCGTCGCTGTCCCAGTTCTCCCTGACCGCCCGGCTGGCGTTCCTCGTGGTCGGCCCGATGGTCGACCTGAAGCTCATCTCCATGCAGACCGGCATCTTCGGCCGGCGCTTCGCCGCCCGCTTCGCGCCGGCGACCTTCGGCCTCGCCGTGCTGGTCGCGGCCGGACTCGGGACGGTGATCTGGTGAACCGAGGCGCCCAGGCCCTGGTGGTGATGCTCCTCGGCGGTGCCGTACTGCGCGCCACCTGGACCGACGTCTACCTGCGCTACGTCAAGCAGGGCCTGCGGCCCTTCCTGATCGCCGCCGGCCTGCTCCTGGTCACCACCGCGGTGATGACATTGATCTACGAGCTGCGCGACATGCACCGGCCGGCAGACCACCCGGACGACGACGACCACGGCCACGCCCACGGCGGACCGGTCGTGGGCTGGCTGCTGCTACTCCCCGCCTTCGGACTCCTCATGATCGTGCCACCGGCTCTCGGCGCGGACACCGCCGCCCGCGCGGGCTCCGCCCTGACCAGCATCGAGGACACGGCCTACCCGCCACTGCCGCCGGGCGACCCGGCGAAGCTCACCCTGCTCGAGTACGGCTACCGCGCCGTCTACGACTCCGGCCGCACCCTCCGGGACCGCGAGATCCAGCTCACCGGCTTCATCGCCACCGGACCGGACGGCCAGCCGATGCTCGCCCGCATCATCCTCGCCTGCTGCGCCGCCGACGGCGTACCCATCAAGATCGGCCTTCGCGGCGACGTGCCCCGACTGGCGTCCGACACGTGGGTGCAGGTACAGGGTCGGTGGATCCCGCACACCGCCAAGGATCCGGTCAACGACTCCGACATCCCCTACCTCGAGGTCGACATTTGGCAGAAGATCAGCCCGCCCGCCGAGCAGTACGAGTGAACCGGTCGCTGGCACCAGCGGCAGTGCCAAGAACATCGAGAAGGCGCTCGCCGACCTGGTTGGCCGGACGCTGGCCAGCGCGGCCCGCCAATCACGATAGCTCGGCGGCTACTTGAGCTTTCGAGTCGATCGGGCCACGACATCGTCGTACTCCGGGTGCTTACCCAGCCACTCGCCGAGGAAGGGGCAGATTGGCACCACGAGCCGGCCCTTGGCCCGCGCGTCGTCCATCACCGCACGAGCGAGGGTCGATTCGAGGCCCCTGCCCTCGAACTCCGGATCGACATCGGTGTGGGTGTAGACGATGATGTTGCCGGTCAGTTGGTAGGTGACCACCCCTGCCACCGCGCCCGCCTGGTCCCGTGCCTCGAACCGCTCCCGCCCTGGCGCGTCTGTCACGGTGAACTCCACCCGACCATCCAAGCACGGCTCCCGCAGCTTGACGTCTGAGGGCGCTCCCCTCGTAGGTCGGAGCCCATCCACCGCCGGGCGCCAGCCGACCTGGACCTGTCTGGCATCGGTCCCACGGCCGCTCCGCCCAGGCCGGCGGCTCGGCAAAAGGCGCATAAGACCGAATCGCGGCGCATCGAGGTCAGAGGCTGAGCCCCCGGTAGTAGCAACGCCGCACGGTCAAGGCGGCGCGATGGTTGTGAAAAGGGGCGCGTCGCCAACCGCCGGCGCGCGGCGACTATCACGCATGGTCGCGGCCGTAACGGGAATCGGAGATCCGCCAGCAGGACTTACGGAGGAGACGCGCCATGACGGACCCATCGCGCAGCGGGTCGAATCGTGCCCGTCCGCCGGAGTCGCCGCTGCAGCCGCATGACGTCGCGCCGACGGGCGGCTTCGCCGTCGTGGAGCTGTTCACCTCCCAGGGCTGCTCGAGCTGTCCTCCTGCGGAGGAAGTGCTGACCGAGATCGAGCGCGACGCCCGGAAGCGGGGACAACCCGTGTTCGCCCTCGGCTTTCACGTCGACTACTGGGACTACCTGGGCTGGCCCGACCAATTCGCCGACGTGGCGTACAGCGCGCGGCAGCAGGCGTACGCGCGCGCCTTCGGCTCCGGGCAGTTGTACACCCCGCAGATGGTCGTCAACGGCACCGTCGAGTTCGTCGGTTCCGACCGTCGGCGGGCGGCGACCGCGATCGCGTCCGCCCTGACGGTGGTGGCCACCACGCCGCTCGCACTGTCGGTCGAGGACGCCGCCGGGGGCACGGGCGGCGGGCACCGGGTGGTGGTGGACTACCGGACCGAGCGGCCGCCGGAGCGGGCGGTGTTGAACGTGGCGATCGTGGAGCGTGGCCTGGAAAGCGAGGTCGCCCGGGGTGAGAACGCCGGGCGGACGCTGCGGCAGGACAACGTGGTGCGCGGCTTCACGTCGTTGGGTCTGGACGCCGAGCGTGGGCGGGTGGAACTGGAGGTGTCGCCAGACCTTGATCCTCAACAAGCCTCGGTGGTCGGCTACGTGCAGCACGACGGTGACAAGGCCATCGTCGGCGCCGCGGCCATCGGCATGTCCGCCGAGCCTGGATGAGAGCTGCTGGTGACGGCATGAGCGGCGACGACGCGCCCCGTCCGAACCGGGCGGGGCGCAACGGCGCAGCTGCATCCTGACCGACGGAGCGATGATCGGCATGCTGCTGAACGCCCACAGCCTGCCTGGCGATCGCCGCCACACGCTTCAAACGGCGTCCATGATTCAGGATGGGCGGCTGTCAGAGGTTGTGGCGGTCGTCGGCCGGCAGCCGGGGCGGCTCCGGTGACTCGGCGGACTGGTCGGGCTGACCGAGCTGCGCGACATGGGTCGGGTCGAGGACCCGGGAGAGGAACGAGCGGGTCCGTTCGTGCCGCGGCGCGCCGAGTACCTCCTGGGGCGGCCCCTGCTCGACCACCACGCCGCCGTCCATGAACACGACCCGGTCGGCGACGTCCCGCGCGAACGCCATCTCGTGGGTGACCACCAGCATCGTCATGCCGTCCTCGGCCAGCTGGCGCATGACGGTGAGCACGTCGCCGACCAGTTCCGGATCGAGCGCGGAGGTCGGCTCGTCGAAGAGCATCAGCTTGGGGTCCATCGACAGCGATCGGGCGATCGCCGCCCGCTGCTGCTGCCCGCCGGAGAGCTGCGCCGGGAACGCGTCGGCCTTGTCGGTCAGGCCGACCCGCTCCAGGTTGCCCCGCGCGATCCGCTCGGCTTCGGCGCGGCCACGCCGGAGCACCCGGCGCTGGGCGATGGTGAGGTTGTCCAGCACGGTCAGATGCGGGAAGAGGTTGAACGACTGGAAGACCATGCCGATGCCGCGGCGGACCGAGTCGATCTCGACATCCGGGTCGGTCATCTCGGTCCCGTTCACCCAGATCTTGCCGGCGGTCGGCTCCTCCAACAGGTTGACGCAGCGCAGCAGGGTCGATTTGCCGGACCCGGACGGCCCGATGACGCACACCACTTCGCCGTGGCCGACCTCGAAGTCGATGCCCTTGAGCACTTCGAGCGACCCGAAGGACTTGTGCAGGTCGCGGATCTCGACGGCGGGCTGGGTTTGAGGAGTGGTCATGTGGGTCACCGAGCCTTGGCGTAGCGGAGTTCGAGGCGACGTACCACCTGGGACAGGGGCAGGGTGATGATCAGGTAGGTGAGGCCGGCCACCAGCAGCGGGGTGGCGTTCACCCGGTCGTTCAGCGTGTCCCGACCGAACTTCGTGACCTCGATGGTCTGCGCCGTCACGCCGAGCACGTAGGCGAGCGACGAGTCCTTGGTCAGCAGAATGAGCTCGTTCGTCAGCGGCGGGATCACGATCCGGAACGCCTGCGGGATGACGATGGTGCGCATCGCGGTGAAGTGCGACATGCCGAGGGTGCGCGCCGCCTCCATCTGCCCCTTCGGCACGGCCTGGATGCCGGCCCGGATGGTCTCGGCCATGTACGCCGCGGCGGTCAACCCGAGACCGATCGCGATCGATCCGAACACGCCGCCCGGAATCTCCCGCTCCGGGAAGGCGATGGGAATGCCGTATCCCACGAGGAAGAGCACCAGCAGCGCGGGCAGACCGCGGAACAGTTCGATGTACGCCGTCGCCACCCAGCGGTACGGAGCCACCCGGGACAGCCGCATCAACGCGAGGACGGTGCCGAACACGAGGCCGAAGGCGAACGCACCCAGCGTGTACAGGATCGTGTTGCGGAGCGCAACGGTGATGATCGTCGGGAACATCGACTCGATGATGTCGACCCGGAAGAACGCCTCGCTCAGCCTGCCCCAGTCCGCGGCAAAGATCACCACGGCGATGATGGCGACAAAGGCCAGGTACTGGAGCCAGAGGGACAGCCGCTCTCGCTGGCGGCGTCGCAGCTTCACCGTTCGACTCTCCTTGACTGGGCGGAGGTTGCCGACGCGCAGGGCGCGCGCCAGGCGCGCGCCCTGCTGCTACAAGGTTCGATCACTTGTTCGGCTGCTTGCCGATCCACTTCTCGTAGATCTTGTCGTACGTGCCGTCCTGCTTGGCCTTGGCCAGCACCTCATTGATCTTCTTGAGCAGTTCCGGGTTGCCGTCCTTCTTCACCGAGAACCCGTACTGCTCTCCGGTGTCGAACTCGGCCGCCACCTCGAACCCGCCCGAGTGCTCCTTGATGTACTCGGTCCAGACCGGCAGGTCGTTGATGGCGGCCTCGATCTGGCCGTTGGCCAGGGCCTGCTGCTCGGCGGCGAGGTCCTCGAACTCGACGAGCTGCAGGCCCTTCTCGTCGGCGAGCTTCTTGGCGTAGTCACGGCCAGTCGTCGCAGCCTGGACGCCGAGCTTCTTGCCCTTGAGGTCGTCGAGCGACTTGTACGGCTTGCCGGTCTTGACCAACATCGCCTGGGTTGCGTCGAAGTAGGGATCGGAGAAGTTCATCACCTTCTGCCGCTCCTCGGTGATCGTCATGCCGGCAGCCGCGGCGTCACACTTGCCCGTGTTCAGGTCCTGGCCGGACTTGATCCCCTCGAACGGCGTGTCGACGATCGTCTGTTCGACGCCGAGTTCCTTGGCGACCAGGTCCATCACGTCGACGTCGAACCCGACCACCTTGCCGCTGGAATCCTTGGACTGGAACGGCGCGTACGGCAGGTGGGTGCAGACGGTCAGCTTGCCCTTCTCGATGAGCTTGACCCCGCCCGCCTGGACCTCGCCCTCGTCCTTCTTGGCGCATCCCGCGCTCACCGCGAGGGCGGCGATCGCCACGACGAGGCCGGCCTTGCGGACTGCGCTATCGAACCTCACGGCTATGTCCCTCCGAATTCAGCCCCCATATGACGGGCAGCCAGGGTTGGTGCAAAGACGGTGTGACAGGCGACGGTACCTGATCTGACGAGCCGTACCAAGATCACGACGGGGCGCTAGACCAAGCTGCAACCGTTCCGCTCGGTAAACCCGGCACTCGCCACGCAACCGCACCTGGAAAGGCTGTGCCCGACTCCTCCGGGAGCCCCGGACGGGGCCACTCGGCTGCCGTACTTCGAGGAGACGATGTCCGATCCGGGGTGGTCGCCACCTTGCCGCCAAGGACTGAATGATGCTTCAATTCTTTGCGTGGCCTACCGGAGCACCGAGCGCGTGAAAGCTCGGCTGACCGCCTCCCGGGAGCGGATCATTGCCGCCGCACTGGAGATCATGGCCGGGCACGGATACGCCGGCTGCTCGGTAGCCGCCGTCGCAGAGCGGGCCGGTGTGGCGACCGGCAGCGTCTACCGCCACTTCCCCACCAAGGCCGACCTGTTCGCCGAGGTGTTTCGCACAGCCTCCCAGCGCGAGATGGACGCGGTCGCGCGCGCCGCAGCGCTGAAGACCGCCGTCGCCGAGCGCGTGTCAGCCGTCATCGAGACGTTCTCCGGTCGCGCGCTGCAGTCCCCGCGGTTGGCGTACGCCCTGCTCGCCGAGCCGGTCGACCCGGCGGTCGACGCCCAGCGGCTCGTGTTCCGCCGTGGATACGCCGAGCTGATCGCCGGGTACGTCGCGGCCGGTGTGGCGAGCGGTGAACTACCTCCGCAGGACCCGGAGCTGACCGCGACGGCTCTGGTCGGCGCCCTGGCCGAGGCCATGGTCGGTCCGCTGGCCGCCGGGGTCGCCGGCCCGAGCACCATCCCCAGCCTGATCACGTTCATCCACCGCGCGCTTGGAGTATCGCCGTGACGACACACGAGGTCTTCAACCAGGTTCCCCCGCTGACCGGCTACGACGCGGCGGACGACCCGCCACTGCTCGACGGGCTCGAGCGGGAGGGCGCCGGCTGGGCCGCCGCCGAGCTGCACGAGCTCGGCCGGATCGGCGGCAGCGAGCAGGCGATCGAGTACGGGCGGCTGGCGAACGAACACCCGCCGGTCCTGCGCACCCACGACCGCTACGGCCACCGGATCGACGAGGTCGAGTTCCACCCGGCCTGGCACGAGCTGATGCGCACCGCGGTCACGCACGGCCTGCACGCCGCACCGTGGGCGGACCACCGGCCGGGCGCACACGTGGCCCGGGCGGCCAAGTTCTACACCTGGCGCCCCGACGCCGGCCACGGCTGCCCGGTCTCGATGACCTACGCGGCCGTGCCGGCGCTGCGGCACAACCCGGAGCTGGCCGCGCAGTACGAGCCGCTGCTCACCGCCAGGGCGTACGACTTCGGGCTGCGTCCGCCGCTGACCAAGCAGGGGCTGCTGGCCGGCATGTCGATGACGGAGAAGCAGGGCGGCTCGGACGTGCGCGCCAACACCACCACCGCCCGCCCCGAGCCGGACGGCACCTATCGGCTTCTCGGGCACAAGTGGTTCACGTCGGCGCCGATGTGCGACATCTTCCTCACCCTCGCCCAGGCGCCGGGCGGACTCACCTGCTTCCTCGTCCCGCGTGTCCTGCCGGACGGCACGCGCAACCCGATGCGGCTGATGCGCCTCAAGGACAAACTCGGCAACCGGTCCAACGCCTCGGCCGAGGTCGAGTACGAGCACGCGGTCGCCTGGCGCGTCGGAGACGAGGGCCGCGGCGTGCGCACCATCATCGACATGGTCAACCTGACTCGCCTCGACTGCGTCATCGGCGCCGCGGCCGGGATGCGCCAAGGCGTGATCACCGCCGCCCACCACGCCACCCACCGGCGGACCTTCGACCGGTACCTCGTCGACCAGCCGCTGATGCGCAACGTGCTCGCCGACCTCGCGGTCGAGTCCGAGGCTGCCACCGTCCTCATGATGCGGCTCGCCGGAGCGACCGACCGATCGGCGCGCGGCGACGCCGGCGAGTCCGCGTTCAAACGGCTCGCCCTCGCCGTCGGCAAGTACTGGGTCTGCAAGCGCTGGCCGGCGCACGCCGCCGAGGCCCTCGAATGCCTGGGCGGCAACGGCTATGTCGAGGAGTCGGGCATGCCGCGGCTGTTCCGCGAGTCGCCACTGAACTCGATCTGGGAGGGCTCCGGCAACGTCGCCGCGCTGGACGTACTGCGCGCTCTCACCAGGGAATCCCAGGTCATGGAGGCGTTCCGGGCCGAGGTGGCGGCCGCCGCCGGCGCCGACGCGCGGCTCGACGCCGCGCTACGCCAGGTGCAGGTTGACCTGTCCGACCACGGCGACCTCGAACTACGGGCCCGCCGCATCGTCGAACGGCTCGCACTGGTCCTGCAAGGCTCGCTGCTGGTGCGGCACGGCCACCCCGCCATCGCCGACGCCTTCTGCGCCTCCCGGCTCGGGGGCGACCACGGTCAGGCATTCGGCACGCTGCCGAGCGGTGTCGACTTCGCCGCGATCATCTCCCGCGCGGCACCCAAGCTGGGCTGACTGTGAGCATGGCGGGGTCGGTTCAGCAGTGGTGAGCTGACAGTTGGCAGCGGTGGGCGTGACTCTTGGCCTGACTGGCTTTTTGTGCCTTTGACCGGACTTGTCCGTCCACTGCTGCCGGCG